>MFZO01000043.1:3141-3453 GCA_001788015.1 Candidatus Roizmanbacteria bacterium RIFCSPHIGHO2_02_FULL_38_11 | reverse complement strand
TCCCGGATGAAAGAAATATATAATTCAGATCTGGCAAACGAACTGGGTAATTTAGCCTCTCGAATAACAAATCTTGCCTCAAACGATATCCTTGTTTTTAAACAACAATCGGATCAGCAATGGAACAATGAAACAATAAAATTATTTGACAATTTTCAATTCAATAAAATCCTTGAAAATATTTGGCAGGATATAAAATCCTTAAACAAATCAATTGACGATTTTTCTCCCTGGAACAAAAAACCAATTGAGCGAAAAGTTTTTTTACTTCAATCTATTAATAAATTAAAGTCAATTGGAATACGACTACAG
>MFZO01000043.1:0-3077 GCA_001788015.1 Candidatus Roizmanbacteria bacterium RIFCSPHIGHO2_02_FULL_38_11 | reverse complement strand
AACAGCTTTTTCCCCGCCTATGAAAAAAGTAGTAAAAAATATTCACAAAAAGATTAAATCCAAAATCGATGCCTCAAAACATGGAAAAAAAATTTATTTTGCTTTGATTACAACAGCTTTTCTTGCCGTCGCGTCAGCAATCTACTTTTATATTTTCTATCAGCTTCCCTCTCCCATGAGCCTAAAAGATTATAAAGTTATTCCCTTATCCACCCATATCCTGGACCGCAACGGCAAACTCCTATACGAAATTTATAAAGACGAAAAGCGAACACCGGTAAAAGTCAGAAATCTTCCCTCACACGTAAAACAGGCAACTATAGCTATCGAGGATAAAAACTTTTATAAACATGGCGGCGTCTCATTCGTAGGCGGAATTCTTAGAGCGATAAAAGATACCATCTTAAGACGGAGACTCCAGGGCGGTTCAACCATTACTCAACAGTTGGTAAAAAGCGCCCTTCTTACTCCGGAGCGAACCATACGAAGAAAGTTGAGAGAGATTGCTTTAGCTTATTGGACAGAAAGTATATTTAGCAAAAATGAGATTTTGGAACTTTATTTGAATCAGGTCCCTTATGGTGGTTCTGCTTATGGAATCGAAGAAGCGGCTCAAACTTATTTTGCCAAGCCGGCAAAAAAACTCACTTTACTTGAGTCAGCTTTTCTTGCCGGCCTTCCCCAGGCTCCTTCTCTTTATTCCCCTTACCTCAACCCTGATCTAGCGAAAAAACGCCGGAATGAGGTATTAAAGGCTATGTTGGAAGAAAAATATATAAAGAAAGAAATCTATGAAAAACTAAGCAAAGAAAAGCTTTCCATCCAACCTATTAAACAAAATATTAGAGCGCCTCATTTCACCTTTTATGTAAAATCTCAGCTTGAAGAACTTTATGGCATTAAACAAGTCGAAGAGGGTGGTCTTCGTGTTATCACAACGCTTGATCTTGAGATCCAAGAACAGGCTGAGCAAATCCTGCAAGATGAGCTAGAAGAAATTAAAGATCTCGATGTGTCAAACGGTGCGATATTAGTTACGAGACCTCCGACCGGAGAGATTGTCAGCATGGTTGGTTCTGTTGATTTTTTTGCTTCTCCATCTGGAGCTTTTAACGTAACAACCGCATTTAGACAACCAGGGAGCGCAATAAAACCAATAAACTATGCGATCGGGCTGGAAAGAAAGTTAGTCACCCCAGCAACCGTATTTTTAGACATCCCGACCTGTTTTTTTGCTGCCGGTCAACCTATAAAATATTGCCCGCATAATTATGACGGAGTCTTTCATGGAGCTGCACAACTCAGGTTTGCCCTCGGCAACTCATACAATATCCCTGCGGTCAAAATGCTAGCCATCAACGGGGTAGAAAATTTTGTCGCCTCATCGTCGGCTTTCAGGATAACGACATTCAAAGATTCAAAAAATTATGGACTGTCTCTTACTCTGGGAGGAGGTGAGGTAAAGATGGTAGAGATGGCTCAGGCTTTTTCCGCATTCCCCAACCGCGGTATTCCAAAAAAATTAAATGCAATTATTGAGGTGAAAAATAAAAAGGGAGAAGTTTTATATACATTTAAGGATCCCAACTTTGTCAAAGATGTCAAAAAACCGCTTCAGAGTCCAAATTTTTTCGCAATCCAAGGGGAAAGAGCCATAAGTTCTGAAACCGCTTTTATCATCTCTCATATTCTTTTGGACAACAATGCCAGATCGGCCGCTTTTGGTTCGTCGTCTTTTCTTAACATACCTAATAAAGCAGTTTCGGTAAAAACGGGTACCACAGACGATAAGAAAGACAACTGGACCATAGGTTATACGCCTAATTTTCTAACCGCCGTCTGGGTTGGTAATAATGATAACACTCCAATGCACCCTTATTTGACTTCCGGTATAACCGGGGCAGCGCCAATCTGGAATAAAATAATGACTTATGTACTTAAGAATCAGTCTGACCTTTGGCCGGTGAGACCCCAAAATGTGGTAGGAAGACAAGTCTGCTGGGATACCGGCAATATCATGAATAAGAACCCTGACGGTTCGGAAAGTTGCAAATCTCGTTTTGAATATTTTATTAAGGGTACCGAATCCATTGCTAACGCTTCTGCAGAGAAAACAACTGTCCCGGTCAATCGAGATACGGGTAAAATGACTACGGTTGACGATTCTGCCCACGAGATGAAAGAAAAAACAATTGTCAGAGACAAGTTCTCGACGTACTGTGTCGACTGTACACCGGATTATCCTGTTCCGGCAACGTCACCAACACCCACACCATGATCGCCTTAATTCAACGCGTAAGCGAAGCATCTGTGTCAATTAACCGTCAACAATTTTCAGCAATTGAGAAAGGTTATATAATTCTTTTGGGAATTTTCAAAAACGATACTGAAAAAGAAAATGAATAAATCGATTCTTGATTCAAAAGGAGAAATTCTTTTAGTCTCACAATTTACACTTTGTGCCGATGTAAAAGGCGGCAGAAGACCTTCCTTTATCAACGCAAAAGAGCCAAAAGAAGCAGAAAGACTCTATGAACTACTCGCAAAAAAGTTAAATGAAAAAGGCATCCAGACTAAAACAGGCAAATTTGCGTCTTACATGGAAGTCCAAATTTCCAACGACGGCCCTGTTACTATAACTATTGATTCAAAAAATATATAATTAAAGCAATGAATTTATGAAAAAACGCGTACTTTCCGGCATTCGAGCAACTGGAAGACTTCACCTTGGTAATTATCTGGGAGCTGTCAAGGGAATGCTCGCGCTTCAAGATAACCCAGAATATGAAACTCTTTATATGGTTGCCGACGTACATACCATAACAACCCCGTTTAATGTTGAAGAATTAAGAAAAAACCGAAGGGAAGTCATAATCGACTACCTTTCAGCCAGACTTGATCCTAAAAAAAGCATTATCTTCCAACAGGCTGAAGTAAAAGAACATTTTGAGCTTGCTTTTTATTTCTCTTCTGTATCTACAATTGCCCGTATGCAGCACCTGCCTACATATAAAGAGAAAGTTAAACAGTACCCAACTCACAATACTATGGCTTTACTCAATTATCCGATTCTCATG
>MFZO01000042.1 GCA_001788015.1 Candidatus Roizmanbacteria bacterium RIFCSPHIGHO2_02_FULL_38_11 | reverse complement strand
TTTTCATATGCCCCATCTTGTACTATCTTATGCTATCATTACAAGTAGAAGAACTATTTTTACCAAACGGTTTTGTTACGGTACCGGGCTTCAGAGAATGCAGTCGGCCAGTAGATTGCTAGCGACTCCTAAATTTTTCTTACTTACAGGATGAATACTTTAATTTTGTCAAGCCTCATTGAAAAATAAATTATTTGGTTTTGATTGTTTTAATAGCCTAAATATTGAAAAAGAGGTTGATTATTGATAAAATTGAGAGCTATTATGTCTGAAAATAGGAGGATAATTCGACTAAATCGACCGGATTCACTAACCAATCTTAAAGAAAGGTCAGCCGCTTGTGTATACAGAGCTCAAGTGTTAGGAATTTCTATGCCCCCTTCTTTTATTAGGAGCATGTCAGATCGATATAGTGTAGCTGTCTTCGATGCGGAAACTATATTAGATCTGGTCGAAAGTGAGGAGCCCGCTGTAATAGTTGAACAAACCGATTTCGGCGATTTTATCCGAGTGGTTGAACCGTTAGGTGAATTTACCTGGAAAGGATTTACTGGTAATCTTCTTACTGTATGGTTTACGAAGTCTGGTACAGTAAATCTGAGCAGAGAGTTTCCACAGGGTGATCGGGAGGATGTAAGTTGCAACAGACAAGATACATTGGTAAATCCGGGCAACTGGCGAAATACCGCTATTTATAATGGTGGAAGATTAGGCAGCTTGACATACCAAGTTTATAATGATAGTACATCTTCCTTCAGACTAACAACGGAATTTGATCCTGCAGCTGGAGTTTGGAGAAGTCATTACACACCGGCCTACGGAAATACTGCCGGTAGAGTAAACGAACCTCTGGGACCAGAAAGTCGTGCAGTAAGATACTCAATTTCTGACGACAATAGGTTTATTAGATTGAGAGCAATAACAATAGAGAGTTCCGAAGATGTGCAGCAGCTTATTGTTAGCATTCAACACTCTGAAACCGATGGAAAGGTTTGGGATATTGACGTTTCAGCTCCGTTAAGATTTCCATCTCATTTATTTCCGGCAGATAATGTCGAAGGTTATTTAGATTGGCTTGAGCAAAATTGGAATACTGCTTATCCGATGCTTAAGCAAAGAGAACGCATAATTAACCAGCGCTCTGCAAGATCAAGTTACACCCCGGCATTGTAATTTCCCAATCTAAACAACGATTCTGGATGTGTTCACTTACCAGAATTACGTCTAATTTTTCCATATACCCTATCTAAACATATTTTGCTATACTCAAACAAGTTAAAGTGTCACTTTAAGGTGCCACTTTTGTTACGGTACCCTCTCCGCCAGTTGGCGCATATCAACCAAGACTAGTTGGTGGAACAGATTTTAATGCTCAAATTCCTCTTAGTTTTTTAAAAAGGGATTGCCGAATTGGAATAGATTGATCTTTGAGGTTTTGTCTGAAATCTTATTTTCTCTTGAACTATTATCAAACATGGTAAAATAAAGGTGTCATGACTCGCTCTGAAGCACCTTTTTTTGAGTATCTTACGAAACGTGATGCTTGTGCTTTAGCACGATTCTTGAGTCAAAAAGTCATAATTGAGCGAAATATAAAAGTTAATCCAGATGCTTTGCTATATGAGAGATGCTTAAGAGAAGCAAAAGGAGATAAGTCTGTTGCCGACACTCTATTTGAAATAAGAAGATTATAGTGAAAATCGCTCGCGTGGTTGTAGATTCTAAGCCCCCCCACCAAAACTACGCTTCTTTAACAGTGAAGGATGACTGGCACGTGGGGCAAGTGGCCTCCATATATTCTCCGTTGATTAGTTGATATTCTTGGCGTAATCTTCTTAATGTTGCAACATAATTTTGGCTTCCATATTTAACTCTTGATCTATCTACTATCACAATTCCATGTAGCGAACATTCAATATAAAGCTGACCTCTTTTTAATTCCTCACTTTCCATTTTATTTATATTAAGAATAGTGAAAATAACGTTTTCCAACAATATAAACAATTATATTATACCTTAAAGTAAATTCAAAATTAGTTGCAAAGCCTCTTTCTTGTATTTCAGCTAGGGCTGTCCTAATAACAGCCCGATACACCTGACAGGTGTAGTATACAGGTGTAGTGACTTGTATTCGTAAACTAGTTGGATTAGAATCATGAATATGACAAATCAGCCGCCTCTTCTCACAGTTTTGCAAGCTGCCGGTTTAACAGAAGATCAAGCGAAAAATACCCAAATCGAATTAAATAAAAAAATGAACTCCGCAATTATGGAGGCTGTATATATGGCTTTGACACAAGAAGAGCAAGAAAAACTTGAGAAGGCGCTTAATCAAATCGACACTTCTAATGTTGAAGCTGTAACACAAGCATTACAAAATGCCTGTGACAACTCATTCAATAAGGTTGACGCCGATAAGATTGCCGATGAGGCGAGGTTTGCCGTGATGGACAATTTTTGGCAAAAATTTAGCCCCAAATTGACTCAAGATCAGAAGAATCAAGTTGAAGTGTTTTTTAAAAAGTATCTGTCAGAAAATCCGAATCTTGTAAAAGTAGTAAATATATATCTAAAAAAGTCATGAAAGGAGAAATATTATGGAATCTGGCGCAGAACTTAAACCAGCAGTAAGCAGATTAGAAAGATTCAAACCACTTATCAATTCAATTGTCGAAAATCTCCGAGAAAGACCCATTCTTTTAGGGGGAGTTGCGATTGATAGAGTAATTCAAGGAGAGACTCCTACAGGTTTTGAGCAGTTACCTCCAGAACAGGTGCTGCTTGGGCTTGGTGGACTAATTTTAGCAGGTTTTACGATTCTAGAAGTGGCAAGTCGAGTACGCGGAGCGCTGGTGATGCGCAGGTTAGGACCTCCCTTAGATAAAACAACCGGATTAAGATCGTCACCATGGGAAAGACCTCAAGAATCTTCACAGGCAGAAGAACCGGATCCAGCCCGGACAATGATCAGAGGACTCAACAGGCCGGAAATAGTTAGTAGACAACAAGAAGCAAAACTGCGAGATAGAAATAGAGGAAATATTGACTAGATAGTCTTGCTTTATAAACCTTTTAAAAAGTAGAGAAGGAAATAGAGTCTCCAGTAATTTACTTACACTCTGGTGTGAATGACGCGGCTAGGAACCCCAGTTGGTTAGGTTAAATTTTAGAACAAAAGGAGAAGAAAGTTGCGCCGTAAGGCTCAATAATGTAAAATTACCGTATTCTTTATGGGAATAGAATCAGGAAGTAATATATTAAAATTCCCCGCTGGTTTCAAGTGGGGTAGTGCAGTTTCTGCCTATCAGGTAGAAGGAAATCGTGATGGGAGTAGGGATACTGATTGGGATAGACATGTTAAAGCTCATCCAGAAATAATTAGAGCGGGGGAAGTTGGTCCAGACTGGTGGACGGTTGGTCGGGCAGAGGACGATCTGGGGCTAATCGCAGATCTTGGTTTAAATACATTTAGGTTAAGCATTGAACAGGACAGAATAATTCTCGAACCCGGCGTCGTTGATCAAGAGGCTATCTTTCGTTACCGGCAAATATTAAAGAGACTCAAAAGTTTGAATATCGAACCAGTTATTACCTTAAACCATTTTACACTTCCGGCCTATCTCGCCGAAGCTGGAGGGTGGGCAAATCCGGAGACAAAACAAGCGTTTGTAGATTTTGTAAGAACTGTCGTACAAGAATTTTCCGACGTTAAATATTGGCTAACATTAAACGAACCCAACAACCTTATTGCGATGGGTTACATATTTGGTAAATGGCCGCCCAATATAAAAAAATCTTGGCTGAGTTTATTGCTTCCTCATAATTTGGTACGATCGGTAGCTCGAAATTTAATCGAGGCTCACGAAGAAGCAGCCGAGACTATCTGGAAAAATATTCCTGATGCAAAAGTCGGTGTAGCCAACAATATTCAGTGGCTTAAACCGAAAAATCCAAGGTCACCCTTTGACTTGTTCCTAGTTCGATTTGCCAATTGGTATTTTAATTTTCGTTTTATTGAAGCAACCAACGCTACAACCGATTTTTTGGGTATAAATTTCTACACAGGTTACAATTTAAAATTTAGACCGGCTTTAAATTGGAAACAAGATGATAACGGATCAGTCGCCTCGGCTCCTTTATGTAGTCCTTCCCACCAAGCCCTCTTCACAAGCGATACGGGTTGGCCGATCGTGCCCGATTTTTTCTCGGCCGCCCTGCTGGAGCTGTATCAAAGGTTTAACAAGCCGATATTCGTCAGCGAAAACGGCCTTGCCGATCGGGATGACGAATTGAGATCATTTTATATTTTGACCCATTTAGCCGCCTTACACGAAGCGATTCAAAGGGGAGTGGATGTTTGGGGTTATCTTCATTGGGCTGCTGTTGATAACCAGGAGTGGACTGATGGTTATAAGTATCGTTATGGTTTAATCGCTGTTGACCCAAGGACCGGTGAGAGGACGGTCAGAAATAGCGCCAGGATGTATGCAGAGATTGCCGGAGCAAACGAAATAGATGTAAATCGATTGGCAGATAGATATCTCACCGACGAAGAACAACAAGTTACAGCTTTGGCAATAATTGAAAATCTCCAGAAAGCCCGCTGAAAAGCTCTGGTGTAAATTGCAGACTACGTTATTGTATAATTCCCCTCATGACAGCCGAACGCCTTGGATTAAGAAGAAAATTATTGTTGGCAGAATCAAGATTAAGTTCAACACCTGTCAGGTGTAGTAGATTAATCTGACAATCTAGATAAAATTATTTCCATTTTTCAGTATATTTTAGCCTCTCTAATGACTTTTGGTATTCGGCATTATTTAATATAAATTCTCTGTATCGCGAGGGATTATTATGAAACATTCTTAAAAGAAAAGTTTTTTCAACTAACTCATCTTTGCGAATATTTACATAGCGTGGAAGGGAAGAAAAAGGATAGCTAAATAAATCATCTATATCTTTTAAAAAACCGGAAGAATAATGATTCAAATGAATATATCTAGTAACATGAATAAACTGTTCATGAGTCCTTACCTGCACCGCTCTAAAAGGTGACAAAAATATCGGTCCCAAGCGATTATTTTTATTATTGTAATAATGAGTGAACGAGTTGATGATCTGAGAAATATAATGAGATAGTCCGCCATTTTTCTTTTGTCTTAACAGCAAATGATAATGGGTTGGCATAATTGAAAAACAGTAGAGATCGATATAGAAATATTTCATTATTCGAAGCTGTTCTTCATAAAATTTTTTAATCTCCAAGTTTAATTCTTGGTAATTTGAATAACGAAGATTAGCCCTTTCAGATCGATAGTATTTTAATAGGTCAAGAAATAATAAACTGAGGTTATTATCGGAGAAAACACCACTCTTATCAGCTGTTCGGTTAAATATATGATAAATTCCGTCATTTACGAATGTTATATCTCTTCCTGGCATATTCTAAAATTTTGCTAAAGATGAAAAAGGAAGTCAATGGATTATATTCCACAAAAATCTTATGTAGATTATCTTAATAGCCCGATACACCTGACAGGTGTAGTGTTGTTGTGTCAACCTATTACAGACCTGCCAGGTCTGCAACGGGAGGGGTGGAGTCTGGTTTTACAATCCTGTCCCAGTGAATTCCAATTCTTTTCCACGAATATTCGCCATACGGGTCAACGCCAGGTTTTCTTATAGGCAGTGTATTGTCAACTGCATGCATCATAAGTGCGTCAGCTACGGTAAATATACCCCTCTGTTCATCTTTCCAAAAATAAAGCTCTGTAAGCGATTCGGCTTGCTGATAATTAATAAGATTACCGATTCTTAACTCCACCGACGAGTCAGGTGAAAACCGTGAAAAGTAACGGTTGAAAAATCTTCCAACTGACAGGACGACTGGTAGTGCTGCGGCTCGTGGGCATTTCAAAAGGAGTTCGATGCCATCGTTTGCGCGGAGCAATCCCCCCGTTTTGCCACGCGTCCCTTCAGGTGAAGCCCCTACGATTCCACCGGCTTTTAAAATTCTAATTGCGTGACGAATCGAACGGAAATTCATTTGGTGGGCCGCAGCCTCGTTCTCAGGTGTTATTAAGTATTTCTGAACTATAGGAAGTTGGAGAAAGTGTTGACGATTGGCAAACTGTTGAGCGCCTGCTCTTTCGATTCGATTAAAAGGTTTCACTCCAGTTAGACCACCGGTAAATTTGATCGATGTCAACCAGGCCATGGGTCGCGCGCCTTCTTCATTTAAGTATGGATTAATGGCATATAAGTATGGATTAATGGCATATTGAGTAATGAGAGCAGGATCAAATATCCAGGAATGCGGTAAAAAATAGACAATGAGCGACCCGCCTCTAGCCAGCCATTGTTGGGCTGTCGTTAGATTGTCCTCACCTTCTAACTTTATTTGGGTAAAGCGGGTTAAGTTCTCGGTTAACCACCCCAATGGTGTAGGATGAAATTGATGAGAAATAGGATTTTGTTCGCTCATTGCCCCTATTATAGACCAAAAAATCTAAACTTGAGGTAAACACTCTGGCGCTTCTGATCTAGATGTTTGGAACTTCAATAAAATTTACCTTAGCGTATTGTACAATAATAGCCTGAATCTTATGAAAAAATTGTTTTTTATTTTGGCAGGGATTATCGCAGCTGCGGCAGTATTTTACGTTTTTAAAATAAGCAAATTTTATCAGCAAATCTATACTCCGATTTCAAACCAATCGTCTAAGCAAACTAAGAAACTAAAGACTTCTTTTTCTATCCTCCTCCTGGGTTATGCCGGCAGCAATCACGCAGGAACTTATCTTACCGACACCATAATAGTCATGCACTTTGACACAATAAAAAAGAGAGCTTTGATGCTTTCTCTTCCCCGCGATCTTTGGGTTAAGTTCCCGACTAAATCAGGGCAGGATTATCATGCTAAAATCAATACAATCTACGAGACCGAACTTTTCCCACAGGATTTCCCGGACCTTGACACGAAAATAGCCGGTTCAAAAAGCGACGCGGAGCTATCTAAATATATAATCGGTCAGATCACCGGATTTGAGATAGACAACTACGTTTCGATCGATTTTGCCAGTTTCACGAAAGCGATCGACACTTTGGGAGGAGTTGACATCAAAGTTTTAAAAACATTTGACGATGAAAAGTATCCGGTCGAGGGCAAAGAAAAAGATCTTTGCGGCAAAGATGAACAATTTAAAAACATCGAGCCGTATTTAAATGAAGTTGACGCGAGCCAATCGGCAGAAAAAGAAAAGCTGCTTAAGGAAAAGCCGGAACTGGATGAACTTTTAAGGAATGCCACCGAATCGCCCCAGTTGGCTTTTCCCTGCCGCTATGAAAAAATTCATTTTGACGCGGGTAACCAGCAAATGGATGGGAAAACTGCCCTTAAATTTGCCCGGAGCCGCCAGTCTGTGCAAGACGGAGGAGACTTTGCCAGAGCTAGACGCCAGCAGCAAGTTTTGGACGCTATCAGAGCCAAAGTTTTTTCGGTTGGTTTTATTCCAAAATTGCCAACACTGCTTGACGAGATGGAGAATTATGTCAAGACAGACGTTAGCCCGGATAAGATTCAAAGATTTCTTAAAGAAGTGACCACAGCCAATGATTATTCTTTGACGTCGCTTGTCTTGAGTGATCAAAACGTCCTCACAACCGACAGATCAGACAACGGGCAGTTTATCTTAACGCCGGAGGAGGGGATCGACGAATGGAGATCCGTAGAAAAGTTTATCAAAAACACAATCGAAGGAATAACTCCAAGCCCTTCACCTGCCACTCCCAAAAAACCTACCCCAACGGAATAATTTTAAACCCATTTTTTTAATCAAAAGAATTCCTCGAAGTTTTACTTCGGGGTTACCTATGTCATTCCCGCGAAAGCGGGAATCCAGAAAAATTATATAGATTCCCGATTAGAACCTGTCCTCGACCTGATCGAGGATCGGGAATGACAATTGTTTTTTTAGATACCCCGTCAGCTTGCTGCGGGGTTCATCATTCTTTACGATACCAACTCGCGTGCGGGACGTCAAACGTCCCAGCCACGTTTGACGTGGCAGCCGTCGTCAAGATGGTAATAGAAAATTAAATATGGCTTTGTGGAATTGGGCCGATTTGACAAAATCTTTAATCTCGAAGATTATTTATCCTACACTCATTGATTTTATTTGATTATTCTATAGCCGTAAACTACAATTCCTTTCATGGGGGCGCCTAGGGAAATAAGGCAAAGCATAGGTGAAGAATCTTTATATAATCATCCAGATCGTATTGGAGGCATGAAAAAAATATTCTATATCGGTGCACCAGTACGAACCAGTGAAGCAGTCACACCCTTCCGAAACAGAGCGGACCCACAATTGGGAGAGCTCAAGAAGCATTAACCAAGTTTATTTTTACACCGGAGTCACTTCCTGGATTAGACACAATTGAATACGACGATCTTCGTCATTACGATTTAAACATGGGTAGCTATCTAGGCCAAAGAGGTGCATTTATTCCAACTTCAATTGGTTCATTTACACAATGGTTCACTAGAGATTATTTTGAAACATTAAAACGGGGTCAAACAATTTTAATAGATATACCAATTCTCAATGCTTGCAAACGTCCACTTATAATTCCTCCAGATTTTAAGACATTCAGACTTTTTTACAATCGTGCTCGGATTTTGAAAGGCGATCGATTAAGAGATGCGGTTAAGAGTGGAAGGATTAGAATTAGCGGAATAGATTTTGAGAATTTAGTATTGGTAGGCGTTCCCGGTGATGATCCTGATGGAATACAAGTACCTCTGGATCAAAACCAGCGTTGGTGGATACCACCAGATCCCCATGATAAACCAATTGAATTTATAGAAACTCCTGATTTCAGAGCTGAAGTCCGAAGAGATTTAGTTCCAATAAATAAAATTCCGCCAGATGAATCTTTTCTTCTTATAAGTCAAACCGTTCCAGTCATTACAATCAGAGATCAAGCTATTACTGGTATGTTGAGTATAGGAACGATGGGGCACGCTAATTTTGAAGATTATGGTGTCATGGTACCTCAATTAAACTCAGTTATTCTTCATCCTTCTTCAACCGACTGGCCTATCATTACTGAACAGTTTATTCGTCTAGAGCCTGGACAAAATCTGTTATCTAAAAGACTTCCTAATTCTGTGGCGTTATATTTCTGGGAAAACATCGAGGAGTCGTCCCTCTAACCTCGGGAGTTAGATATGACGTCCTAACAATCTAAATATATGATTTTGTGGATTATAATCCATTGACACAAACTCCACACCTTAATAAAGTTACTATATGCCAGGTAGACTTGAGCCTTTTATAAACGGAGGAATTTACCATATTTTTAATCGAACAATTAACAAACAGCAAATTTTTAGCTCTCCCCCTTATTGTGAAAAATTTTTGGAAATAGTTAAGTATTATCGCTCTACTAAAGCTATAGTTAGTTTTTCGAGTTTAAAAAAATTTAATCTTGAATTTCAGAAAGAACTCTATAAAAAAATTCAAATTAAAAAATACTTCAACATCGAGATACTGGTTTATTCGTTAATGCCAACTCACTATCATTTTTTACTACAACAAAAGAAATCTAATGGAATATCTATTTTTATGGCAGATGTATTAAATTCTTTTACGAGATTTCATAATATTAAAAATGATAAGCTAGGTCCTTTATTTCTACCTCGCTTCAAATCAAAAAAAGTTACTACAGATGAACAGACAAAGCACGTTTCCCGTTATATTCATTTAAATTATTTATCGGCTGGATTTGCTAAAAATTTTGCTGAGCTTATTGACTATCCTTGGTCTTCACTTTCTGAATATCTATCGGATAAAAAAGGGCTTTGTAATAAAAAATTTATTATGCAGCTTTTTGATTCAAATACAGCAAGATATAGGAAGTTTGTCAAAGATAATGCAGATTATCAAAGATAACTTGAGCTAATTAAACACGTAAATAAATTCTAAAAAATTAAATCTAGACTGCAGAGACAATATCTCTAACTCCCGAGGTTAGAATAGGTTAAAACACATCCGATTAATTCTCTCTGAAAACCAAGAATCTAGAACTTAAAACTGACTTTTTTGTCCAAAACACATCTTTTTTTGTCAGGATTGCGCTTAAACTGTCAGATAATGTCAAGCAGATTGCTTAATCTATTGATATAGTTAGGCAAAATAGAGTAAAGAATTTAATAATTTGTCATGAACGTGCGATTGAAAGTAAATAGTTCATGACACATTCAGGGAAAATCGTTGGGAATCCCGCTCAGCGGGAGTCCCATAACGAAGGAGGTGAAAAAATATGGAATTAGGTATTTTCGGAAGAGTCAAACATTTGCATGAAGGAGACAAATTGGGAGACTCGTTTCCACCCGCAAGAGTGATGTTGTCAGGTTATGCTGCTGGATTAGTTTACATATTTGGATTTCCAAATACTCATCATAAATACATAAACCTTAGAGAAGGAAAACTAGTAGTGTTGCGTGACCCTATACAAAGAGGAGAGGCTTCAGGTTATCATTATCATAGAGGAGAAATTGAGGAGGGTAAATATATACCAACATTAACCAATCCGAAAGTTAATTTTAAACATGAAGATAACGGTCCAGATGAGGCAGTAGTTGCACTATCAGTCGCAGGATATGGTAATCAAAGATACGATGCGAAAGTTACTCTACCAGGAAGATGGGAGAAATAACTTAATAATTTAACCCCTAATCTGAACTGGTAAGTAACTCTAACCTGAGGAATTAGATGTGACATCATAACAGCTAAAAAATCTACATCTACATAATAAAGTCTAAATATATCAACTAGTCCATGATCGTTGTCAAGATGGTAGTTGATGAATTAAGATTTAATTTAATTTTAATCTGCAAGGGCAATGTGTCTAACCTCCGAGATTAGAAGTATTTGGTGTTAAACTATCGTTACTAATTTTTTACGGTCATTGGCAAATTGGTAAAAGTATTGTCAGAGATAGCTATTGCCGATCTTTTTTGTATAATTAACTTTTCATCTCAAAATTATGACAAATGAACGATATGGACTCAGCATCGAGCCACGTATTGATATCCGTGTATCTTCTCACTACGGAGAAGCCGCTATCCGAAGATCGCTTACTGCAGGTTTTAAATCTATTGTTAGATTCTTTAAACGTGAGCGTCTCTCCCTAGCTCCAGATGCTATTAGAATTATAGCCGTTAACGACACCAGTAATCCTGTTACGCGCGAGGTAGCAATGGGATGCAGTTGGGATGATAAAAGAAGACAGATAAAGCTTCATTCAAACGTTCTTGGAAGAAATGATCATCTATGGAGAACGGCGCTTTACCATGGAGTAGGACATGCTACGCATTCACAGCTCTTGCGTCAATTAGGTTTCGGAAAAGCTGAGTCTCATATCCCACCAGTTGCTCGTGAATCTGTAGCTTCGTGGATTGGGATAGCCCAACAGTACGAAGGTGACCAAAATCTAGTGAGAAGATATTTGGGCGAATTACTTCTTCCCGAAAGACGCCTATTTGAAGCTCCAGCTTCACCCGATCAGGTTGAAGCGGCTTTTTACCATGATGTTGCTATCATTAATTATGTTTATTCTGTCAGGGGAATAGAGCATTTATTAAATTTAGCATTAGCAGCACCTCGAGCCCTAGGAAGGTGGCAAGCTCTGCCGCTCGTGGTTAAAGCAGGATTAGACAACCTCAGGGAACTTCTTCGACAAAGGCAAGAATATAGACAAAGGGTTGACGACATTGGGTGGCGAGAGTGGGAGAAAGAATTGCAAAGAAATATTGCTAAGAATTTGTGGCATTTAGTTTACCCGATGCTAATCTCTCCTAAAAAGAGTCACCAAGAATTTGAAGGTAGAGCAGAAAATATCTTGGGTACTTCGCTCACGGATTTGACAGACCAGGCTAGTGAATGGTACTAAGGAAAAATAAGGAAAAACTTACTCAATTGGATTTAGATGAGCTAATGCCTGACAAAGAAGTCCAACATCCCAAAAATAAGGCGTTTCAGAATGCTGAACGGAATAATGACCGGCTACAATATTTACTGGACTTACTCTGATATATACTAATTTGTTAGATCCATGCGGTCCTAACGGGGAATATAATATTTTAAGCTTTTATGTCAATATAATGAACGAACTTTGCTCTCTTTAAGACTATGCCAACTAGGATGCGGCCGTCGTCGTGATCCTAATATTGGCTAAAAATCAATAGTACAAGAGTAATGTATTTCAATTGTGAAGTATCGGTATCAATTATTAATATTGACACCTACAGCGGGAATAAGGAAGATCGAAACTGGAGTTATTCGCATTACACGATAAGCCGGATGATATAAAATAATCCCCGCATGAATAACCCCGAGTTAAACAATTACCAGAAAGGTCGCGGGCAATATAGACTTTCCCGTTGGATGCGTCTGAATTTGTTCCGATTGATACACACTTTGCGTTAGCATTACTGTTCTTACAAACAATATTGCAGCTTTTAGCAATTTTTGGAGCTTCCACTTCTCTATAAAAATAATTCGGTTTCGGAGTTGGAGTTCTAGTTAGCGATGGAAGTATACAAAGATTACCTGTACAGCGGTATCTTCCCCCCTGCGATAATATACACCTTCGTCCATTTGAACAACAGATCCCTGGCGTGTTGCAGGTGTAAAACACTGGAGATGGCGTTACAGTAGGAATAGCGCAACAACCGACCGAATTGTATTCGGTATTACATAATTTCTCTCCTGAAGGACACTGATCTGAGCAAGTCTTGATGCCATAATGACAATTTACAAGACCTCTACATGAAGGTAATCCGGCACAATATCCCGGCGGGGTTGGGATCGGGGTTAAATGAACTGTGGCAGCGCTTGAACGGTAAATCCGTGACTGCTCATTGAAAAATAACGATAGGGATAAGGCAGTAACAAGTACTATCGCACTAAAAACAAGAGCTATAAGAGGTGTATATCGATTACGCATGTATATCATCAAATTAAACCCTTAGGTATAAAATGTCAATAGGGTAAAAATTTCCAGCAAGATTAAAGAAAGTTTCGGATCTTTTTAAGAATTTCGTCCATGCTCATTTCGGTCTTGATCATGCATTCAACAGCGCCCGCTTCTAACATCTGTTCGCATTGACCCTCCAGATTCGTAAGTACTAGAACAGGTATGTGTTTGGTTTTTACCTGTTTTTTAAGGTCTTTCAACACCTCTTGTCCGCTTTTTCCTGGAAGAAAAAGATCTAAGAGAATGAGGTCCGGATGCCATTCATGAACGTACTTCAATCCCTCGTCTCCGGTTACTGCATTTTGGGTGGCAAAGTAAGGAGAAAGCTTCATTCTATAAGCGGAAGCAAGAGATTGGTCGTCCTCGATAATCAAAATCTTTTTTAGAGATTTATGCTCGGCCATAGTTAAATCCAATGGATTTAGTTGTTGGTTAATTCTTGTATTATCTTCACGATATCCTCAAGTCGATATTGAGCTTTTAGTAAATATTTTTTCGCGCCAAGAGCCAACATGGTATTCACTTTCTGGGTGCTGGCGGAGTTTGAAACCACGATGACGGGAATATTTTGCAATTTGGGGTTTTGTTTAACCGAACCCATAAAAGACAGGCCGTCCATGTCTTTAAGATAATAGTCAAGCCAAATAGCATCAGGCAGGTCACTGCTATTGGCAAGCTGATCTATCGCTTGTTTTCCGTCCGAACAGAGGATGGCTTTGACCCCTTCTTTCTCCAATTTATTACCGATGGCTTCAAGAAGAAGCGGCTCGTCTTCAACAACCATTATTTTGAGATTACTGACCATGTTTTATTGATTATCCTGCTAACGGGTTAAGGTGTTTATTATTTTACAATTTATAGTTTTAAATTTAACCCGTTATCTCTTTAACTCGTTAACTGAATAACTTTATAACATTTTTAAATATCAATCAAGGGATACCTCCCCCTTCTTAGCCTGCATTCCGCTAAGCGGAAAACTAAACCAAAAAGTTGTACCCTTGTTTTCTTCGCTCTTACACCAAATTTTTCCACCTGATGATTCGACGACAGCTTTAACCAGATAAAGCCCCAGGCCTGTTCCTTCAGTGATATGCGTGACAATATTGCTGGCTCTAAAAAATTTTTGAAACACTTTGTTCTGTTCGCTTTTCGGAATGCCAAAACCGTTATCGCTCACTTGGGAGATGATCTCGCGGTCTTTTTTAGAGATGAAGACTGTAATTTCTCCGCCTTCCGGCGTATATTTGATCGCGTTGTCAATTAGATTCATATAGACGTGGCTTACGAGTTTTGGATCTATATTGATAGCCGGCAGCCGATCATGAGTGCTGATAATTAATTTTATTTTTTTTGTCTCGATTTTTTTCTTCAGCTGTATTACCACTTCTTTAACCAGTTTTAAAAGATCCGTAGGCTTTGGCTCAACTATGATCCGGCCCGATTCGATGCGCGAAATATTCAAAAGCGAGTTGACCAGATCGATCATTCGCTCGGTTGAGCTGTCTATGTTTTTTGTATATTCTTTTTGATCTGTTGTCATAGGGCCAGACTTCGGATCGGCAAGAAGCTCGGTAAACCACTTGATGGCGGATAAGGGTGTCCGAAGTTGGTGGGAAGCAAGCGAGATAAATTCTGTTTTCATCCGGTCTACATCCTTTTCGTGGCTTGCATCTCGGAAGACTTTTACGATTCCTATTGCGCGGTTATTGTGTATAAGCGGGGCTGTAATAGCTATAACCGGGAATTTTCTGCCCGATCGGGTGACGTAGTAATGATCGTCTGTTATTGTCGTAATTTTGACAGAATTTTTTTTTAACGAAATGACGGCGCTGCGTTTGTTGAAGGGAATGGGCTTGTTTCCGATGTAGGCTCTGCCAAATTCCGCCCATTTTTGTCCGATTGCTTCTTTAACGCTTGTTTCCAAAAGTTTTTCAGCCGCAGGATTGATCAACTTTATTTTATAATCTGTGTCCAAAACCAATAGTCCTTCGCCCATCGAAGCGACGATTGCCTTGGCTATATCGCGTTCTTCCTTCAGTTCCTCTTGGAGTTTTTCGGCATTTCTCAAAATGACTTGGATACGCATGAAAACTATAAGGAATATCGCAAATGTAAAGAATAAAATGGCAAGTAGTAAAGGGGAGTCCATAATATTCCATCTTCACATCTTTTTGTCTGTAAGTCAAGGTAGAATAATGTAAGCGTTCAGGATTTGACAAAACTTTTATCGTTCGAGCGTAGCGTAAGCGAAGTCGAGAAAATATCTAATGATTGTTCTCGACAAGCTCGAACAATAATATTGTTTTACAGTTATATACCATCTATACCACGATCGTTGTCAAGATGGTAATCGGTAACCTGGCTAGTTGAGAAGGGTTAAGTCTTGAGGTAAGTTTAGGCCGTTCAAACTTATCAAATTGATTGTTGAAAAATTTTGAGATTTAAGCTATAATAACGCCAAATAAAACTATGGGTGAGGAAACTCCTAAGATAACATATCGTATTGCGGACTTAAAATTAGAAGGAGTTGTTTTAGGTCAAGAGGTTAGAATTCAAGTACATAATAAAACGCAAGTTGATGGTGACTCCGTGATGGTAAGAAGAAAGGGGAAGTTAATGGAAGTAGAATGTAGTTCCACAACCGGTGTAGTTAAAGCAGGAAATGTTGCTGGAGCTATAAGCGCTTACATTGAATGCGATGTGTGCTACAAGCGTTATACCTAAATTCAGTTCGTTATTTTTGACTTTTGGTTTTGGCTATGATATTATTGTCATCAATGAAAAAAGCCCTGCTTTCGGCTTTGATTTTGATTGCAGCTTCAACCATCTACCTGACTTTTGTCAAAAGCGCAAAAAGCTCCAGCCACAACGATATTCTTAAATCTCTTGATAAAGTTATTCCCGACCAATATATTGTCGTTTATAAAGACACCGTTTCTAATCCAGATTCGGTTACGGATGATTTGGAAAAAATCCACTCATTAAAATCAAAAATTCGTTTTGCTAAAGTGTTAAAAGGTTATTCTGCCGTCTTTACACAGGAAAAACTGGAAAGGGTAAAAAGGGATCCGAGAGTTGCATTTGTTACCGAAGACAAAGAAATTTCCATGCTCTTTCATACTACAAGACGTAGACCAACTAAAACTCCCACAAAAACTAGAACGCCAACACCGGTAAAATCGCCTACCCCAACTTTCACAAAAACCCCAACGTCTACGCCAACGACAAGTGTTAATACTCAATCAATTCCAAGCGGCGTTTCAAGAATAGGACTTAATGCAACAAACGAAGGAGAAGGAATCGGAGTAGCAATTTTGGATACTGGCATCGATCTTGACCACTCCGACCTTGCAGCAAATATTGTTGCAAATAAAAGCTGCATAAGCGGAGCAGCAACTGGAGACGACGACCAGGGACACGGCACTCATGTTGCCGGAACTGTTGCCGCAGTCAATAACTCCTTTGGAGTAATCGGCGTTGCTCCCCAAGCCAAGCTTATTGCGGTTAAGGTTCTCAATTCCCAGGGATCAGGCAGTTACTCAAGTTTGATCTGCGGAATCGACTGGGTTACTGCAAATGTTTCAAACTATAATATCAAAGTTGCCAATATGAGTCTGGGCGGAGGCGGGTCAAGCGATGATAACTGCGGCAACTCAAATGGAGACGCATTACACCTTGCAATCTGTAGATCGAGAGACGCGGGAGTAACTTATGTTGCCGCTGCAGGTAACAACTCAAGTAACGCAGCAAATTCTGTTCC
>MFZO01000041.1 GCA_001788015.1 Candidatus Roizmanbacteria bacterium RIFCSPHIGHO2_02_FULL_38_11 | reverse complement strand
CTAGAAAACCTTAGAGAAAAACCTCTCTAAAGTATCCTAGACCCAAACCAAATATTCATAATTAAACTGTTTCCAGAGCAAAAAAAAATCTTCATAGGAGAACCAGAGGTTTTTATTCTGTAAAGAGTCGTCCTGTATGAGCTGTCCGATTTCGTCGTTGTAACCTTTAACAGTTCGATAGTGGCCTATATCCTCTTCGATTTTGGTCAGAGTTCTTGCCACAAACGGAATATCGTAAGTGATGAAAAGTTTAATAAGTTCAATATTTCCGTTAGGTCTGTGATAGGGAATAAGACCAAAGTCTTTAGCTTTTTCTCCGAGTTCTTCCAAAGTAACTGACTTGTCGTCGTTATCGCCTTGTGGATTTTGAAAAGGCCTTAGCTCGTTACCTAACTCTTGTTGGCTAACGTTGATACCATAATATGAAAGCGCCATGGATAAGGCGGCGGGTCCGCAGTTATTGAAGGTTTGAAAGACATGGTAGCCATCATCAAGAATCTTAGTCTCGGGTGGAGTTTTAAGAATACTCGTGGGAAAGAGAGAGGGCGAAGGAATTGCATAAGTTGGAGAATCAGAAGCCGGTTCAGGCTCTGTATATAAAAATTGTCTGGAAACAATAAAAAACCCCGCAACCGTAAGGAAGAAAAATGATAAAATATATTTCGCCATCTTCCAATTCTAGCAAACTAATTAACAGTCATCCTGAACTCGTTTCAGGATCTGAATTGTCATTCCCGCGGAAGCGGGAATCCAGATTAAATAGATTCCGCATCAAGTGCGGAATGACAAAAGATGCTGAAATAAATTCAGCATGACAAAAGAATAAGTTTTAAATCAATTATTTTAAAATAATGAAAAAAATATTCTTTTTTATAGCTATTATTTTATTCGGAATATTAATCGTGGTTAATAAAGTTGAGAAAAAAAATATTAATATTAGAGAAATTCCTAGTCCTATTTCTTCGCAAAAGCAATCGGAAAACGAAGAGATAAATTCTGATGTTCCACAATTTACTACCATTGCAGAAGGCCTAGATACTCCCTGGGCGATCGCATTTTTTCCTGAAGGCGATATGTTGGTGACAGAAAGACCCGGGAAAGTAAGATATGTTGATAAGAATGGAAAACTTGCCCAAGAGCCGATTGCGTTAGATAAAGTGAAGGAAATAGGCGAAGGTGGATTACTTGGTATTGCACTTCACCCCGACTTCGCTAAAGCTTCGCCGGGCAAGCCCGACTTTTCTTCAAATAGGTATGTTTATTTCTACTATACCTTTAGCAATAACGGTCAAGATACTTTAAATAGGGTGGTGCGGATGAAATACGAAAACAATAAGCTTAGCGGCGAAGAAATTATAGTCGATAATATTCCGGGAAACTTTAACCACAACGGAGGCAGGATTAAATTTGGTCCTGACAAAAATTTATATATCACAACCGGTGACGCTCAAGACCCGTCCCGTTCCCAGGATAAATCTTCTCTAGCGGGAAAAATATTGAGAGTAACGGATACGGGTAAATCTGTTTCGGATAACCCATTCAATAATTTAACTTATTCTTACGGCCATCGTAATCCCCAGGGAATAGCTTGGGGTAAAGACGGCAGTCTTTTGGCTACAGAGCACGGAAGCTCACGGTTTGACGAACTTAATATTATCGAGAGTGGAAAAAATTACGGCTGGCCGGATATACGAGGAGATGAAGAACGATCCGGAATGGTAAAACCGGTTGCTCATTCAGGAGCAATAACTACCTGGGCGCCTGCTGGCGCCGCTTTTACTGACGAGTCGTTATTTTTCGGGGGTCTTAGAGGCGAAGCGCTTTATCAAGCGGTAATTAAAGATAATGATGTATCGATTAAAGAACATTTTAAAGGCGAGTTTGGCAGAATCCGTGAGGTTATAAACGGACCTGACGGAATGCTTTACATTACAACCAGCAATAGGGATGGTCGCGGAAGTCCAGATTCTACCGACGATAGAGTTGTTCGAGTCAACCCCAAGAAACTGTGAATTATTACAAGGTTATAATAATACTTAAACTCTATTATAGAAACAGACTAAATTCATAGGTGCTATAATAAAAGCAATAAAACATGGAGGCGGAACGATTTCCAACAATTACGGTAGCCGAGGCGATAAGTTTAAATACACTTATACCGCTCGGATATTTTTTAATAGGCCTTCGTAAAGTTGACGAGATTCAAGAAGAGATGTCTAGACGTTTTCAAGGCCTGTTGAATCATGCAGTCAGCGAAGATGAATTTCGTGAACTATGGAATGAAGCAGAGAGAGAAGCCGGACCCTTGCTTGCAACCGCAATCGCTTTTTGTGATAGGTGTCCGGTAAAAGGAAGGGAATGCAGTGGTTTTAGCCAAGTTGACTTAGTCAACGAACGCCCATTTGCAGTACTGAACTTAAGCGAAGAAGCAAAAAGAAATCCAGAATTATTGGCGGAAGAAATAGAAGGAAATAAATGTGGTTTACCTGTAGAACAATTAAGCTCAACTTCAAGCTAAAGAACATGATCAGAATTTTCTACAACAACAATCAATTAAAGTAAATTAGCTCGAATTACGAAATTCCGCTAGATTGTTTTAACGAGTTGGTTTTTGTCATTGCGAGCGATGATTTTTGAAGCGAAGCAATCTCATTTAGTATAATAGAGATTGCCACGTCGCTTCGCTCCTCGCAATGACATCTAAGTTAATTTCGTAATTTACGTTAAGTTAAGTAGAGGACTTACGCACTTTATTTATAGTTCGAACGTAGTCGAGAACTAATATTAATACAATCTGGGTATCCACTTAACGCCACCGCTAGCCTGGAATGTTTTCAGTCATTAGGCACGTAAGTGGGATAAAGTAGATACCCAAGTAATACAAATGGCTTTTCTCGACTCTCCCGATTAAATCGGGATCGCTCGAAGAATAACTGCGTAACTCCCGTTAAGGAACCTCTGAAAAACTAGAAAAAACGCTTTTTACGGAATCAATCTAGGCTTAAATTCTGGATTCCCGCTTTCGCGGGAATGACGAAAATGGCATTTTTCAGACCTTCCTTAAGTAATTGTATATGAAGCAAAAGACAATAATTTTTCTTCTCCTTTTTGTGTTTGTTATTTTAGTAGGAAGTCTTTTTGCATATTTCAAACTATTCAAAAAAGCAAAAGATGTTCATTATCATGCAGGTTTTCAAGTCTATGTTGACGGAAAACTGCAGGACTTTTCAGGTGCAAAATATATGTTAGTTAAGCCATGCGGTAAAGAGGAAAAAGGACAAGAAGAAGATGAACAGCTGGAAAAGGCTCATCTGCATGATGGAGTGGGAGACGTGGTCCACGTTGAAGCAGAAGGAGCAAAATGGAAAGACCTTTTTCAGAATATCAATTTTAATATATCTGATAAAAAACAAATAACAGGTTATGTAAATAGAAAAAAAATCGAGAATATTTTAGATTATCCTATTAAGTCATATGACAGTGTGGTAATTTTTATCGGAAAAGCGGACGAAAAACTTCTCAAAAATTCGGTTACAAAAAAAAGGATTATTGAGGTTGAGAAAGAAAACCGAAATTGCTAAATAGTTAGAAAATTATGGGGTTGGTGTAATGGTAGTTGATGGAGTGGGGGTAGGACTTTCTATTGGAGTAGTTGTGGGGCTTTGGGTAGAGGAGACAGACTGGGTTGGAGTAACGGTATTTGTCGGCCCTGACGTAGGAGTCGAGGTGGGAGGTGAAGTAGGAGCCGATGTTGGAGCCGATGTTGGAGTCTGGGTATTGCTGGGCGAGGGTTTTGAGGTTGGAGAAGGTGAAGGTCTTGGAGTGGGTGAAAGTTTGCTAAATGATTCGGAGATAATGAAATTGACATAGGCTTTCCCAAATGGATATCCTAGGATCTGACCGTTTCGGTCGACTTCATAGGTATCGTTTCCTTGTTTGGTTGCAGGATCGTGGAAGATAAGAAACTTTTCGCCTTTTTTATTTTTATCTGCTTTGACAACGGTTACTGCATGACCTTTTTCAGCCTTTCCTTTCGGGCTTTGTTTAAAATCGATGAAGAGTTCCACGTCTTCATCTTTGTTGAGTTCCTCCACAATTCTTTTCCAGAGCTGGCTTTCACCCTCGACCGTTTCGTTGTCAATTTTCTTGTTTTCTAGGGGAAGTTTTCTCCGTTTGGTAAAAATCTCTTTTCCAGGAAAGGCGTTTTCGTTTTTGGTTCCATCTTTTGTCCACTTGACGTCTTTTGCCAGCTCGTCGATCAGTTCGTCGACAGTTTTGGGCATTTTGTCTTCAAACTTGTATTTTTTTGCCAGCCAGAGAAGAGAGTTGGCCAAAGAGATAGGTACGCACTCGTTTGGTTTACCTTTTCGTCCGTTAAGGTCGGGGACTCCGTCGTGCGAAACCGAAAGCTTAGCTTCGTCAGCCGCAAAAGCTTCCAACGTATTTCCGCTAAAGCCTGGAGCGGGATTAAAAATTTGCCCGATCTCAACATTGACCTTTTTTGCTTTTACTTCTTTTAGACTTTCGCCAATCTTAATTTTCGCTTTCACTTTAGCATCTTTAGGAAGTGATGCAAGCTTTTTTAACATCCTTGCATCTTTGAACATGACAGGAAAAGTATTTGGCAGACGTTTTTCAGCCAGAGCCGGTATATTATCAACTGCCCGTTCGCTTTGACTAAATTTGTCGTCGGCATTCATATCGAGATCTATCGTGAAGCTTGAGGAGTTTTTCAGATCCTGCAAGACTGGAACTGCAATTAGGATTGATTCGAATGGTTTTTTATTCTGAAAGAATTGATAAAGCAGGACCTTATCACCGATGATATTTACTTGTGGCTTCTTAGGTTTCTGAACTGGCTTCTTTCGAGTAAGGAAAAGAAAACCAAGCGCTACAGCAAGAACGAGCGAAATAAGAATGATTGGATTGCGAGATTTTTTAAACTGGTTCATAAACTCAGATGATTCCACCGTATTATACAATATCGATAATGCCCAAATACTCATTTTTGCTCGCAGTATTTGTTTTAATTTTATCCTTGACCATTTTCTTTAATCGTGGTTTTAGTTATTACGACGAAGGATTTATCCTGCATGCGGCAGAAAGAATTGTTTCCGGAGAGATTCCTTATAGGGATTTTGACTTCATCTATACACCTGGAACTATTTTTCTTGTGGCTTTAGGTTTTAAACTTTTTGGTGAGAGTATCCTGGTTGGTCGTGTCTTGACAATGTCGGTTGCCATTCTAACGGCGCTTTTGATTTATTTTGTAACAAACAGGATTACAAAGAATAAACTGCTTTCGTTCTTTTCTCTGCTCGTCTATCTTTCCTGGGGACCTATGCATATAAATTTTCCCTGGCCAACATTATTCGCTTTGTCAACTGGGCTTTTGTCAACTTTCTTTTTAAGTACGACCTTAATGGGATCCCTCGACTCCAAAAAATCATCGCTCGGGATGACAAACGCCTTTTTGGCAGGAATGATGGCGTTTGTCACGTTTTTATTTAAGCAAAATCTGGGGATGGCTGTTTTGTTGAGCAGTCTTTTGAGTTTAATCATCGTGAGAAAAGCCAAAATGAAAAGCCTAATTGTTCTAGCTCTCGGAGTTTTTATGGCTTTTGCTGTATTTTTAACCTATCTACTGCTGACAAAATCGACAAAATCTTTTATCGACAATTTCTATTTTTATACGGTAAAAACTGTATTGTTGGATCAGGCTTTTGCGACTGATTTCCCCAAAGGTTTAAAGAGCTTGATTTATCTCTTTCCCGGATTGGTTTCTTTGGCTTCGTTGATATTTGTCTATCGAAATAAAAAAAATTACATTCATTTACCCCTCTTTACTCTTTTCTTTTATCTTTTCGGGATAAGGCCAACGACTGACTTTGTTCATTTAGTTTTGCCGATGGCCTCAATCGGAATTCCATTGTCTTTAATTTTACTTAAGGCTAAGCAGAAGATTTTCGTTTACGGATTGTTTTTATCGATCATAGTTTCGGGCTTTTACACCGGATTGTGGAAAAATTACTATCGCTGGGATTCGTCTTTGATCAAGCAAACATATTTTATCGAAGATCCAAGGACGCGCATTTTAGTTGATCAGAAATTTAATCGTGTCATTCCCGAGGTTTTAACTTTTATCTCAGGAAAAAGTAAAAAATCAGACAACATCTTTGTTTTTTACAATGCCGCAATGTTCTATTTCCTAAGTGAGAGGAAAAACCCAACAAGATATATAAACTTTTCCCCAGATTTGAGTTTAGGCGGGAGCAGAGAAAAAGGGGTGATAAATAATTTGAAAGAGAAAAATGTGAAAATAGTATTGACTCACGAATCGCCAGATAGATGGGGTAATCCTTTGATAACCAAGTTCATTTTAAAAAACTACCAAAAAAAGAAAGAGATTTTTGAGTTTGCAATTTGGGAGAAAAAGTGAATATTTAGATTATCTTCATTCGTTTAAGGTCAGATTTTAAATTTTCAGGGGTAGAGAAGAGCAGAGTATGAATTCCTAATTTTTTTGCAGGTAAAAGCATTTGGGCTTTATCATCAATAAATATGGTTTTATCGGGTCTGGATTTGCTTTTATGCAGGGCTAATTCATATATTTTAGGGTTCGGTTTGCGGACTCCAACCTCGTGTGAGAAAATTCCTCCTTTAAACAGCTTGGTGAAATGAAATTTTTTATCTAACACCTCGACTCTTTCTTTGACGTTATCTGATAAATAATAAAGTTGATATTTTTTGGCTAGTTGCAAAAGAATAGATTTAGTTTCCTCAATTAACTCATATTCGTCGACCCACTGTTTTTCCAAAGTATCTACGTCTTCGCTTAGGTTAAGTTTTTCAATCACTTGTTGCCAAAATTCGTCTCTGGTTATCTTGGCTTCTCTGTAGTGAGATCCAATTTTACCATCAATAATATCTTCAACTAAAATTTCAGAAAGATGATATTTTTTGCTTATATCACTTATAAATTTTTTACTACCATTAGTATAGAGAACTCCACCTAAATCAAAAAGAAAAGTAGTTATCATAAGGTTGACATAAGACCTTTTCTAATATACTCCTTTATTAAAGATTGATAAGGGATATTTATTTCGTTGGCTTTTTCTTTGAGCCGAATCAACAGATATTCGGGCATCCGAATCGATATCGCTCTAGTCGTAGGTTTGAGATTAGGAAAGCTGACTCTCTCAAAATCAGACGGTTCATAATATTCGGAAAGATCAATCTTCGCCCAAAAGTCTCTCTCCTGATCTTCATTTTTGAATTTTGGTATTTTAAGCGGCTTTTTCATATAAAGATCCCTCCTTTTTATTTATTTTTCTAGCCGAAATTATTCTGATTTTATTATTCCTTAAAGTGAAAACAATATATAACAATCTTCTTAATTTAGATTTTCCAATTAAAATAAACCTATCCTCATTTTTTGAATGTAAAACGTCTTTATAAATGACTTTATATTCGTCAAAAAACGACTCTTCGGCTTCTTTGTCTTCGACCCCATGCTTTTTGTTTTTTCCTATATTTCCCTTATCCCAATCAAATTCTGAAGCTCTTTTATCGATCTTCATGTATATACTAAATTATACAATTATAAGATTGGTTGTCAAGTAGTTTTTTGGTAACCGTTCAGGGTTTGACAAAACTTTTATCGTTCGAGCGTAGCGTAAGCGAAGTCGAGAACTTCTCGATTCGGCTTTCAGCCTTACTCGAAGAATAAATGAACTCATCTTTGACAACTCCTGAACGGTTACGTTTTTTGAGTTTACATTGTGGGAGAAAGTTGAAAGCGGGAAATACTCTGAAGTTCAGAATATATAACCATACGATGAGAGTAGTTGCGTTGATCTGCAATCCACTGACCTGTACAGGTGATCAAGTTAAGGCGTTTTTTTGAAGATTCTCCAAACACTTCTTCAATCGGGACTTTATCGTACTCGTAGATTTTTTTGGCTGTTACGACAAAGGTGTATTCATTTCCAAGTTCATCGGTAACATAGAGGTTGTCTCCGGGTTCAAGTTCGTTCAAATGATAAAAGATTGCGCCTTCACCGGTTGTCGAGTCAAGATGGCCTGCGATCACCGCATTTCCCTCCTCTCCCGGTTTGGAACCCGGGCTATACCAGCCAACCTCGTCAATATTTTCCGGAAGCTGCATTCTGCCGTTCTCGTCTACACCCACGGGAATAATCGGAGCGGATACGTTTATTTTGGGGATGTTAAAATCCCTTGGTTGGGGAATTGTGGGAGTTGGCGTCGGCGTTACTGTTGGGGTTGCCGTTGTAATTGGTGTAGGGCTAGGATTGATCGAATTTCCCTCCATGGCCGAGTCTGACTGGGCAAAGATCAGCAAGCCAGCCAGCATGAGTAACAATAATAGATTAAGTCGTGACATGTATTAAAAATCCTAAATCCTAAATACGAAACTCTAAAGGACGTCAGACGTCCTAAACAAATCCTAATATTAAAATACTAATTTCAAAAAGTATTGAAAGAGTCAGATTTGGTTTTGAATTTGATAATAATTATACCACAAAATATCCAATTTAGAGCCTCAAATTGATCCTTTTTTTAATACTTAACTTGATGGTCTTGACACAGGAAACTTTTTCGTTTATTCTTTTTTTATGGCAAAGAAAAGGAAAAAAACAACTCGATCTTTTTCTACTAAAAGCTCAAGTAAGGGAATGTCTCCAGTGATGCAGATTGGAGTAGTATTCATTATTGTTGCCGCTATGTTTCTACTTATGTATGCGGCAAGGATTACTCCGTAATTTTCCTTAAAAAATAGGGGTTGACAAATTGATAAGTCTGTATTAGGCTTGATGTTAATGGATACAGTTCAAGGGAAAAGCTACAAAAGTTACCTCAAACAGCTAGAAGACCTTCTTTCAGAATATCTGGTTAAAAAAGCTCCCGCCCTGCCGGTAAATGTTAAAGAAGCGATTGTCAAGTTCGCTCCCTGGGTCACGCTAGTTGTATTTATTATAACGTTGCCGGTTGTTTTTGCTGTTTTTGGTTTGGGAGCTATTCTTGCTCCACTAAGCTTTTTGGGTGGAGTCAACGCCGGAACTAATTATATCCTTTCCTTGGTTTTTTCAGCTATTCAGCTAGTTTTAGAAGCTATGGCTATACCAGGACTTTTCAAAAGAAGCAAGAGCGCCTGGACTTTGGTATTTTATGCTTCTTTAGTTGGAGGAGTACAGAGTATAGTTACATTTAATTTGGGAGGCCTCATTATCGGAACTCTCCTTTCGCTCTACATTTTATTTCAGGTAAAAGAATACTACAAATAAGTTGGAGGTTTGATGTTGGAAGTTGGATGTAAAAATGTCATATCAAAAATACAATTTTGAGAATCTTGAAGTTTATGCTTTGGCAGAAAAATTAGTCCTTAAAATCTACGAAATTAGTAAAAATTTTCCGAAAGAAGAATTATTTATATTGACATCTCAGCTTAGACGAGCTTGTTTATCTATTGTTCTCAATATAGTTGAGGGAAGCAGCAGAAAATCAAGAAAAGATTTTGCACATTTTATAGACATTTCTATCGGTTCTTTGTTTGAAACTAAGGCTATTTTAAGGTTATCCTTGAAACTCAAATATTTAAAAGAAAATGAGTTGATTGAATTGTATAAACAAATAGATTTATTATTCTATAAGCTTTTGTCCTTTAAAAAGTATTTATTGAAGGAATAAGCTTCTAACATCCAACCTCTAACTTCTAACTGGTATACTTAGAAATTATGTCTCGAGTCGATAAAGCCCGGCGAGCTTTCTTACAAAATAATGTTGATAAGATAAAAAACGCTCATACAAAAGAAGCTATTCATTCGGATATTCATCATGAAGAAGCCCACTTGAAGAGCTTCAATTTACCTGAGATTATCTTGGGTGGACAAGATGGGTTGGTGAATGTATTGGGCGTAATTTTGGGAGTGGCTGCGGCTACCTCTTCAAGCCAAATTGTCATTGTTGCCGGCCTGGCAGCAACTTTCGCCGAAAGTATTTCGATGGCGGCTGTCGCCTATACTTCAAAACTGGCCCAGGCAGATTACTATCAGTCAGAACTAGAACGTGAAAGATGGGAGATAGAGCATATTCCCGAAGGAGAAAGAGAAGAGATAAGAGCTTTATACGAGAACTACGGATTTAAGGGAAGGGTGTTAGACGAGATTGTTGACAAGATTACTTCCGATAGGGCAATCTGGCTTAAGGTGATGATGGAACAGGAGTTGAAGCTTGAGCCGATAGCAAGAAAAGATGCCCTGCCGGCAGGCATAATTGTAGGTATATCTGCTATTGTTGGTTCAATAATTCCTCTCGCCCCCTTTTTCTTTTTTCCGTTGAAAGCGTCGATTGCTGTATCACTCATAATTTCAGCTTTTGCCCTATTTGTGGTGGGATTTTACAAGGCAAAGCAGACAATAGGCAGAAATTTATTGCGTCAAGGCGTCGAGATGATGGCGATCGGTATGGTTTCGGCGTTGGTAGGATATTTTGTCGGAACGCTTTTCCAGGTGAAGTAGTTTTTTGTAATTTTGTAGATTTTGATTGAGTCGGTGGAGAATTCCTCCCGATTTTTAATAAATGCTTTGCCGAACTGATTGATCTCCCAAGAGTTGAGAGAATTTAGCTTGAAACCGGGATCCTCCGAGAAGACAAGCAGGATTTCGGACTTATCATATTCAAAGATCGAATCTGGCCGATAGCCTTTCATTTTGAAAAAAAGACGGTATTCTTGCCCGTGTGGGGTTATAACTACGTTAGGTCTGACTGATATGATATTGAACTTATCGCTCTTGCTGACCAAACCGTTGCGGATTGAGTATTCGACCGCGTTTTGAAATTTTTTGGCCGGCCTGGTTGATTTGCCGTAAAGACTGGATGGAAACTGTGAGACGCTTATAAACGGCAGAATCAACAAGAGAAAAAAGTAGCGTGATTCAAGCAGTAGGACGACAAAAGTAAAATATAAAAGCAGTATCACGGGAAACGTATAAAAAAAGGCATACTGGAAACGCAAGGCAATTACCAGGAAAAGGAAGCTGGCCAAAGCGGTCAGATAAAGATAAAGAAACTTTTTGTGAAAACTTTGTTTTAAAAACAACAAGGCCGTAAGGATAAAATAGAGAAGCGGATTGAGCATGAGATATTTTTTTACTTCTTGAGAAATAAAGAAAAAATTAACGAGTAAATTTTTATTCCCGCCGGCTGCTCCGGCAAGCTGTCTGTTTTCAAGAAAACCTTGGGAGGATTTCGTCAGAAAAGTAGTCTTGAGCATGATAAAGCCGTGCCTGATTTCAAAAAAAATGAGTGGCAGGAAAGCCAGACCAAATCCAAATAGAAAATAGACGATTCTGACTTTTTTATTAAGCGTTAAAAGAATTAATAGAGAGAGGAATATAAGTATGGTCGTATTTGAGTAATGGAAATTCATGATCAGTCCGGCAAGAAAGCCCAAGAAAAATAAGATAGGCTTTTTTTCGTACTCGTCAAAAACCAGATAAGTCAGGAAAAATAATAAGAAAGGAAGGTAGGTAAAGGCGTTGCCCGGATTGCGTGCGGCAAAGATAAATAACGGGAAGAGTGCTAAAGATGCTGTTGATAGGGCGGCTTTTAATAAATTATATTTAATAGCTGCTTTGTAAAAAAAGTAGCCAAGAGCTAAAGAATAGAGGAGAACATTCATCAGTAAAACAGAGTTGATGTTGAACCTGGTCAGAAGAAAGATTGGAACGAATATGTAGTAATAATAGGGTCCTGTTTGAAGTCCGCCAAAGCTGGAATTTGGTCCAAGCAATTTAAACTTCCCTTGGGAAATGTCGAACATTTCGCTTAAGTCTCTGGCAAAATCGCTATCAAAAGAATAAGAAGGAATCAGTCGATAGGAGTAGAGGATAAAGGAGATGAAGACAACCATGAAGACAAAGATTAATGGGATGGTCTTTAATTTTTTTGTTAAAGCAAGCATTTCAAAATTAAGTATAGCAGGCTAGAGTAATTTATTAGTCAGATTAATAGTGAAAATGCTCAAAGGGTTTCTGATCTTTCTTCAAGACAAAAACCTTCCCAGTTACGCCATTAGTTTCTTCTGAACAAAGATGAATAACAAATTTTGCAATTTCACTGGGAGAAATGGCATCTTTAATGTATTGCGGAAAATATTTCTGATAAGCCTCGGTTGCCGTATCAGAGGGAGATATAGCATTTACAAAAATGTTTTTGTTTTCTAACTCTTGTGATAACCCTATGGTCAAATCCTCAATAGCTCGTTTAGAAACAAAATAAGGTAGCCAACCTTTGGCGCCATTTTCAAACGTGCCGGAAATATTTATGATTCTCGAACCTTTTGGCATGAGGGGGATAAAAGCATGAGTTAAAAGAGTCGGTGCAATTGTTCCAACCATAAAAGTATCCATAATAATTTTTTGAGAAAAAAATTCTAGGTTTTTATCGGCATAAACTTCGTTTATTCCGTGCCAGATACCGGCAACATTTAATAAAATATCTACTTTCTTTGTTATCTTTTTGATTTTCCTGATAAGATCATTTATAGAATCAATTTGGCTTAGATCTGTAGGAAATATTTCAGCTCCCCCCCCAGCTTTATTTACAAGTATTTTTGTCTCTTCCAATAGAACTTTATTTCTAGCAATTAAAGCCACAAACGCACCTTCTTTGCCTAAAGCAATGGAGATTGCTCTGCCGATACCAGTTGAGGCACCCGTTACAATTGCAGATCTATTTTTTAACTTCATACCAAGATTATACATAATCACCTGACCCACCTGCACTTTATGCCATTTAGCTCTTTCTGTCATTGCGAGCGGTGAATGTTGAAGCGAAGCAATCTCAAAACGATAAAAGAGATTGCCACGTCGCTTCGCTCCTCGCAATGACAAAAACTCGATTATGGTTCCGAAGCTAAACAACTGCAGTGAGTCAGCATAATCACTTATTGACGAAGATATGAAAGTTACGTATACTCTTCTTAATGAATTACTTAAAGGTTTTTTTTTACGTTTGGAAGAAAAGTTTCAGTTCGGCTGAATATTATAAAGAAGTTATAAAAGCCCCCTTTAGTTTTAGTTTGAAGTACTTTCTATTCTTCTGTTTTCTTTTATCTATAGTTACAACAGTTTATCTAAGCGCAAAAATATTTAGTCCGCTCAACAATTTTCTTATCCGTTTCCCCCAGGTGTTAGTCAAGGTTTACCCGGAACAATTAGAAATAAAAATTCAAAAAGGAGTTGTTACAACCAATGTTCCAGAACCATATTTCATTCCTATCGATAGATTTGAAAAGACATTTGAGGAATTTGATAAAGAAGTAAAAGGTATTAAATCTGATGAAATTGAAAACGTTTTGGTTATCGATACAAATGCTAGAGTAGAGGATTTGAAACGATACCAGACTTACGCCCTTTTGACAAGAAATTATTTAGTCTATTATAAAGATAAAGCCAGGATAGAGATTGTTCCTCTGGATGAAATTAAAAACTTCACTCTTAATCAGGGTTTAGTCAAGGGAGTGATAAATAGATTTCTACCTTTATTAAGAGTGATCGCTATATTTTTAATTCCTTTCATTTTCGTTGGGTCTTTCCTGTTTTTCTCAATTTTTCAGTTGATATATCTATTATTCTCTGCTCTTGTTTTATTTTTGGGCGGAAAACTGATTTCTTATCCAGTAAATTATCTTAAAAGTTATCAAATAGATCTTCACTTAGCCACGATTATTACTCCCTTCTTCTTGGTTTTGAGAGCCTTAAATTTTGAGGTGCAGTTTCCTTTTTTGCGTTTGATCCTTTTTAGTCTGATAGGCTTATATATCTTCAACAGTTTAAAAAATAGTGCTCCGCGAGTAAAGAAGACTAAAAAATAGAGTAGGCTTTATTAAACGTTTCGAAATCAACTTCGTTTTTTCCCTCTAATTGGACGGAATTAATTGTTAATTGCTGATTATTGATTGTTAGATCGATTATTTTTAGTCTTTTTTTTTGACCTTTTACATCGACTATGGTCCACAAGCCAGGCCACGGGAAGAGGCCGCGAAATAAATTGAAAATGATTGATGAGCTGGTACTAATACTGGTCGGCCGTTGCAGAATAGGTAACTTATATTTTGTTAAGTATTCTTGGGTTATGTTAGGAAGCTCTCCAGAGTTTAATGGTTCGTTTTTGAGGGCTTTTTTGAGAGTGGCAAGTGGAATAAAACCGTCGTTTTTAACGGGAAATCTAGTATAGGTAGCTTGCGTATGATCTTGAGGAGTTAATCTAATTCTATTATTCGTTAGATTATTTATTTGTTCTGCGAACATTTTGTAGCTAATATTATGTAATCTTTCTTCAAGCTCGATTCTTTTTTCATAAGGATTAATTTTTACTTCCCGTTGAGCGATTAAGTCGCCATGGTCTAATTTTTTATCAGTTTGAACCAAGGAAACAGCTGTTTTTTTATCTCCCAAAACTAACGAGAAAGTAGCCGGCGTTGTTCCACGCAGTTTTGGCAGAAGTGAAAAATGGATGTTCCAAAAGCCGAATTTAGGAATCATTAATATTTTTTTTGGAATAATTTGTCCATAATAATAAATTAGAGCTAAGTCAATATTCTTTAAATTCTTCCCGACGGAGTTTATCCCGCCTTTGGCGGGACTCGAAGGATAATATTGTTCGAGCGAACGTAGTGAGTCGATAACGGGAATATTAAATCTTTCCGCCACTAGTTTAACTGGTGACTTAGTTAATATTTGCTTCCTCCCAACCGGCTTATCCGGCTGAGTGACGACAAATTTTATTTCGATTAAGTGTTTAATCGAAGCATCCGTGAGCAGTTTTTCTAAAAAGCGAGCGGAGAAGTAGGGAGTGCCAAAGTAAGCAATTTTTCTTTTGATCACGCTTAAATTATAGCATTTAGTATAGTTGATTTTTATAAAAAGTATTTATATACTATAGGTTTAAAATGTCAGAAGAAGAAATATTCAGACGTATTGTTAATAGACATAATTCTTTTCCACATGTTGAATTGGATCTACAACGGGGAGTAAAACAGATAAGGAAGCAAGACTTCCCTGATTATCCCACTAATACAACAGTTGTGCAGGAGTTAGTCTGGGATGTGGTTACAGGTTTGTCTGGAGGGCAAGGCGCATATAGTTCTGATGACTTAACTTTTATTTTTGAAACAGGTTATACTCCAACATTGTTTGGAAGGAGAGAAGTTAATAATACTAAACTAATAGAAGTTGCAGGATATGTCTTTCCAAGATTGGTAAGAAAAGAAGATACTCACCTTCTGGCTGATGCAGAAGTACATTTTACCGATAGTGCTCAAAGCTTTTACAGCAGCAAATACGGAGAGGAAGTTTTAGCTTTTAGACCTAATAAAAGAGGCAGGATCTACAGAGTTGACTATGATCAAGGAAAAAAACCGCATATTACTTTCTTATTGAGGCATCCGGTAAAAGATAATTACACTGATGCTTTTGAGTTAGTAAGCTTCCTTTCTTTTGTGGAGTTTTTTAAAAGACGTATTATGAGTGATAATTATGGATCTAAGATCAGAGATAGTAGTTTTGTCAACTCCCTAGTTTTATTAAAAGGAATTAAATCTTTAGGACTTAGAGATAAGGATGATCTTTTAGATTGGGCAAGTAGACGGTGGTTTGATATAGATGCAGGATTAAAATTGACTTCATCTCCGCTCTTTGAATTATTACCTCCATGGAGAATTTCATATGAAAACAAAAAAGACTCAATAGAGAAAGCTAGTAATAGACGACGTGATCCAATTTCCGATGCGGTGTTACAAATTAAAAAAAGGTTAGAAAAACCTGGTAGGGAAACGCCAGATTATTTATTGATGGGAAATGATTTTAGTGTTCCTTTGTTAGTTACTTTAGGGTTTTTCAGTGAAGTAGAGATTGATTATGTTTTAGATAATGCCGATCAAAGTGAACTCAATAGAGCTCATTTAGAACAAGAGATAAAAAAGCTTCCTGTGGCAGATAGAGATATTTTGAGGAGATTTGCCGTTCACCAATATCTAAATACTTATCGGGGCGATGATCCAATTATGTCACAATTACAAACAGATTTACAAACAAATATAGAAACGTTTAGAACGCGCTTAATTCATCCAACTTTTACTGCATTAGGAGACGTAGTAGATTTAATTGATTTCAGCCTAATCCCAGATCCAATTATTGAAAAGATACCACATGAACAGATCAAAGAAATCATCAGAAAATTGAAAAATAGTAATTTTAGATTTTTATCTGTTCCTTATCCTTTAGGAGATAGTGTATATGGTTTTGTCAAAGCAGTAAAAGAAGAATTAAGAATAACTAATATTGGATTTTTTGGTAAAGTTGGAGCTGTCATTGGTGAGAAAGTAATTGGACCAAAAAGAGGAAGAGTTGTTTTACCAGAACATTATAGTCGAATTGGAGATATTCAAGATCAGCGTGAAAAAGAAAGATATAGAGGATTTTATGATTTTAATAATGTGATTTCAGCAAAAGACACAATTATTATTCCAGAACCAGATACGGTTGAAGCAATATTAGTTAGTGATTCGCTTCTTTTACAAACGTTTCAAGACATTGACTATTTTAGAGGATTTTTAATAGATGCAGGTGTAAAGTATCCTGCGATGTTGCTTGATATGGAGTCTTATTATTTGCAACTTGCATGCAGAGAATTAGGAATTAAACCGGCTATTATTTATTATGTTTCTGATAACACTAGGATTAGTGGTGAAACCGACGATGCAATTACAAAACGATTGGGAACAGAAGGGACTATTGCAGCGATTGAAACCCCTTTAACAATTCTGAATAGATGGCTTCAAGATTTAGACTGAAAACTCTAAACTCTTTTCAAAAAGGAGGAGGAGGGATTGGGAGATTTCAAAAAAGATATTTTTGTTGGTTCGCGGATTGATCAGATTAAACAATAGAGTAGGACTTGCTTTTTCGATAGTTCTTAAATCGGGTTTGATTTTGGCTTTGATTGACTCTTCCTTTATTTTTACTTCTTCGGTTGCCAATTTTGGCTCATTTTGAAAGCTTTTACTACTTTCTTTTGAGCAGTTAAAATAGATACTTTGTGCTGCAGTTTCTAATCTGGCCGAATCTGAAGATTCGATTGAGATCTTAAAATTTGAAGGGTAGAGAAATTGAATCTTACAGCCTGTGTGCTTATAGGTTTTAAATTCTAAGGGTTTTTCGGTTGGTGTTGGTTGGAGAGTGGGGCTAGGAAGTATACTGATAATATAGTCGGTGATCTTGTTAGTTTTTTCCACACGTTGGCCGTAGCGTACACCGACGATAAAAATAAGTATGACAAAAAGAATAGACAAAAAAATGATCGACCCTTTCTTCAACTTCATATCTTTAAAGTTTAGCACAATGAAAATTGTTTAAGGTTTGCTAAAGCCTGGTAATCGAAGAACTCCCGAAGCAATAAAATTGACAATCAAAAACGAGGATAAGGTTAGGATAAGTCCAACTATAGCACCATAGACAAGGCGTCTGCCGTAGTTTAGTTTCTCGGCATCATCCTGTGAAGTGGTGATGATAAAGGCTCCATACAAAAAGTAAAGGAAAGCTATGCCGCCTGATATTGAGAAGATGATATTTAACAGCGTTTGAGATAAGGCAGCTTGATTAGCATTAATGCAGCCTATTCCAGTAAAGGCTTTGCTGGGATAGGGGGTCGGACCTGTATTTGAACCTGAATCGGAAATACGGAGGGTATCTCCTATGGTTGGCGTCGGATTGGCGGCAGGATATAGACACTGTCGGCATTTTTCCCAAGTTGAAGGAGGTTTTTGACCCTGGCAGTAGCCGCACAGATCACAAAAGATAAAGCGAGGTTTTAAGCCCTGCAGATTGTAGTCTGCCAGAACTACCTCCAACTTCAAAGTATTATTTTCGTCAAACAGCTGGATTTTTGCCGCCTCGTTAAAGTAAGGGAGATACATGGTGATCGGATCGGCGAGTATTGTTTCTGGTGTAAAACTGGTGAAAGGAACAAAATCAGGAGCTAAGGTTTGATACGTCCGAGGTGTTTTACCGACGAATAATTCCGTATTACTTTTGTCAACGATTTTTATCAGATAATAATTATCAGGATAGTTGATGCCATAGCTTACATATGGACCTTCTTCCAAACCGATATTACCAAAAATTAAGGTTAAGTCACTGGGTTGGCTGACGAGTAGATTGAGTCTGAATCCGGGCACAGGATTGGCCGCCCAAACTGAGGCTGCAAATCTTAGAAAAAATATTGTCACGAGAATGAAGCCGATGTATAAGAAGAATCGTTTTATTTGCATAATTTGCATAATAGGTTTATCTTACTGATAGTTCTGTAAAAAATCCTCCCAGGCTTTAAGGGATGGAGGATTGAATATATAGTTACGATCTCTCATTATACTAGTTTGCGTTGGGCGATACCAACCACTGTATCCAGTGCCTGGTCCGCATCCTTGATAACATCCAACACCGGTCATTCCTGTCCATTTAGGACAAGGTTTAAAGGGATCCAATGGACCTGAGCCCGGTCCAGAGCAGTTAAATAGTGGAATCAATAACGGACCAACTGGACTATTTGAGTCTCCGTATTCGTCCTCCAACCAGACAATAGCGTGGGCAAGTTCATGTGGTACTGTTGTAGCGCCTGCGCCACAGGCATAACTTGAACGACCAAGTACGGCTTTTCCAACATTACCAGCCCCGCATTTTGCAGGATTATCAATGACAATCGAAGAATCTGCGCCGCAGACTTGAGCTCCTATATCTTTTATTTTTGGAAATTGAATCCCTTCGTAAGGCTTGGAAGGATCGTCATGATATGTTTGACTAAAATCAGCGACAATGTAAAAATTCATTTTACTTGTTAAGCCGGCTAAATTTGTTTTGTTAATCTCGTCAATCGCGTCCCGGGCAACAGGCAGAAATTCCGAAAAAGTCGAGTAATTTTCCGGCAGGAAAGCTATCTTTAGTTTGTTTGTATCTCCAAGGTTACCGACTAGCGGTTGGCAGGAATTAATACAGGAAAAGCTATGCTTTGCCGGATCGTTGGAGCATGGTTTACCCGGGCAAGGATCAGGAATTTGGAGTTTCCATTGACCATTTTGACCTTGGCCTGTCCACTCGCATCTTTTTACGCTGTTGTTTGTTTCGTCGCAGTAAGACTCACCTAATTGATAAGTTTCCTGACCCAATTTGCACCCTCCGGAGGGTGGGGTAGTAGGAATTGGGGTAGGCGTATTAGTTGCGGCTGGTCCGCCGGGAGTCGGAGTTCTCGTTGCGATTGCTCCTGGCGTGGGCGTTCTGGTTAAGGCGGGTCCACCCGGAGTCGGGGTGTTGGGAGGGATCGGGGTATTTGTAGGAGCAGTCGGTGAAGAGCAGGAATAACCCGAATTGCAGTAACCGTTTG
>MFZO01000040.1:4319-7038 GCA_001788015.1 Candidatus Roizmanbacteria bacterium RIFCSPHIGHO2_02_FULL_38_11 | reverse complement strand
CTTCCCCCGACACCTCCCCGTCTTCGGAAACATTGATCGTCAGTCCCGAGAATAGTTGCTGGGCGATCGTTCGATACTCCTCGCTTTTATCCGGACCAAGTTCTACCTGGCCGTTTGACAGAGTAAACGCGCCGGCGGCATTGATATTTGAAACCCTTGCGAAGCCAAAAGAAACTAAAAGGGCGGCAAGGGAAATGAAAAGTGGCAGCACAATACGTTTAGACTTCATTATTTCGAGATTATATCAAAAAGAAATAATTATATCTCCAAAACTGAAGTCCGAAGAAATCCGTAGAAATTGCTCCCCGATTCTACATAATTATAAGCGCTCTGGAAAAGATAGTTATGGCATTTGAGGATACAATTCAGACTGATTTATGATTGTTCCAACAGCATAAAATTACTCAATTTAGTAAAATTATGCGATGGCACCCTATGAATACTTAAGACAAGCAGGAATAAAGGAAGGAGAACAGTATTCTTTTACTCGTCGTCAAGTAACACCTGAAGGTGTTGTTGACACAACAGAAACTCAAAATGTTGAACGAATTACAGGCGGTGGTTTTTTCGGGAGCGTAGTTATATTGCCTGACTCAGTAATAAAGACTACAACTCCTGATAATCTTCATGAACTTTTACGTAGAATTAACTGGCATACCCCTTTTCCTTCCCGAACAAATGAAACTGCAGCAGAACTTGATTATCTTGCCGGAAGAATAATCCACAGAGCAACACCTCCTTTGACGAGAAATACAATTATTACTCCAGATGCGTTAGGCTATAGTCAGCCTAACCCTAAAATAGGATTTGCACAGCATATTGAACGTATGCGCGGGAGAGGGCCAACATTTAAGGATAAGGGTAAAGAGAACCGACAGATACGGGCAGCACGACAGACATTATGGGATTTGGCTTCCGAGTTAGGAGCAGAGCACGCTGCACAGGTACATCCGGAAAACCCTTTCGGAAAGCCTAACCTGTGGGTAAGTGAAACAGGTCAGGTTATTTGGCTCGATTATCTTCCAGCTTTTCGCCACACAGGTAGAGTGCGGCCGTTTTTCCGTTTTCCATTTCACAATGAAGTTCAACAAGCGTTCGGCAGTGATAAACCCACATATAATCGTCTACATACAGATATCCTCCGTCGAACTATTTTGGCCCAAAAAGAACGCTTCCCTGCTGAAGATCTAAAAACAATTGATGATCTGCTATCTCTTTATGATGAACGTTGGCAACAGTATGAGGCATGGCTTAACCATGATCCGCGGGAATTATTTATCGCCGATGCATTGAATCGTGGACTTATCAGCAATGAATATGCAGATAGACTCCGAGCATTAAATTCATCCTATCAGTTTTACCAGACAAAAGAAATTGCAAGACTTGGACTACATGTCTTTCTCGATAAAGTTAAAGAATCACCATTACGGATATTTTGGGATAAAGAATTTCAACATAAAGTAGTTAAATTTGGTTTAAATCCTGAATATCGAAGACAACAGGTTCTCGAACACACAACCTTATGGGGAATGAAACAAGCGCATGATCAGGGACTTGTGTCGGATGAGGAATTTAATCAAGCCTTGTCATTTGTTCCAGAACATGAATTAAGGCTATACGTTGGGTTACAGACATGGTATTTCTTAAATTCAAGATTAATTGATGCTGTTACTATACCGCTTGCTGCAGCTGTAGCTGTATCAGAACATCCTATTGAGGCCGCGACTGCTGTTTCTGCTTTTAACTTTTTTGCACCGGGTATAATCCGCGCGCTTTCAACCGTTATTGTTAGCAAGCTGAGCGGTGTTGAACTTAAGCGCGCAGCATTGATTTCTGCTATCCCTATAGTAGGAAATTACAGTGCAATAGCGCTGCAGCTCAGGTCCGCATATGGAGAAAAAGCTGCAGATATCGAACACTACACGATGCGTGCATTAGTTGCTACGCTCTCAAAAATCCGCCCATGGGGAGGCTGGAATAGCGATCTGGAAGAAAAAATATGGGATTTTGTTCACAGAGGTTCAAATCTTGAATAATCCGAAAAAATCTACAGAAAACAGCAGGAATGCTCTATTATCACTATTATCACCTTTCGGGTGTAACGGATTATTTTGATATATGCTATACTTTTGTATATGCCTAGATATTTAATTGAAGTTTCGCATGATGATAATAAGCAAGCTTGTGACGAGGCAATTAGGGTTTTCAAGATGACAGGCTCGCATTTCTTAACCAATGCTGACTGGGGTTGCTTGGATGATGTTCATAAAGCCTGGATAACAGTTGATTTAGACAAAAAAGAAGAAGCATTGTTGATTGTTCCCCCGTCGTTTAGACAAAAAGCTAGAGTGATAACGCTAAATAAATACGCCTTCGAGACTGTAAAAGAATCTTTCAAACATCATAAAACTTAGTTGGAATTCTCCAGCTCGAGAAGCGTAGCTTTAATATAACCAAGTATTTATCGCATATTATCAAGGTTTTTGAAGATTTCAGGTTAGTGCAACAAATCATAGAAGAAATAGACAAAGTTAAACCTTGTCTTACTGTTTCAGCTTGATAATTAACCCAAATCTTTCTTCATTTCTTCGAATTCCTTTTTGTTGATTTCTCCTTTAGCGTATCGTTCTTTAAGAATATCTATAAGTGTTTTCCCTGACTCGTTTTGTTTAGGGTCTCTTAAATAACGAACTAAGGCGACGACTCCCAGAATAATAAG
>MFZO01000040.1:0-4299 GCA_001788015.1 Candidatus Roizmanbacteria bacterium RIFCSPHIGHO2_02_FULL_38_11 | reverse complement strand
AACCCAAAAAACTATCATAAATATCCAACCAAAGCCACCCCAACCACTATAACCCATCATAGGATTTCCACCTCCTCCCATCATCCACATCATTGGCATAAGGCTCCAGCTATTTTGAGGATAAGAGGCTTGAGTATCACAACTACTCAATCTTTTCCCCATTACAATATGCATCTGTTTTTCCCCATTTTCTCCCATCATATTTATCATCATCTGGTTCATGAGTGCATGTCTTTGGGTATCGCCAATAGATTGCCTCATGAAATACTCACCCAACGATTGATAGCCGTCATTAGTGAGGTTTTTACATTCAATCTGTTTTGCTTGAAGCTTCTCCCAGATTTCTTTACCTTCTGCTTCTTCTTTGGCAGTGTGATCACCAGAGGTCACGGACGAAGGTGAACTTCCCCAGTTGCCCATCATACTCTGAGCAAAAGCTGTAGATGGCGTCAGCATAAGGATAAATAGCGTAATGGTTATCACTAGTGTTTTTTTCATTGATTATTTACTTCTGTCTATAATGCCTCTGATAATTTTATCGACTTCTGCTGGTAAATTCCCAAGGTCTGCTTTGGGAAAGAATTGAGAAAGGACAATTGGTCGCATACCAGAAATATAGGTTTTCCCATCCTTTTGATAGATATTTATCTTGCAAGGCAAACAAAGACCTATTTTTATATCAGCCTGCAAAGCATTATAAGCGTTCTTGGCGTTGCAAATCTCAATAATTTTAAAAGGCTTAATGATAAAGCCTTTTTCTTTTAAAGTTTCTGTAACGTCATGGACATAAAGCACCCGAAATCCTGCCTTTTTTGTTTCCTGTTCTATCTTGGCTACGGCATCTTCAAATGATTTTTCCGTAGTTACTGTATAGTCAAAGTCCATAAGTCCTTCCTTCTTAAAATGTTAATACTTTATCGCTTGTTGCAATCAGAGAATATAAATCTTCAATTCCACCTTTAGGACAACTCTTGCTATCCTGTTGATGGCGTATATTCATACACGTACCACAAGCAATAAGCTGGGCTGTTTCTGCCTGTAAAAATCTATCCACCTGTTCTTTTATATTGAATTGTTCCTGATCTACCTTGTCGTACTCTACAGCTTCACCTAAAAGAAACACATTTACTTCATCACCTTTATTAAGTGCCAAGTTAGCAAGCCTTAAGGCGTTCCAGTTAGTTTCCGCATTTTTGGTAGAAAGAATTATTGATAATTTCATACTGTTTGACTTTTTTGATAACCTTCTAAAAACCTATGTATAAGTTTATCTGTACGGGTGAGGGAAGAAGTTGCTGATTTTAAAAAGTCTTTACCTTCCGAAGTTATCGTATAAGTCCTTCTATCTGGGCCTGATTTGTTCTTTTCCCAATCTGATTTAACCCAGCCGTCCCTTTCCATCCTTCTCAAAGTTCTGTATAAACCCCCAATATCCACTTTCTCACCACAATGCTTTTTCAAATCTTCCATTAAGCCATACCCATGAGAAGAACCTTTGGAAAGAAGAAGTAATATACACGGCTCAATAAAGCGTTCAATGTTACCAAAATCCCTTGAGCGAAATGAACACCCACAAGTTCTACACATATATGTAAACATCATATAGTAAGAAGAGTTGTAAATCAAGTGGTCTTGGCGCTAACATTCTATCGATGCTTGAAATGGTTGATATTTTTGTGAGACTTAGAGTAAGAAGACAGAAAGGCTCGTTGGGACTAGGAAAAATTGAATTTTATCAAATCCTAAGAATAATTTAATAGTGGTTTTTCCCAACCAAAACAGGTCTCACGATTTTTAAGCGCTTCAAACGCCTTATTACAAGAAGGGTCAAGTTTGGCATATTCTTGAAGTACAGCAACTACCTCTTCAATAAATTCACCTACTGTACCATCCGAGTCATCAACTCCGCCAGTTGACAGCTTCTTATCCAATCGTAAAAGCAGATTGACCAGTAGTTTTGTTGTTTGCGCGCTTACGGGTAAATCAGAGATGATAGCTGATAATCGATTACAACCTTCGGAAAGAGAATTTTGATAACTAAACCAAATACGAGATGGGCCATTATAAGGCTTAATATAGCGTAAAGTGCCATTAATCGCTTTTTTCGTAGATGAGAGTTCTTTGTTTGTAAGGTTTCCCAATCGACCACTACAGGTTGGATTTTGGACTATTTTTTTATCGCTGTCAGTTAATGGCTTGCCATCTTTTACAACATAGATTGCCAAAGCCACCATGTGTTTACAGAGTGTTCCTTTTTGTCCTAAATAGCAGGTACAGTGACCATAATCGTATCGCCTTGCTTCAACTGAGACTCGATAAGGTTTAGTTCCTATAACAACTGCCGTATATGATCTTATTCCTTCTTCAACTTGGGTAACTTTACTACTTTCGTAAAGTTTTATTGCTTTTTCTAATGTTGGGCTGTCTGTGGCAAACTTGATTTTGTCCAAGGTAAAGTCAGGAGGGTTCATATTTTTTATTTATCTGGAGCTGCTTCGTAGCCTTGTCTGACAACGCTCATCACGTAATCAATCTCGCTTTCTTTAGTTATATCCGTATGCCAGATAGCAGTTTTGCCCCACTTCCATTTAGAAGGTACTTTTTTAAAGATCTTTTTTGGATCGTCTATTTTTTCTTTTCTTGTATAAACAACAAGCTTATCTTTATAGACCCTAACACTACAGAAGTTAAAATATCTGATTTTGTAGCCTATATACCATGATACTGGTTTTTCCTGAACTCGACTGTCAACTTCAAATATCTCTCTTTGCAGGTTTTTAAACAGTTCTTTGATTGGGTCGCTGGCGTTATCAAGGTGGTCTTCGACTGTATAGGTTTTCACTTGTTTACTGATACTCTCGATGACTTTGTTTTTGGTAACTTTTTCAATTGACTCTGATACTTCTGGTGGTTTGATTTGATTATAAAGAACAAGGTTGTCTTTAAAAAGTGCCACTTCCCAAAGTTCAATTGGTAATCCTTTAAAGGCGATTGCCCCTTTTTGATAAGAAGTAAAAGATGGGGCAACGAAAACCACTTTTGACTGGGACCAATCAACATCATCTCGTTTTAAATTCGCTCTTCTTCTCTCGTTATACTCTAGAATAAATTCAGCTTTGTTATTTAGCATTAATCCCAGATAGTTGTATCCTTGGTCGATAACAGAAAAGCTTTTATCTTTTTTGTATTCGATGATGACGAAGGCTTTAGCTTCAGGATCAAAAGCAAGAGTATCAAGTTCAAAGCCTTGAACGATCAACTGTTTATTCAAAACACCACTGACAAATTCATATCCAAACACTTCGTCCAAGCTTTCTTCAGTTAATTTATGGAGAGTTTTTTCCAAATCAAAAGCTTTTTCTTCAATTTCAACCAGTTTGTTAGTGGCAATTCTAAATATTGGCATATATTGTCTTTATCTTCTACTTCTTATTTTATTAATAGAATAAACTCCATCAGTAAATATTGAACATGTTTTTAGCTTTTTATCATCGCATCAAAAACAACTGGGGACTTATTCCTTTCTGCAATTTTCTGCAATTGATCTAAAGTGTTAACCATTGCTTCGTTAACTTCAAATTCAAATTCTTTTTTAGCAATTTTTTCTTCTCCAGTCAATATAACAAGTTCTCCTTTAAGTGTACCTTTATGGATTAGGGACACATCAAAATTTTCAAACTCCATCGCTAATCTGGTGGTGCCTTTTGAATTGACAATGATAGGAAATCTTATTGCTAAGTCTGGTTGTCTTGAACCATTTTCGTTTATTTTAAAGAATAGTTTAAAGTGAAGTTGTCCATCGCCAAATTTCACATATGCGCCCTTGATTACTTGTGGGGAGTCATAACTGTTTGCAGTAGTAAATTCCATATGAATTCGTGTTCCTGGTAAGTTAGGACTCTTGACTACTCCTATATAAGGACTAAGTGTAATTTTCACATTGATATCAATTGTATTACTGGTTTTGCCAGAACTTAATAATTCTTTTGATTCTTCAACAATAAGGTCGGGGTTATTTGCACTAACAGTACCTGCATAGGCTTGGTTAATGACAAGATTGCCCGCAACATTTACATTAACATTCTTTTTATCCCCAAGTTTTACAGAAGGAGAAAGTGTTAAGTTTTCAATATTTATTAATTTATCTACTGCGCTTATACCCATATATAAATAATCGTTAAACCAATAAAGGAACAAGATTGTTTAACATTTCAGGCACTGGTAGCTGAAAAAGTTGATATTTAACGCAAAAATTCAGCTTTTTATTGCTATTTCAAGCTAAAACTAATAAAAATTAAC
>MFZO01000039.1:69496-83018 GCA_001788015.1 Candidatus Roizmanbacteria bacterium RIFCSPHIGHO2_02_FULL_38_11 | reverse complement strand
CGACTCGGAACCAAACCCCATAGCAGATACCAACCTGGGCGCCGCCCACACCATCGCATCGATCAGAAACTTTTTTAAGGAAAACATCGAACTTGCCTTTCTATTTGAGGTGAAAGACGGCCCGGCCCCCCGCTGGGGCATCCTCTCATATGAGGGTAAAGAAAAACCTCGATATCAGGCTCTAAAATTTCTCAACCAACTGCAAGGTAGTGAGGTCTTTGTCGAAGGCGAAGGAACATTTGTCAAAGCTTTGGCAAGCACGTCAGAAAACGTGGTAAACGTAATACTGGTAAACTATGACCAAAAAGACAGGAATACCGAAATGGTACCCATCACCTTTCACAACCTGGAACCCGGCTCGTATTCTATGAATACAATCTATGTTGACGGAAAAACCATCACGGTCCGTAACCTTTCCATTCCTGCCGGCGGGACTCTGCAAAGGAGTATAATCATGCCCAAAAATATGGTAGTTGCGGTTGAGTTAAAGAAAGAACACTAATTGTTAAATAATCAAAGCCTAATGGTATCGAGGCCTCTGCAGCCAAATTTTGAACTATTTGCTACCCAGATATAGATGTGTATAGAGGGGTCAAAGTAATAAATATTTTGGACCATACAATAATCTTTTAAAGGAATGCTTTCCCGATCTACGACAACCGGATGGGCAGCTCTAACATATTTTTGCACTTTACTGACATAGTCTGGATAGAGGACATCACTCATTAATTTACCATAGGAAGTCAGCGGAGGAATCATTTGATAACGAGGCTGGTTATAAAGTGAAATAAATGCATCAGGGCTGGTATTGATGTAAAAATTGTATTTATCTAGGTATTTATTCAACCGGGTGACAAACGTGTCAATAGTTTTCTTTTCGTTCGGAGTTAATCTTATATGGCGTAGATAAGATAGTCTATCAGAGTATACTTTTGCCTTTTGCACTCGATTGATACCAGGAATAACTCGTATAACAAAAAAAACACTGACAATTAAGGCTGATATGGCAACGGTTTTCTCTTCCTCTAGATGGACTTCTTGCCTAAAAAAATTAAATAATACGTAAATAAGGAAGCCGACCATTGGGGTCGCTGCCCAAAAGAAGTGGGAAGGTTCTGTAACCGGATAATACTGCATCCAAGAAGCAAGACAGATAAAACCCGCAGCTAAAATAGAAACGCTCGTTGATCGAAGACTCTTCTTTTTTTTCAGAAGGCTGATTAATGTTTTAAGCGTTAGATAGACAATGCTCAAGGGAAGGGCTAACCAAATGAAATATGCATAGATCTGTTTCCAAAATTTTGCGATCGATAAGCTTTTTAGAACCTGATCGAGGCTGATGCCCCGGGCAAAGCGTGTAAAAACAGCCGGAAAAACAAAGGACTGAATCCACCAATCGTGCAGGGCGCCATTTTTAAGAATATAGACAAGAAGGGGAAGGGAGACGATAATGAATCCAGCGCTAATGCTTAGCAGGGACGACAGCATTTTTTTTAAAGAAATAATTTTAAGAAAAGCTAAAAGCATGATAAATCCTCCAATCGCCAGAGATAAAAACACGCCTACGGGTTGACGAAACCAGTAAGCCAGAGAGGCTCCGGCGCCGGCGATGATGAGGTAAATATATTTTTGTTTTTTACAAAAAGCCAGAACGGCAAGAAATGAGACACATTGAAAAACTAACGCATAGACTGAAGACCAAGAGTGAAAAGGACCGTCATAAAAATATGCTAACGCCAACCAAAGTATCAGGGAAATAAGCGTCAAGTTTCTGGGAAGAAATTTCGACCAGATTATCCATAATAGCACAGCCAATACGGCATAAGAAAATACTGTGGTCAATCTCATCGCCAACAGGTATTCACCGAATAGTTTTATGGAAGCTGCCTGGACAAAGGTTGTCAGCGCTCCATATTCTACAAAGGTGTCTCTGAACAATACTTTCCCTTGGGCCACATCTATCGCTGGTTTCAGAAGAATCCCATCGTGATGGGTGTCTATATTGACAAGCGAAAAGGGTAAGATAAATATGAAAGTTAAAACGAAGATCAATGAAAGAACAATCAGTTTTTCAACTAAAGACTTTCTCATAGGGGAGAGTGCAAAGGTTGACTAAAGTATAACAAATGAAGTTTATAACTTTTATTTGTCTTGACTTCAATAGACTCTCTTTATATTCCTCCTCTTGAGCTTTAAGTTTCTGGACAGTTGTAGTAAAATACAACTATATGAAAAGCCAAAAATATCTCAATTTTAATGTAGTAATTACTCAGGATGAAGACGGCCTGTATGTTGCCGACTGTCCGACTATTCCCGGTTGTCACTCTCAAGGATCGACTTATGAGGAAGCTGAAAAAAACATCAAAGAAGCTATTAAGTTATGCCTTAAAGTAGCTGAGGAAGATCAGGATTATAAAGATAGTATTGATTTTGAGTCAGCAACTACTCCTCGAATGGTTAGCATAAGTAATATAGTAATTCCATCTTTTTAACTCTCTATGAGCCGACTACCCACTCTTAAACCCCAACGGCTTATAAAAATATTAAACAAACTCGGATTTAAGAAAATTCGACAAGAAGGTAGTCATGTCTTCTTTAAACACCCAGACGGTAGAACTACCGTTGTCCCTTTTCATCGAGGTAGAGATATTGGAAGAGGTTTAATGCGTGCAATTCTTAACAATATGAAAATATCTCCCAAAGAATTTCAAAAACTTCTGTAGCGAACGGAGTTTATATATCACTTTGCTTTGATTTAACAAAAAGTGATATATCCCTACCGTAGCTTTTGGCGAAGGGGGATAATTTTTATTTGACTTCAAAATTGCTCCAGGTCGAAACTGTTATTCTACTTAATTAAACTTTCTGCAAATATGTTTATAATGGATCTAATGAAGTTCTCCATAAAACTTATTGTCATTTTAATAATCGTTGGTGCTTTAGCTACCATCTTTCTTTTACTTCGACCCTTTACGCCAAGCCAGATAATAGAAGATGAGGGACTATTATTCGAAATAGGTGCAGGAAGAAAAGTTTATCAACTGGTAGAAGTTCCGTTATGTCAACCGGATGATAATCCACGAGAAATAGCGCGAAGAGCGCCAAGAAAATTTGTTGTTAGAAGTAATAACATTGACCTTTCTAATTACCGATACCAATTGGTTAAGGTCTGGGGTAGTCTTAGAAAAGAAAAAAGAAAAATTGAACCGCCGGAAATTGTATGTTTTAAAAGTCCTTGTTTTTCCTTTGAGGAACAACTTGTAATGAATGCTAATAATGTAGAAATTTCTGAAAATAAGTTATCATCATGCCAAGAAGACTATATAAAATGGACCAGGGGATATTAAAAAAATATTAAATATTCTTCAGAGTTCTTTTTATAATCTGTTTAAGTTGATCTCTGCCATGACCGCTTTTCAAAAATTCTTCACGTGCTTTAGCGTCTGTTTTATCAATAAAATATTCGTAGTGAATTAACTTTAATGGCCTTCTTAATTTGGTAGAAATTACTTGTCCTTTAGTATGTTTGATTAATCGCTCCTTTAAATTTGGAGAAAATCCGATATATAAACCCTGATCTTTTAGTGAATAAAGAATATATACATAATATTTATCTTTTAAGGAAGTTGTATGCTTATTAATATTAGTCACGTTTGACGTGACGGAAACGTCAGACGTTTCCATATATTGAATGCAAATATGTGTGTACGGTCGCGTCGAACGCGACACGCTTAAATCACATTAAGTGATTTACAACCGCGATTCCTGTCGGAACCGCGTTTGACGCGGTGGAGATGCCGGGAGTTGAACCCGGGTCCGGAAGGGCCATTTTAAAAATGTTTAGGTAGAGATAGAATATTTTTGACTCTTTTTCGACTAGAAAATAAGCAAAACTTATCGAAAAGCCGATGAGGTTTTGTCGGTTCTATAGTCCATCGGGAATCCTATAAAACCTTACCTTAATTGGTTTATCTCTTAATTAAGTTGAACTAAGGGAAACTTAATCAGAGTCAGTTGATTCTGCTATTAAGCAGCGAATGCAAAGTCAAACCTTGCACCACTTGCTAAATAAGCTTTCTCTTCTGATGTTAAAGAGTTATCTTTAGCAATTAGATTTTTCCGTTTAACGGACAGGTCCGCTCTACCCATTTTTAAAAGTGCATGCATTCCGTCGATTCCCTTCATCCCCATTAGAACGCGTTAACTTTTCAATTTCTTAAAAAGCTTACGCGTTCTTATGTCCGCCATGAATCGCAATTCAGCGCGTCGAGCGAATAGCGTTGAGTTCAGCGCTGAAATAAGATTAGGCGGACCTACTAAATTTTAACTCTTTAAATATTCTTTTGCTTCTCTTTTTTGCTCCCTTTCAATATCTCTTCTCTTTTCAAGCTTCTTCTCCATCCCCTTTCTTCCTTTGGCTAAGGCTATCTCGAGCTTGATCAAACCAGCCTTATTATAGCATGAAACAGGCACAATTGTCAACCCGCCTACCGAAGCCAACTTTGTCTTCAGCCGTATGATTTCCTTCTTGTGAAGAAGCAGTTTTCTCGTTCTTCGCAGGTCATAGCCCTGCGGCCGGGCAAATTCATATATGGAAATTTCGGCGTTGATCAGATATACTTCGGAACCCAGGATTTTTACAAAGCTGTCTTCAAGCCGAATCCTCCCTGCTCTTACTGATTTCACTTCCGCTCCTGACAGCGCAATTCCTACTTCGTATTTTTCAATTTCCTGGTAATCACGTCTGTATTTACGATTAAAGATTTTCATGCAAGAATTTTAGCAGATTTGCAAGGATATACTATAATTTTACCCATGCCTGTCGAAATATTTTCCGGTGATGAAGAATTGGCTCGCATAGCTAATGTCGCCTATGTATTTCCCGGCCAAGGATCACAGATACCTATGATGGCGTTAGATTTATACGAAAATATCCCTGCTGCAAGAGAAGTTATCGAAGAAGCAGAAGGCGTCATAGGAAGGAATCTAGTCAGTCTGATGTTATGTGGTCAAGAGGAGGAGCTGAGTAGGACAGAGAACGCCCAACCCCTGATCCTGATTGCAAGCCTGGCAAATCTAGTCGGCTATTTCGACCGTTATCCCCCGCTTCGCAAAAGATTGCCCGCGGTTGCTTTTGGCCACAGCCTGGGTGAGTTGACGGCTCTGGTGATTGCCGGCGTTCTTTCGTATAAAGACGCTTTAAAAATTGCGAAGCTTCGGGGAAAGATTATGGCGTGTGCTCCAGTAGGCGAGATGGTCGCTGTCAGGAATATTTCGCAAGAAGAGTTAGAGTTCATACTAGATAAGTTTCAAGTCGATTTAGGTGTCATAAATAGCGATCGACAAATTGTTTTAAGTGGCGATAGCCAGGCAATGAAAAGAGCCGTCGCCTATATGGAGTCTAAAAAAATAAAACAACGTAAGCTTCTTATCTCAATCGCTTCTCACTCTCGAGTAATGCAGGGCGCCCAACAAGAGTTTGCTTTGGCTCTGGATGCTTTTACCTTCCATGACGCACGCATACCAATAATATCCGTGTTTGAGGCACAAAAATTAAAAGCTGGATCGGAAATAAAAACTGCCTTCATCGAGCAGATGACTCATCCTCTTGATTTCCCGCGGATGCTTTCTGTAGCGAGAGGGTTGGGAGCAGACACGTTTGTTGAATTTGGGCCAAAAGGGTTAAGTCAAGGTGGCATTGTTACCGGAAATATTCATGAGCTTGATTCTTCTTTGACCGCTTTCAATATTCGTGATCTTTCAACCATAAGAGACAACCCTTTATCATTTTAAGTCAAAACAGAGTTAGACCCTGTTTTTACTTTTAGAAAAAGGTGAATCTATTTGATCTCCTTTGACCTCTTGACACGACGTTATCAATAAAATTACAATTGATTCGTGCTGATTAATTTTCCAAATTAGTTTCCTTAACCAACCCTCGTGGTTGGTTTTTTATACTCTCACTTTTTTATCTACCAATTGGTGGAAAAAATTAGTGAGAGTAAATCCACCAAATGTTGCTCTTCAAGTCGTGTACGAATAGTACTGAAAAGACTTGAAGTAAAACATGGTGGATAATTAAAAGTTCATTAATCAATGAAAGGAGGTGAAAATAAATGAAAAAATTATTTACACTTATAGCTTTTGTTGTTCTAGTAACAGCTTTTTTTGCTGGACCAGCATTCGCAAATGGAAGTTGCGACACTATCAAAGATGGAACAATAACTGATAGTGCTGGAAATCCAGTAGTCTCAGGTTATGATCAATATGGTTACAACTATCAAGCCCATATGTTCAATGGTACATATGATAGTGTAGATAGAGTATGGGGAGATATCTCATACACTGGAGACGACAGCGACCCGCCAAATGCAACCGTCGATGATAAGCTTATTATGAAATGGAGTGATGCATGGCTATCAAACGTTGATTGTGATTTAAATGGTAAGTTAGATCGTGGATTAGTGGATGGAACAGTAGGCGGAACTAGCAAAGGCTGGCTAACCAATCACGCAGAAGGTGATTACGACTCTGATGGAAACGGTACACAGGATGCACATTACTCATACTTTGTAAAGATTGTATGGGTTGGTCCAGGTGGTTCATTGTGGGGAGAATATGAGATTGTTGAGAAGGTCTTAAATGATCCAGCCGGTGGGATGACTGGGTTACTAAACAAAGTTGCAGGTCCAGGACTTGGTCTAAATGATCAGTGGACAACGACACCGTAAAGAATAAGATTATCAACAACCCATCGCTTAAATAACGGTGGGTTGTTTTTTGGTAAAAACTTCTGACAATCTATTTCATTAAAATGGTGTTCGTATTTATTCTACATAGATCGAATTACGAAATTCCGCTAGATTGTTTTAACGAGCTGGTTTTTGTCATTGCGAACCTCCGATTCAGAGGTGAAGCAATCTCAAAAACAGCTCCTCGCAATGACATCTAAGCTAATTTCGTAATTCACGTTACATAAATAATGATTCAATGACAGTGAACTTGTTACAATTAGATAATTATGAAAATCGTTCTTTCTGCACATTTTGATTTAGCTCGTCCCGTAATGTCTATAAAAATGGATGACAAAAATCTATTAGGATTAGTTGATAACTTTGCAGGAATATTTACTTCATATCAAGCGAGTAGAAAAACTGGAATACCTGTATATTTTACAAATTATGAAGAACTAGAATTTGATGGTGCGGTAGATGTAGCAAAATCTCTCGATAAGGATACGCTCGTTATTGTTGTTGATACAACAATAGACGCAGAAGACAAACCAGCATATATAGGAAATGTTTATGGATTTTCAACAGAACCATTAAAAAAACTATTTTCCGATCGTATTTTCTTTAAAGACGGAATGTATGAAAAAACAGAAGATGAAACCGTAATCTATGGCGCAAAATATGGATTGAAGACTTTCTACTTTGGCGTTCCAATCCCCAATCCTCACGCCGGTTTACAAAAACCATTTCCTAAACCGGGGTCATATCATACAACAGATAATAAAATTTCTCTTGAAGCAATTGATAAAGTCAGCAGTGTATTGGTAGATTTAATTGAGTGGTTTTCTAAAAACGACTTGAAATAAATTTATGACAATCTATTTCATTCCGGGAACGTAAATGTTGTGTTCGTTATTTCGACTATTATAATCGTCTTCGACTCTCTTCTTAAATGCATTAATATAGTAGTTCGCTTTCTTAGCCCAGATTCTCATCAGTAAATTAACTATGAATTTCCCTGGCAATGGCCCATTGGCTCTACTTTCTAACTGAATCAAACAAGTACCTTTTTTAGTTGGTTTCAAAAGATAATCAACCAGACAATAGTTAGCTGAGAATGGAAACGGCCAATAGTCTTTAGTGACAATGCGTTTAAAAGGTTGCCACTCCTGAATTGTGTGCCGGAAAACAAAATTGCCGTGGTAACAAAGGTATATACTTTCAACGCTGACGCGGCCATCTACACGATTTATTATGTTTTCAGAGTCGGCTCCCCACAATAATTTACGATAGTTCGGTTGAACCAAATAATCCCACACTATTTCAGGTTGTAAATTTATTTCAACTTCTTCCTTTGTTAAGATTTGGTCTTGCGATATGAATATGCGACTGGCTTTATGTTTTTTCTGCCAAACCGGATGCATATCCTGAGTCCAAACCTTAATCTTTCCAAAATGCTTGTACGACTCGAAGTGGGCCTTCATCGTTTTATTTATGCTCTTGATGCCCAACCGTTTTAAAGCTGCTTCAGTATAAAGAGAATAAGCTTTAATACCGGTTTTTCCTACAACTTTATTTTTAAGTAGACGATAAATCAGATTGACGTCACTGCCAACCAACTCGTCGTGGTCACCAATCCTCTGAATAGCGAAAATCCCGTAATGGACAAAAAACTTAAGGTCAAGATTATCTATGTTAGCACACGCTTTACAGCCGCACGAATTGTTCATGGACATCATTTCAATAGATTTTCGAAAGGCAAAATACGTGTCTTCTAATATCTCTATAAATGTTTGGCCTTGGAAAAAGCCATCCTCTACCCCATAACTTATAACGGCATCACCAGCCAACCTCGAGATAATAAGCGGTGGTCTTGTGTGTTTTACCAAAAGCTCAAGTAGGGCGGTCAATGTTTCTTCTGCATGCTCAAGTTCCGACTTACTGAGGTAACCGGTATAACCCGTGATATCAGCAATTAATATATATCCGTTTTGAGGCTTTGCCATAAATCATCACATTATAAATTAATAATATATTTCACTGGAAGAGAAAAATTTCTCAAAAGCGGATTTGGGAGGTGTCAGTATATTATATATTTCGAATCAAATGGTTCAAAGCTTTGCCTAATCTTTGGCTTGCAAGTGCGGCCGTTGCCCTAACCTGATCATCTGTCGCCGGATTTCTGATTTTAAATTCTTGCGGCCGGCGGAATCGCAATTCAAGCGCAGATATGGGCGTTAATCTATTTGGATGTCTAGGATCGTACAGTTCAACATCATCTGTGATCACCGCAATACCCATCGATCTCCCAATCCTGTTGCTCTCACCCGGATTTCCTTTCCTGATCCCACTTCTATGAATACTTTCAGGACCGTAAGTCATGCCTATTGCTTGGACACCGTTGACGGCCAGAAAATGAGCTAATGCGCGATCTTCAAATACAGCCGGGATACTGGCATAGTAAAGAATTGGCACTTTTATTCCTGGCGCAACCTCACCCATACTTTGGATAAAGGCAGCTGTTAAGTCGTCATCACTGTCTTGCAAAGCAAAAAAGGTGCCATGATCAGCCTTATAGAAACCCATGTGTTCCATGGGATAGCCAATACTTACGTTGGCTCCAATTACGCCTATAATCGGAAGGTCTTTTTTATTAAAAGGGGGTCGTCCGAAGGGTAACATCGGATGATTGATCCCGCCACAGGCGGTAGTTAAGATAAGATTCTCTGTTCCCATTCTTTTGACTAATTCCAGATAAGCCCCTGCCGCTTCGGTTGCTTGGACATGGCCCGTCTCAACATTAACTCCTTCCGGGGGTATCTCAAAAAGAGCTGTTCTACCAGTAAATACAACGGTTAACCTGTTATCAACCGTGTAGCCGGCCACGATTGTTTTCGGGTGTTTTTCATTGGCGCCTTCAGGTAGACCAATCTGGGAAAAAGGAACCGTTACCGTATCTCGAAGATCAAGCTCACTAAGCGATTCAGACACTCCAGAACCAAGTGTTAAAACCGCATGAGCCGGGCCTGGAAAAGGAATAGCCTTTTCAAATCGTCGGGCCATTACATCTATCCAGTTTCGATATACCAAGCTTCGTTCTTTGGGGAGTTCAACTCGTATTTTATCTGGTTCGGCCATAAATCGAGCAATTATATACCTATAGTCTATTCATTTCAACGACAATCCCTTTCTCTTCAGCGGTGTGAATCTGGTTATTGAAATTAATATTTTTGTGTCATAATCTATTATGGGGGAAAGGAGAAACGGGTTACGCGGGCAAATTTCTGCAGATGCCCATTTCGGCACTTTTCATTTTTGTGGTACTTGTCCCTGGGCGCTTCTTTTTCATTGGGGTTGTGTAGGCACAGGTAATGCGCGGCTCGTTAATCAAAATGATGTAACTAGGTTACGCGAAGTTTATGCACAATTAGGTATAGGGACAGTACGATCTCGTAGACGCATCTCAAGCTCTCCCTGAAACCAACTCTCACCAGAAAGATCTAACAAAATTATCTTTATGAGATATGAACATTTTAACGCCGAAGACGTCAACAGATGATTCTTACTGTTTATTAATTGCTTTTTGCAATAAATCAGTTCCATAATATCTAACATATTTGCCAACTTTATTACTTTTCACTAAACCCATTTTCTCGACAGCTTTCAAATCTGATATAGCTGTTGTTCTACTAATACCGCAGAACGCCTCATAAGAAGAGGGATTTATATAATAACCGTCTCCCTTAGTAATTAAATAATGCAATGCTTGGATTTGTCTAGGATTCAAAGCATAATCTGTGCTAAAAAGATTCTGAATATTTTTATTTTCTTCAATTTTTCTTTGTAAATAGGCTCTGAAATTTTTTAGCGCTTGCATTAGTTTTCTCATATGAAAGTCGTAAAAATATGTAAAGTCACTATCATCTTGTTCGCTATAAACGTAAGCCATTCCATACTGCATTGGAGCCTCCCGTATTACTAAAGAAATTGGTAAATATTGCATAGTCCAATAACCCCCTCTTAATAGGTACCAGTAAAAAATTGTTCTTGCTAAGCGGCCGTTACCATCACAAAAAGGATGTAAAACTCCTATCCAAAAGTGCAAAATAATAGCCTTTATTATTGGATGCAGAAACCCACCACCATCTTCATTATTTGCAAATTTGATTAATCTTTTCATCTCTTTGGCAACAAACGCTTCTTTTGGCGGAATATAATAAATATATTTCATTTGATCATTAATAGTTATATTTTCTGTATCTTTTCGGTAACGACCTTGCTTAGATATTTCTAATGTATCCTTTGTGATTAAGCGATGTAAATCGAATAAAACCTCTTGAGATAGTTTTTTGTCTTTATATTCTTGATTCAATGCCTGCATTGTTTTGTAATTGTTAACAATCATCCGTTCAGATCTATCCCTAGGCGCTCTTTTCTCTGTTAGAAGTTTTTTTGCCATACTGGTAGTAGTTGCAGCACCCTCCAGTTGACTTGATGCAATAGCTTCTTCCATGATGCTTTTTGTTAAATATTTTTTCTTCTGTTCAGCGCCTAAGGAAGATCTACTTAACAAAGGTAGGTCACTTGTTCCTAACTGCATATCTAATTTATGTAAGAATTCATCAGTATATGTTAAACGGAGCCAAGAATAATTTTCACCTTCTTCTGTTTTAATCGTAATTTTTCTTGAAGAATATTTACGCACTAACTTAACAGTGTTCCAAAATTCTTCTGGTTTTAAATCTTTAGGAATTTTTTCAAGGTATCTAATTCTGTCCCAATAGTAATAAACAGGCTCGTTTACGGCAGTGGTTGATTCCACATATGAATCTATGTTCTCAGTCAGTTTTTTAGCCAATTCAGCCTCATCTATCCCAGATAAATTTGGCTTTATTAGTTTATATAGTGTTAACATATGTTAAAAACATGTTAAGTTATGTTAAGTTTAACATATATTATATATATGTCAAGAACATGTTAAGTTGTGTTAAGTTTAACATATTGATCTATATAAGTCTTTTATTCAAATACTCCTCTATGACAAATAGTAGATGATTGTATAGCTAGATTTCAGAATGTTATACCACTTGAATATATATTCTTGAATTAGGTTCAAACTATTTTGGCGCTTATCCACAAGTAGGTTTGGAGTGTTTGATATTTGGTTTTTATTTTACGCCCAGTGTCTCTTCGAGTTGTTCAAGAAGTTTAGAAGGTTGGAAGCGGTTTTGAATATAGGTTCCAGCTGCAACAGAGTCGCGTTCGTCATATACTGGCACGAGTTCGTTTTGCACAGCTGCTCTAAATCCTTGAAAAAAGGCGGCCACTTTCTCAGCGCTGTCGTCATATTGCCATTCTTTATCATCAAAAGAGATTATACCTGCCTCAGCCATGTGATTCATGAAAAAGACCGCCGAGTTGTAATAAGGCCTTCTCGATTCATCTCTTTTGAGAACTATACTTCTTACCTCACCGGCAAAAATTGCCTTTAAAAAAGTGCGTTGCTCATCGAGATTGAGCCATTCGGGTGCAGCTGCGACGATGATCGCATCAGCCTTATGTTCTTCTACTTGTTGATATTGGTCCGCACCCAAAGCATCTCGTGTGCCGAGTTCAATAAATGCATTATGAGCAACCTCATGCCCTCCCACATGTCCGCCGGCAGCCATAGCGACAAGGTCCGGTTCAGTATCAAATATAGCCGCTACCTTTGCTTCTCCGAATATTTGTACCAAAAACTTACGCTGTATAATCCACCGCTGATCCATGGTGAGCATATCAAGAAATATTTTTACCCCATCGTTTATTCTTACTCCTTCGCGATTTGGTATATTTTGACCGGCTGGTCGGAAGTCTAAACGTCTGCCTGAGACAAGCATGGTATAAACGCCTGCCAGTGATGAGCGCATTGGCGCAAGTGAAGCTTGCAATGAATTTTTATCGGAGAATGTTTCTTCAAGCCATTGAATCATGCGTGCTTTTGTAATATCAGCCCGGTCATTTACTGCAGCAGCCCGATCCCGGGTATCACGGAAGCCAAGCGCATACTCCGGCTCTACTAGCAGTCCATTTGGATCAACGTAAGATTCCATAGGGTGAATGGGCTGCATTCGCCCTTGTACTCTCATCCAGGTCTGATCTACTTTTCTCCAAAGATTTGCATCTTGTGCGTAATCAGTTGAAGTAAGGGCTCTTCCGAAAGCTTCGTAGTAAGAAGCCAGTCGCGCTGCTTCGTCGTCTCCCTCCATCCCTCTCAAACTCTCTACCATACGAACTATTACCGCTCCTGCTTCTGCCACCGGTTCAGGAAATGCCTGTGCATACGTTCTGCTTATGATCTGCCCATCTCTCTCACTCAAGACTGCATACAGATAGTTATCATTTTCACCCACTACTCCCTTTTGTTGTAGAAACTGTCTTTTTTCTCTCGGCTCCATCCGAGAAAGCCGCATAAGAAAAGGGTTACCCACGACTTCCCCTCGCCACTCCCGATATAAAAGATCAATCTTATCACCAATATCGCAGCTTGCTAAAAGCACAACTTTTTCGGCTGGAGAAAGTCCAAGCTGATTTTCTTTAGAGACAACTTCTCTTATGAGTGCTCTTTCGATCTGGGTTTTCAAAGAAGCAACTGCAAGCAAACGATCGTACTGTGCGTTTGCTGGCGCCAGAGGATCTGTCGGATCAGGGTCGACGCTGCTGAAGTCCTGATTTTGTACAACTGCTCTAACTGCTTCTGGATCAAGGCCCGCTTCGATTTCTGTTCTAAAGTCTACGAGTTCTTGTGTGAA
>MFZO01000039.1:61358-69488 GCA_001788015.1 Candidatus Roizmanbacteria bacterium RIFCSPHIGHO2_02_FULL_38_11 | reverse complement strand
AATAAATTGTTCTTGCCAAGTTTGAGGCAACAGCAAAAAAATCACCAATGTTTGCTTCCGTTCGCAGTAAGTCTATTTGAGGAGCTATATCAGGCTTTATAATCGCATCGTGAGCAGTGATCGGATTGTGGAGACTTGGTGTTTCTGTCATGAATTTGGACCGATTATAGCATCACCTCTCATTTAATGCAATACTCTGGTTTAGTCTAATTTATTTCTATCAGGCTTTTTTCGATTTCATTTTTTAGTTTATTAATTCCGTAATCGGTGGTGACGGAAATAAACTGGGGTGAGAACCGGGCATATTTTTCGTTGATCTCGTCTAAAATCTTCTTGCCGTCTCCGCTAAAAGCGTCTATCTTATTGAAGACAAAGATAGTTTTTTTGGATCGGACTTGGATGTCTCCAAGAATCTTTTCTACTATTGCGATTTTCTCACCCATTTTCGGATCGCTGATGTCGATGACGTGAAGCAAAAGATCGGCATAGATCGATTCCATCAAGGTTGACTTAAAAGAATTGATCAGGGACAATGGGAGGTCTTTGATAAAGCCAATCGTGTCAGAGACGGTGACTTCTTTTTTTTGCGACGGTAGATAAAGCCTGCCGGTGACGCTGTCGAGCGTCACAAACAGGGCGTTCTCGACAGCTTTTTGTTTTCTGGTTAACAGGTTAAAAAGCGACGTTTTACCGGCGTTGGTGTAGCCGACGATGGAGATAGCCGTAATATCGTTAGCTTTTCTCCTTTCAAGTTGGGTTAGGTGCTGGCTGGATATTTTCTCTAACTGGTCCTTTTTCTTTTTTATCTGATCCCGCCAGTGGCGCTTCATCAACTCGATATTTGTTTCCCCGATACCTCTCATGCCGATTCCACCCGCTTGACGGGAAAAATAAGTTAAACCAAGTCCATAAATTCTCGGACCCATATGCTGCATACGGGCAATTTCTATCTGCAGTTTCGCCTCTATCGTGTGTGCATGTTTATCAAAAATATTTAAGATCAGATCTATCCTGTCCCAAACCTGAATTTTAGGGCTATCGGTCCAAAGGATTTGCGTCAGGTTAAATAAAACACTCGGGTTGACAACAGCGTTGACAACAACGATATCGATTCGTTTTGTTACGACGATTTGGGCCAGCTCTGTAACTTTTCCCGATCCGATAAAAGTAGCCTTATCCGGTCGGATCCGGTGCTGGATAATGTCGACAATATCAATTCCGCCGTATGTTGTAACCAATGACTTCAATTCTTGTAAATTTTTTAGAGCCTCTTCTTTATGCTGATGGGGATCAACTACATCAACAAGTACGACGCGGTGTACTTTTTGCATAAGGTAGATAGATTATACTTTACCTCGTCGGCTAAAAACACGGATATGATGGAAAAAATCTGTTATAAGAAGCTGAAATTTCTTGACCAGAGTGTGCTTGGAATTACATACAGGATTCCGTTGTTGAAGAATACCAAATTTTTTATTTTTTCAGGTAAAGGAGCAGGGTCGGATGAATTTCTTGTTCCGGTTACTTTATAACCTCTTACTCCCAACAAGGTAATTTCTTCTTTTTCAATATTATAATCTCGGGATAGAGTTGTGAAATAGTCTTCGATAGAATTCAGGTTGTTCGCTTTTCGACTGGTAAATAATTCTTTTCCTGATTCTTCCCTAGCGCACGCGCTGCCTTGGTTTTTGGCTTCCCGCGGATCCGTGGTAATCCATACTGCTATATTATCGTTAAACTCGTTTAAGTTCGGACAAACAACAACCCATTCCCCCTGATTTAAATTAAAGGAAAACCCGAAATTTTCATTGACATATTTGTTATCTTTAGGCTGATCGGGTTCTTTTATGCAGGTACCGGATGCATCCGGATAATTTTTACCACCGTAGTCACAGTAATATCCATTTGGGCATTGTACGCCGGCAATTCCACCGCAGAATCCTCCCTCTTCTACTTCAGTAATTTTGCTTGGACATGGAGTAAATTCGCAGTTTGGTCCAGATCTGCCTACAGTTGATCCGTTAGGACAGATCTTAGCTTCTAAAGTGCAGGTTTTTTGCCAAGAGGGTGGGATATTTACTTTATCATCACCCAACATCCTCTGGTATCTCATCCCAAACAAAAACGCTATGATTGGCAAAGTGACAAAGACGATCGATGCCAATGTTTTTGATAAGGGCGTTACTGTTGTTAATTCTTTGGGTAGCGGCATACTTTTAGTATAACAACCTATTTATATTTTTGAATTATTTTTTGTAATGCTTCGTGAAGAATGGGTGAAGACGCACAGAATGTGAAGTTATTTTTAGCCTTAAATAATGGGAAAGTCTAAATCTTTTTTTTGAGACCGAGAAACTAAAAAAAGTTATAAACTTCATTCGCTACTATCCACAAAAAGCAGCAGTTTTAAATCATACTTTTTAAGTAAATTTAGGCTTATTTTATTTTTGGCATATACCTTGGCACTGATTTAGTGTAGTCGATGTATTCTTTTCCGAATCGTTTTTTCAGTTCTTTTTCTTCAATAAGGGTGATATAAAAATGAAAGTTGATGACAAAAAGGATGAAGTATAGCAATAATAGCGAGTGTCCAAATAAAAGAAACTCGCCAAATATTATTAAAAAATGACCTAAGTAAATAGGATTTCTTGTATATCTATAAAGACCTTCTACAATAAGTTTTTTAGCCGGCTGGGTAGGTATGGGCGTGCCTTTCCCTTTTTGGAAAAATAAGATATAACAGTATAGGGCATCAATTATTCCTGCGAGAACGAACACAATCCCAATGATTCGAAGAGCGGAGTTTTGAAAAATCGGAAAGTGTAAATATCTAGTGAGTGAAGAAAAAACATAAGGCAAAAGAAAGAAAGCCCCGATAAAATAGCACAAAGCATATAATATTGACTTAAACTTCATTGAATCATTATATCAGGCTTCGTTATCGATAAATTGTTTTTCTATCGGCGACCCTAAATATGGTGATTTCGTGATATTTTTTATCAAAATAATAAATAGCTCTAAATGATCCTACTCTCAGTCGATAATTATTTTCTCCTTGTAATTTTTTACTGTTTGGAGGATACGGATTAGTAGAAAGAGTAAGAATATGTTTTATGATATTTTTTGCAATCGGATCTGGAATCTTATCCAATTCTTTTTCTGCTTTTTTACTAATAAAAAGCTTCATACTGTGGTTTTGCCCCAGCGTTTCTTAAGATATGAGTCAAGAGGACTTCTTTTTTCTTTTTTTGCTTTTTCTGCTTCTTTAGCATCCGTCAAGTCAAAGACCGCTTCCTCCAAAGCTTGAAAATATTCAATATCGACAAGCACCGCTTTTGGCTGTGATCTTTGCAAGATAATTGTTGGCTTTTGATTAACAACAGCCTCATTAATAGCTTGGGTTGCGTTCTGTCTCAGCTGTGATACCGAAATTGTTTGCGTATTATTCATAATACTATTAATATACCTTTTAATTGTATAAAAGTCAAACGCTAAAAGTTTACTTAAAAAAACATTTAGAGATTTTTCCGGAGACCAGTCAGACATTGAGAGTATTCAGGAGTCTTCGTCCAGCCGCATTGTCCGTCCTGTTGCCGTTCACAGCGCGAAAAGCCAAGACAGCCATATTCCTCTCGATACTCGCACGTAGTTACTATATCACCCTCTGAAGGCTCAACGCATAGTTGACTACTACAACCTGCCCTGACGCAACCGGCGGAGATCGGTAAGGGATTAGCGGTCGGGCTCGGTAAAAGGGGGGGTGTCGGACACGGTGCAAACTCACAGTTTGGACCAACCCTTCCCACAGTTGACCCGTCAGGACAAATTTTAGCTTCCAAAGAACAGACTTTTTCAGTTGGCGGCAAGGTCGGAGATGCGTAGGGCAATATATTTTGAGTGTTGGACCAGCGTCCCAGCTGAAATCCAATCATTGCCCCGATAAGCAGGATTATAAAAAAAGCTCCTAAAGAAAAAGGGTTATTTTGATTATCCATGCTGATAAAATTATACACTTTTTCTTGTTATACTTTATTTAAATGGATCAATTGCCTTTTCAGGTTCTTTTCCTTATAGTCTGCATAATTGCCGGTGTCTATATCAATCGAAACAATTTTAGTGGAGCGGCTCAAAAAGTACTTGGTTACTACCTTCCTAGACCTGTGATCATAACTTGCCTAAGCATTTTTATTGGCCTTGTGTTTTGGATAACAATTAATATCTTGCTGTTGCGATTTAAGTGAAAATGATGAGATTGGTAAAAAAACACCCCTTATGCTTGCTTTTTATTTTGGGATTTATTCTTCGCATTTCGCTTCTCTTTATCGACTATAGCTGGGATGTCAACAGTTATATCGTCTGGGCAAAAGATTTACGGCAGTACGGTTTTAATGGGTTTTACGATAAGCAGTCTTCTGAAGTCTATGGAATAATATCCCCCAATTATCCTCCTCTATCCCTTTTTATTTTTTATCTCCTCTATCCCCTGCAATCAATTATTTATAAGATTGCCTGGTGGCTCAACCTGGCCATCCCAATCTTTCCCTCGAATCTGATTTTTTTTATCCAGGAACGAATCTTCTTGGCGGCTATGTTTAAACTTCCGGCAATCGCCGCCGATCTTGGCATAGCTTGGCTCTGTTATCTTTTTGCAAAAAGAATTTTATCTAAGAACCAAGTAACTGAAGGCGGCTCATTAATCTCGCCTTCATCCCGAAGCTATAGGCGAGGGATCTTTAAACTATTAATTCCCATTTTTATTCTCTTCAATCCGGCTTTTTTTTATAATAGCAGCCTTTGGGGGCAAATCGACTCGCTACCGATTTTTTTTGTTTTGGCCTCAATTTATTTTTTGCTTTTTAGCAATAAATACTTGTTCAGCAGTATTTTATTCGTTACGGCAATATTATTTAAACAAACCGCCTTAATTTACCTGCCAATATATATCGTTTTTTTTATAAGTAAATATAGATTTACGAATTTCTTAAAAGCTTTTCTATTAAGTGTTTTATTTTTTTACTTTTTATTTATCCCTTTTTTATCCGACTTGAAAAATCCCCTTCTCCCTTTTCTGATTTATGTTGAAAAAATTGTCCTGAATCAAAGCCTGCCTTTTGTCACTAATGGCGCTTTTAACTTTTGGGTATTGTTTGCCGGATTTAAAGAGGTGAAAGATACAACTCTATTTTTATTTGGAATCTCCTATAGGATGTGGGGATATATTATTACAGGGTTTTTTACATTGTTTATTTTATTCCGATTCACTATGTCATCCCTGCGAAAACCAAGATTGACTTGGCGAAAGCAGGGATCCAGGCTACTGGATTCCCACTTTCGTGGGAATGACAATTCTCAAAACTTTTTTTATGCCACTTTTCTTATTTCCCTCGTTGCTTTTTTGTTTTTAACCAAGATGCATGAAAGATATTCGTTACTTCCTCTGGCTTTTTTACTTTTGGCAACTCTGAAAAATCAAAAACTTTTAAAATGGTTTGTGATCTTGTCTATTATTAGTTTCTTGAATCACTATCACAGTTGGCCTGTACCAAAAATCAATTTAATATTCGCAGTTATTTCAAATCCGCAAGTTGTTCTTGTTTTATCACTTTCGAATGTTATTTTATTTTCATATCTTTTAAAAAAATACCTGTCATTCCGCACTTGACAAATTACAGGCCTGTACCTATCTTTATGCGGAATCTATTTATATGAAGTGAACACTTTCAAGCCGACCAAAAAATTAAAACAATGGAAATCAGACGATGTGTATAATCTATATTTGTTCCAAAGACTTAGCGAGAAAACTATTTAGGAAGATAGAGATTTAATTTAGAGATACTTACTCCACAGCTTTTGAAATAGATATTTTATAAACACTTCGGATAGGGCACATTTTCAGCAATTCCTTTATAACAACATTTTCCACAGATTCCTTCGCAATAATAGGTTCCGCCATCACAAATTGCATCTGATGGACAGACTGATTTGGTGATATTTCCCGAACACTCGCAGATGGTTTCCCCTGAAGAATCCCACCCTCCACATGTTTGTTTTGTTTGATTTTGATCAGTTGGAAGAGGAACTTTTTGGCAAGCGCCATTTTGACAAACCGCCTTAAAGTTTTCGTTGATAGGTCTTGGGAGGCAGTTTGGACAAGCCATATTAGTTAAACAGTTCTTTGAAATTCGTTCTGCCTGCCATCTCGCATTTGCAGCAATCCATTTGTCTTGAGAATAATCAACAGGTTGACAACCGTTGTTTCCGCAACAGTCTACTGACTCCTTATCTACCAATACGCAATCATCGTCGATCGAACATCCCGTATCAAAATAGCCTGGGGGCTTTGAGATCGTTGCTGAACAGGGAGTAAACTCGCAGTTTGGGCCGACACGACCTACAGTTGATCCATCCGGACAAATTTTAGCCTCTGCTGTACAAGCTGTTCCTACTTGGTGAATTGAGGGTTTAGATATGTAAGAAAAACCTATGCTTGCAAAAACTCCAATCACTACACCCAATAAAAGGATTGATAATTGAGAAGTCAATAGATTTTGTTTGCTCATGCGGTTTTATTATGACATCGCTCGTCATCATTGTCAATATATTTTGCTACAATAAACTTTATGCAAATTATTGCAGACTTACAGCTTCATTCAAAATACTCCCGCGCCGTCTCGCAGAAAATGGATCTTGAGGAAATTGCACGCTGGTCGGCAAAAAAAGGAATACAACTTGTAGCAACCGGCGACTGGACTCACCCGATGTGGATCAGGGAAATAAAAGCCAAACTTAAAGAAACATCGCCGGGGATTTATTCATTAAATCAGGACCGAACAGAATTACCCTCGTCCAACAATGTCAACTTTCTGCTTTCCACAGAAATTTCCAGCATTTACAGCCAAGGGGACAAAGGCCGTAGGGTTCACAATCTCATTTTTTCTCCCTCAATCGAAACTTGCGAAAAAATCATCAAAGAACTGCAAAGAAGAGGGGCAAATCTCATGTCAGACGGCAGACCAATCGTCGGTATTTCTTCTAAAGATCTGCTGGAGATGGTCTTAACTATTGATAAAAATGCCCTTTTTATCCCGGCTCACGCCTGGACTCCTTGGTTCTCCATCTTTGGATCAAAGTCAGGATTTGATTCGATAGGAGAATGCTTTGGAGAACTAGCGAATAATATTTACGCCATTGAAACAGGTCTGTCCAGCGACCCCATAATGAACTGGCAGATTAAAGATCTGGAAAACAGGTCTATTGTCTCATTCTCTGATGCTCATTCAGGACCAAAACTCGGCCGCGAAGCCACTGTATTCACATCCAACATCCAACATTCAACATCCAACATTGAGTTCTCTTATCTAGACATTGCTAATGCTATTAAGCAGATTCCTCATAGTCATTTAAAAATCGGCTACACAATCGAGTTCTTTCCCGAAGAAGGCAAATATCATTGGTCTGGACACCGCGTCTGTGGAATTAAATATAATCCTCAACAGGTTAAAGAAAAAGGAATCATCTGTCCGGTCTGCCGTCAACCTTTGACGATCGGAGTTGAAAACAGGGTGATGGATCTTTCTTCTAAGACCTTGGGCCAAAATGATCTTCTCTATATAAAGAACCCGTTAGGTGCGACATTCGTATATGACAAAGATAAAAAACGTAAGCCTTTTGTATCTTTAATCCCCCTTCTTGAAATTCTTACTGAAGTCAATAATGGCTCACATACGAAAGCTCTTCAACAATACGAAAACCTCACCTCGACCTATGCAACTGAATTTGAAATCCTTCTTAAAAAAGAATACGAAGAGATAGAAAAATTTGCCGGAGAAAAAGTACGGCAAGCCATTCAAATTGTTCGCGAAAGAAAAGTCTATGTTGACCCGGGATACGATGGTGTATTTGGGGTGGTAAAAATTTTTAGCAAAGAAAATGAAGAGGGAGCAAAAGAAAAACCCAAAGACTCTCAACCGAGTTTGTTTTAATAACTAATTTTGTTAGAATAACCGACAGAAGAAAAAAACTTATGCCAGAACCACCAGTTGAAGAACCTAAAAATGGAACTATTTCTGATTTTCAAGGTCTATTAAGAGGGCCAGAAATGATTATTAAATTAAGACAAGCATTACAGGG
>MFZO01000039.1:59506-61325 GCA_001788015.1 Candidatus Roizmanbacteria bacterium RIFCSPHIGHO2_02_FULL_38_11 | reverse complement strand
TGAACAACATCATAGATCCGCTATAAAAGCTAAAGAATTATATTCCCAAAATCAAGAAGAATTAAAAATAAAAACGGCCCAGTTATTTAATTGTCATCCTAATAATATTACTGGTATAACTTTTCATGATACATCGATTACGGTTGCCCTAGAGAGTGAAGGTTTTTTTGAACAATGGAAAAAGATATGTGATCATGAAGGCATTAATACAGATGAAGTTAGACGACCAGACGGGGTTGCATCAGATATATGGTCAGTCGATATAGAGGGTGATACGCTTCCTGTGTCGATAGAAGACACCGCTAAAAAAAAAGATAGCGAAATAGCTGGTCACGAAAATCTTCATGTTCAGTATAGATATCTGCATCCTAAAGAAGAATCATTTGACGGTATAACTCCAAAAGAATATCAAGAGCAATTGACAAAGAGATCAGCGGATTGTGTAGCAGTAAAGGATTATGATAAATTCAGACAACTAGTCCGTGAGGTTGTTTCTAAACAAATTTCGATTTATCTAAATGAGTTAAGTTCGGCCGCTCAAGAAAGACGCAGAGATACTTATAACCAAGCTTTTGTTGACAACAAAAATTTTTACTATGTGATTTTCCAAAAGAGATTAGAGAGCATAAGAAAAAGTTTACCAGGGGCTTTATCTGAAAGGTTGAACTGGGAAGAAATTATTGATATCGAAGTTAACAGAGGCGAACTGCAGGCAGCCTATATTGATGATGAATATAAAAAATTAATTTCAAACCCTGATTATTCACCTGAGATGTTAGTCGCCATTGCTGAATTTCTCACCCCAGAACAAGGTTTTTTAATCAGCGCTTTTACCGAAGAATCACCAACATATCAAAAAATTAAAGACTGGAAAAAATTGTATGGGAAAGATGGCTATGTAAAAAATCATGAAAAAGAAGTTGGCTACTGGGTAGGATTTATATTCCGGTATCTGAAAATATCGGATGATGAGAACGAGTCGGTAATTAAAGCAATTAAAAGTATTGGGACAGAAAGAACAGAACGGAGCTTTGCTCGTCTTTCTGCTAGACTATTTGATGAAGCTGTCGAGGAATCAAGTCAACAAGATTCATTACCAAAAATAGAGGAACAAATTAACTCTCTAAAAGAATTAGTAAAAAGTAGGGTCGATCGTTTGAGAGTCTTTTTAAAAGATGCAAACCTTGATTTTATTCCCCAAGAAATTGATAAAGAAGCGTTGAGACTTGAGCTTTTTAAAAGGGTCGTTGATTTTGATCATGTTTATTTTGAAGAAATTGGTGATATAGTAGGCGTCAAACAATCTGGTTCAAAAGAAGCAGAAGAATTTATGTCAGAAAGGGATCGTATTATTCGAAGATCTTTTGACCTTGATGATGCGGCTGAAGAATTAGTTGAAGCATTAGCTCAAAACAATGAACCAGATTACAACGCTGTTTTTACAAGAGGTTTTAAAAAAGATAATAAAAAAAGGGAGAGAATGAGAGAGTGCTTAGATCGCTTTGGAGATATAGATACCAAAAAAGCCTCGCCCATAGAAGACGATGAGATTGGCCTCTTTAAAAGGTTAATATTCAGCTCCCCAGCAGAACGATCTTCTCTTGTTGTTGGCAATTCAAGATTGATGAGACGTTTATTCTCTGCTTGTGTGAGAATCCTTCTTTGGGCAAAGGAAAATAATATTCCTCAAGATCAGCTTACTCCAATAAGAACTTTTATGTCCGAAAGCTACAAGACACGGCTTTTGCCCACTGAATATCAAGATTTAGTCGAAGATGGTACTTTAAACATTCCTGTATTAAAACAAGCCAAAACAACA
>MFZO01000039.1:32885-59421 GCA_001788015.1 Candidatus Roizmanbacteria bacterium RIFCSPHIGHO2_02_FULL_38_11 | reverse complement strand
GAATCAACTCAAAATGATTCTAAAAGATCAACGGAAAGATTTTGAAAAAAAAGACCTAGGAATTGAAAGAGAAGAATTAACAAGAGTAAGTAAATATCTTCGTCTTCCCTATGTAATTGTCTTTTCTGGATTAAGAAGGGTGGGGAAATCAACTCTTCTGGCGCAGATTGCCCGTAAGTTTTATCCCGGAGGTTATTATTTTGTCAATTTTGAAGACGAACGTCTGTTAAACTTTAGCGCGGCCGATTTTGATTTACTTCATGAGGTTTTGGTTGAACTTTTTGCTGAACAAGATATTTTTTTCTTTGATGAAATACAAAATGTTCCCGGTTGGGAAAGATTTGTCAGAAGAATGGTTGATAAAGGCTATAAGCTCTATCTTACCGGTTCTAACGCCTCGCTTTTTAGCCAAGAGCTTGGAACAAAACTTACCGGCCGCTATCTACCGATAGAGCTATTACCTTTTTCTTTCAGAGAATTTTTAGCTTTCAAAGAAACTCCATTACCTAAAACTCAAATTCTCACACCGATTGAAAGAGGAAGATTAAAAAGGAATTTTAATCAATACCTTTCAAAAGGAGGTATTCCTGATGCTTTAAAATATCCCGATTCTTCATGGCCAAAGGTCCTTTATGAAGATGTGATTTTTCGTGATGTAGCCGCTCGTTATCGAATAACCGAAGTGAGAGCCTTAAAAGAACTCTCTTTTTATCTTATTAGTAATGTTTCTCGCCTCATTTCTTACAATAAAGTAAAAGAGCTTCTTAAGCTTGGAAGCGTCAATACAGTAAAAAATTATGTTGATTATCTTGAAACCGCCTGGCTTTTTCTTGTTGTCAATCGTTATTCTTATTCGGTAAAAACTCAACAGATTGCCCCAAAAAAAATTTATGGAATTGATACAGGCATGGTAAGGGGGGTGGGCTTCTCTTTTTCTGAAAACCGAGGAATCTTGCTGGAAAATTTAGTTTATTTGTCTCTGCGAAGAAGTACTAAAGAGTGTTATTATTACAAATGCGCCAATAATTTAGAGGTGGATTTTTATCTGCCAGAAAAAAGGCTTTTAATCCAAGTTGCGCAAAACTTGGAAGATAAAAAAACAAAAGAAAGAGAAATGGAAGGATTAAAAAGGGCAGCGGAAGAATTGAAGATAAAGAAAGGCTTCATCTTAACTGATGATGAAAAAGGCGCTATAAAAAAAGGGGGGTTAATAATAACAATCAAACCCATTTATGAATGGCTTTTGGAAACATAATAGCTTTAGCAGAATCTTGCTTTTTCTCTTTATCCTTTTTCTCCCTACTCAACTGGGCAAACATTTTTTCTTCGATTTCTCCTATCTCTCGGGTGTTCGCGTCGACTATCTCGCCCCAACAATTTATGTTACCGATATTCTTGCGTTTATTCTAATCTTCTTAAATCTTAAATCTTTACTCGAATTTTTTAGGAATAAAAAAATTCTTACTTTACTTTTTATTTTATTTCTTGATATTTTAATTTCTCAATTTCCTCCCGTATCAATGTATCGATACATTAAAATTATAGAATTTATCGGTATTATTTTCATTTTTAGACAAGCGCGATTGTCGAAACGATTGCTTTTATTAGGTTTATTGATCGGAGGAATTTTTGAATTTTCGCTTTCGTTAGCTCAATTTGTCAACAAACACTCCCTCCAGGGCTTATTTTATTTTTTTGGGGAGCGGCGCCTTGATCTTTCGCTGCCGGGGATCGCCAAGGCGTCATTAGCCGGGGTTGAGATTTTGCGCCCCTACGGCACTTTCTCTCACCCAAACTCCATGGCCGGATTTTACCTTCTGGTCTATTTTTTTTTATTATCGCGTAAGAAATTCGGCAATTCTTTGTTGAAAAATAGCTTGCTTCTGATCTCTAGTTTATTGATATTCCTTTCTTTCTCGAAGACTGCGATCATTTTCTATATTATTTTGAATTTTATCTATCTCTGGAGAAGCCCGCTGATAAAAACCTGCAAGCTGTGTTTAATTTCTCGCATATTTGTCCTGTCAATTGTATCTCTTGTTTTTCTACAAGCCACAACCGACCCTCTCACCATTCAGAAAAGGTTGCAACTTATGCAAAATGCCTTGTTGATAATTGCAAAACGTCCACTTTTTGGCGTAGGATTGGGAAATTATCTTTTAGCCCAACAGCAATTTCCTCAGCGTTTTGCCGATTTCTTAAATCAACCTGTCCACAACATTTTTCTCCTCCTGCTTTCTGAGATCGGGATTGCTATAACTGCAGCGTTATATTTTATCTTTAGGAAAGAGTTTAAAATTGCATTTAAGAATTCACCCTATATTTTCCTTGTAGTTTTACTGACCGGATTGTTTGACCACTATTGGCTCACGCTTCAACAAAATTTTTTGTTAATTGGCTTGATCCTGGGCGTTCTATAACTTTTCAATTTTTCTTTTTACCCGTTTATTCAAATCCAAAGCTCTATTAACAGTATCATCTTGTCCCTGAGGTAAGTCTTTGAGAAGCCCCTCTCCTATTTCTTTATGTTTTGCGTTGCTCAGCTTTAGCCTCTGCACAAAATCTGACGACGCCGTTACCCCTTGTTTTCTGGATGTTTCCAAAAGAGGAGCAGTCTTCAAGAAATACTCTTCACCCTGGAGAAATGCTTTCACCGCATGAGTGTCTTTTCCGGTCTTTGCCAATCCAATCGCCATTGCGCTGCGCTTATCAGAGAAGAGCAGGTAAAGTTCGGCTTTTTTTAGATTGTCCCTGGTTGTCAATTCCAGGACTTTGTCCCTGATTTCTTTTATGAAGAAAAAGGGGTGGTCTGGTAAAATGCCGGGGTACGGAAGATTGTATTCAACTTTTTCCTGATTGAGATTGAAGGGTTGAGAGTTCAAAAAATAAAATGCCGGCGGGATCACGAGAAATACGAGCAGACAGAAAAAGAAGATTAGGCTTTTCGTTATCATAATCGAAAGTATACTAAATATAGACCACGAAAACAACCCCGCCAAAGGCGGGGTTGTCTTGTTGAGATTATTTAACCATTCTTTTGAGGCTTTTACCTGCTGTAAAACCTGGTGTTTTGGTTGCCGGAATTTGAATCTCGGCTCCTGTCTGTGGGTTTCTTCCCTTTCGTGCCGCTCTTCGTCTAACCATGAATGTACCAAAGCCTGTCACAACGACTTTCTCTCCTCTTTTTAAAGCGTCGGATATCGATCCAAATACTGTGCCTACTGCGTCTTTTGCTGCTTTAGCTGTAAGGCCTGCCTTTTTTGCAACTTGTGCAACTAAGTCTGCTTTTGTCATCTTTTATCACCCCGTTTCTGTTGACAGAACTGATAATAATTTTAGATTGATTTTTCAATCAATCGCAAACATCATAGAAAGTTTTTAGCCTCTTGTCAATCTATATTTAAAATATCTTATTATAACAATCTAGATCAGATTGGGGCTTTAGGTTAGGATATTTACTTTATTTTATGTAAGAAGTGTTCGCGCAGAGATCTTTTCTTAACTATTTTTCAGATTTTTGTTGTTGCTTCGGCTCGATATTCCCGTATTACCGTTACCTTTATCTGTCCCGGAAATACGTCGAATTTTTTCTCCAGCTCTTCTCTAATTTTTTCCGCTAAAACAGTTGCCTCATCGTCGGTTATTTCTTCCGGCTTTACCACTACCCGAAGCTCCCTTCCCGCTTGCAAAGCATAAGCTTCCCTAACTCCTTTTTTTGTCTTAGCTGCGTCTTCAATTGTCTTTATCCTCTTTAAATATTGTTCGAAGTCTTCGTGACGTGCGCCGGGTCGACCGCCAGATACGGCATCGGAAATATAGACTATTATCGCCTCTATCGATGTAAATGGAACGTCTTCATGGTGGGCAGCTACGCAATCAATGATTGTTTGCGGAAAACGATATCTTTTCAGAAGCTCAACCCCTAAGTCCACATGAGAACCCTCTTTATCGGTTATTACCTTCCCAATGTCGTGTAAAAGACAACCAAGTTTTACCGTATTGACATCGGCTTTCAACTCATGCGCCAAAGCTATTCCAATCCGTGTTTCTTCCAATGTGTGAAGAATCATATTTTGGCCGTATGAATAGCGGTACTTAAATTTTCCCAGCAGATGGACTATTTCAGAAGGAAGATTAAAAATGCCTACTTTATGAGCTAGCTCCTCTCCTGCCCTGAATATAATTTTGTCAACTTCCTCCTTTGTTTTTTTTACTATTTCCTCAATCCGCTCCGGCTGAATTCTTCCGTCTTTTATCAATCTTTCTAGGGACAATTTGGAAATTTCTCTTTTTATTGCGTCGAAGGAAGAAAGTCTGATCACCCCTTCTTCTTCTAGATCAACGTCAACGCCCGTTGCTAGCTCAAAGGCTCTGATATTTCTGCCGTCTTTGCCAATGATTCTTCCCTTGAAATCTTCGTTTGCCAGATTGATGACAGACAAGGTATATTCTGCTACATAATCGGTGGCTCCATAACGCATCGAATCTATCAATAACTCTTTGGCTTTCTCGTCAACGTTTTGTTTTACCTGCTCTTCTGCCTGTTTGATACGCTTTGCTAAATCGCTTTTTAGCTTTTCTTCCCAACCCGAAATGAGAAGTTGCTTGGCCTGGTCCTTTGTCATCTGGGCAACCTTCTCCAATTTCTGCAAAATGTTCTCGCGTTTTTCCTCGTATTCTTTTTTTAACTGGTCCAAACTCTGTTTTTGTTTGTCAACGATTGCCTTCTCGCTAATAATTTGTTTTTCTTTTTCCTCGAGTTGCTGTCCCCTTTTCATTAAACGCTTCTCTATCTCTAAGCTCTCATCGATTGTCTTTCTTGCCTCTCGCTCTGCTTCCTGTTTAACTTTTAAGGCTTCTTCCTGCGCTTTCAACACAATCTCTTTTGTTTGCTGTTTTACAACCGGATTTTCTTTCTGTTTTACCTCTTTCACGCCGTGCAGCTCTTCACGCAAGATGGTTCGTATCAAATTTTTTAAGTCAACCATAGAAATTTACTAAGTGCTTAGAGGGGAAGAAAGCAAAACAATATTATTCGAAGTTAAAAGAAATCTGCAAATACGATGAATGTCTCGAATTTTTGAAATTTAAGACTTGAAAATTCATTGAAAATTGATAATTATAAATTGAAAATTTCACTTTCCTTCTCTAAGCTAAATTCTAATTCCCCTATTTTACTCCCTCTCCCCAAATTCTGCAAATGGTAATTTTTAAGATTTTAATTTGTTATTACATTTTTCTGCCTGGTTAAAGGGGCAAACACAATATTAGATTCTCCTTTTTTGAGATTTAATGCCAGCTGCCAGATAGTTATAACGTCGCCGTTCTTTATTCCCCTCCAATTTTGAACAACAGGAGGTACTTTCATTAACGAATTAATTGTTTCTAATTTCAATTCTTTCCATTTACTCATCAAGTTTGATTCTAGGTAATGGTATCTGGCAAAACTTGAGTGAAAGGGAACTTTTTCAAACATCGTTGCGTTTAGTGAAACGAGGTCTTTATGATTAAAATGATTGGTTGCGATGATAAACTTGGTTGATCTTCTCACCTTAGTCCCTCCATCGAGCGATTTTTCTACAACAGCCAGATTGCCCCATTTATCGGCCAGTGTATATATTTGAGAATTAGGCGTTGGGATTTTTTCCAGAATTGATAAAGCCTCATCAACTTTTTTGCATTGCTCTGCTATTAGCTGGACTACGTGCGGTGTACATATACCAATATCTTTTTTCTTACCTGGTGCGCCGTTTAGTCCAATATAAAGATTGTCATTCCAGGCATCTTCTGTGATAAGAATAAACTCTTCGGGACCTACCAATTTTCCAAACTCCCATGTTCCCATGTCAGAAATTCCCTTGATGCTAAAAAAACTTTTGTCTGTGTAATCATATTGCAAAAATTTTGCATGCAGTTCTGACGACTCAAGCCAGTCGTAATTTCTTCCGATAAATATTCCATAACTACTATTAACTGCAAAAGCCGAACAACGCCTGTCGACGATTGCATAAACCGGAGCCAGAAATATGGTCAAGGAAATTTTAAACATCTTATCCTTACCAATCCTTAAACCCTTGGCTAAACCTGTAAGAAAGTCCAAATGCTGGGGATAAAATTTTTCATATATTTTTAACTGCTGGGAATAATATCTGTCAGCAAAAGGGGGCATATAAGAATAGGTGTGTCCCCATTTTTTGTAAAGCAATCCAATCTGCTCGCCAATTTCCCTGTGAGTCCCCCTGAATTTTAAAACTCTTTGATTCACAGCCTATTTTAGCATGTTAGAATCTTTATCTAACAAATGAGATTAAAACCAATCACCAAATAGTTTTGAGTTTTGGAACTTTTTTAATCGTTGAGTCCTTAGTAATTAAGGAACACTTATGAATTAATGCCGTAGCACAAATTATTCTGTCATGTATTTCCAGTTGTATAGGCAAACTAAAAGATGTAGATAGAATCTTCAGATCAAGAGGAACAATAAAAATATTTTTAAGTCTCAATTTTTCTAAAAACGTTGGGAAATTGAATTCCTTATCTTTTAAACTTATATGAAAAGCTTCTAATAAAACAATCGAAGGAATAAAGCAGTTGTTTTTTTTTGAAAAAATACTATCAATAATTTTCTTGGCAATACGAGAAAGAGTTTTACGACCCATGAAATACCATGCCAATGCATGGGTATCGAGACAATACTTAGGTAAGTTCATTGACAGTTTTTTCCCAACTCGAGGTTATCTTATCTATTTCTTTATCAGAAATATCAGCTAACGAAAATATTCCATAGGGTAATTTATTTGATTTCTTGGCTTTTTTAGCAATTTTCTTATTTCTATGATAATCTGAATAAGGTATAATTACGACCTGAGGAGTACTTTCTCTAATTACTACCAAGTGGTCTTTTTTTTCTACAACTTGATCTATAAGTTTGCTTAAATTATTTCTGGCTTGTGTGATATTGACGAGGTTTAACATAGTAAATATAGTGTACGTTACATCTTACATCCTGTCAAGGATATTTTACTTAACTGCTTGCGCTGGTGTAATAACGGAGGGCGAATTTCCAAAACTTTCTTGAAAGATAAAACATTAAAAGGGCAAGAAACAGTAGAAGAATAACATCTCCAGATAGCGCCTTTTGAAACAAGGATTTTGTCGGGACAGCGCTCAATAAGGTAAAAGGGATTAAAAAAAGTAAAATAAAGCTTTTAAGTTCATAAATAATCTCGGGCGGAAAACGTGAAACTCCGTTAATGTTATATAAAAGAGTTGTGATATTCGATAATCTAGGAAACCAAATCATAAGCGTGGAAAAACTTAGCCAGATAGAATACATCAAGAGCATACTAAAAAATACAAGAACCAGATAACTTATAATATTCATTAGGCTGATTGATATACCCATTTTGATTATCAAATAAATTATTATTGGTACTCCAATTACAAATCTAAACAAATTAGCGAAGCTGAAATACCAAAGACTAAGTAAAAACTGTGAGTCCATCGGTTTTAAGAGAATTAAGTCCAACTCTCCTTTGTCTATAATTGCTGAAAAACGATCGAAATTTCGGGAAAAAATAAGATGAAACAAACCAACGATTATAAAAACATAGTTTGTGGTAAGAAAGATCAGCTCAACTTTACTCCAACCATAGAATGAATCAACTCTTCCGGTTAACAACAGAACCCAAACAATTTGAAATGTGCCCCAAAGACAGGTAGAGATAATACTACTTACGAAACCAGATCTATAAGCAATTATTGCTGAAAAATTAAGCTTCAATAGAGTTTTGTAAACATTAAGATAATGCCTCATATTACTGACCTAACGCTGTAAACTCCTTAATTCCTTTCCGCCAGGTGAATCTTTCTAGGATTAAAAAAAATATCAGCCAAAAAATCTGTATTGATATGATTTTTAACATTACAGAAAAAGTTGCTTTTCCTAAAAAAATAATAACCGGATAATAAATCATCGAGGCAAAAGGTAATAATCCAACAATTTCTCTAAATTGATTAGGAAATAAATCCAATGGAATTACCTGTCCGGCAAAAATAATAGTCAGAATATAAACTGTTTCAGCTACCGCGCGGTTATCGGTCATCCAAAAAGCCGTATAACCCACAATCATTTTAAATGTAAAGGAGATTAAAAAAGCAAAAATACTGGAAATCAGTCCAAAAAAAATAATGCCGGTACTTAAATTAATCTGGAAGTAGTCCCTGAATATCGTAGAGAAAACTAGAAAAAGCGTGATTCCATAAAAACCCTGAAGCACTCTGTATGGTATTTCTTCAAAGAACTTAATCCAATAATAAGAAAATGGTCTCATAAGATACCTCGTTAACTCACCCTGCTTTATATCAATGTCTCCTACGTCTTCTTCGATGTGTGAGGTTAACATAGATATGGCAATGATCAATATCAGATAATACGAATTTAGAGACCTCATCGACCAGGAAATGTTTTGATTTGTTTTCGTAGCCAAAGTCCAAAAAAGAATCATTGGCAACATGTTAATAACGGGTATAAGAAACCAGATAAAGGAGCGGAATCTATGCTCGAAGAGTCCTTCAAAGTGTAAAAGAAAAATTTTTAGAAATTTCATATCAAACTTTTTTGCTTTTAAAAATAAAACGAACTATCGTTTCTATCTCTGGATCTTCGATATTTATATCTTCTACCGGAAAATCGTTTAAAATTTTAGATGCTACTTTATTAGAACTTTCTTTTGCAACGGCAATTCTTACTTTTAAATTGTCATATTCTTTGATTTGACCGAATTGTTGAAGTTTTTCTTTCTCTACCGCTTTAGAAAAAATTACTGTCAATAGCTTATTTTTTGCATATTTTTTTATAATCTGCTCCAGGCTTCCGTCATAGATAATTTTTCCGTGATCTATAATCATTACGCGACTACAAAGCTCTTCAACGTCCCCCATATAGTGACTCGTCAAAATTATTGTCGCATTAAATCGTTTATTGTATTCTTTGATAAAACTACGCAGATTTTTCTGCATTACCACATCAAGACCAATTGTTGGTTCGTCTAAAAATAGTACGTGCGGCGAGTGAATTAGAGCTGCGATTAACTCACATTTCATCCGCTGACCGAGAGATAATCTTCTCACTTGAATATTTAAAACATCTTTTACATCTAATAAAGTAACAAGTTCTTCTATATTTTTTTTAAAATTCCTATCGCTCACCTGATATATTTCTTTATTTAGGAGAAAGGATTCCATCGGCGGCAAATCCCACCAAAGTTGGTTTTTTTGTCCCATCACAAGTGATATTTTTCTTAAAAATTCATTTTTTCGATCGAAGGGTTTAAATCCTAAAACCGATACTTCACCGCTTGTAGGATGTAAAAGTCCTGATAGACATTTTAGAGTGGTAGTTTTTCCGGCTCCGTTTGGCCCGATAAAACCAATGAGCTCTCCTTCATCTATCTCAAAAGAAATATTATCCACAGCTTTCGAATCATAATATTTCCGGTGGAATAAGGATTTTAACGACCCGGCTACTCCTGCCTCCTTTTGATGAACTCTAAAATATTTTGTCAGATTTTTCACACTTACTGACTTCATATACGAAGCATTATAGCAGTTATTTTTATTCCTCTAACTTAACTATAGTCTCTCTGATAATATCAAAAGGAAATCCGCGACGGGCGAGGAACGCGGCTGATTTTTCGAAGCGCTCTTTTGCGGGGAGATTTTTAAATTGGTGCCATTTGGATTTTAGCGCCTGAAGAGCAAGATCTTCTTCCGCCAAAGGATTTTCTTCCAAGTGTTGATCTATCAAATCTTTTTCAATGCCCAAACGCAAAAGTTCCGCTTTTAGAACAAATCGACCTTTTGGTTTACTTCTGGCTCTTTGCTCAACAAACCACTCGACAAACGCTTTATCATCAATATGACCTTGCTCTTCTAAATTTTTGATTGCTTTATCGACATCATCGCGCGAGAAGTGCCGTTTTTTAATTTTTTTATATAAGTAGTCCTGCATCTCTTTTTGAGTTCTAGGTCGGAACTTCAAGAAGAAATAAGCATAATTAAGAAGAGTCTGAAGATCTTCTTCTGTAGTCATAACTCGTTAACCCGTTAACTCGTAAATAAATTAATAGGTTTATTTTTTCCCCGTCACCCTCTCCATTACTTCTTTAGTTAGGTGTTGTTTCATCTTTTGATCACCTGAGAGAAGTATTTTTACCTGCTCTTTTCCTTGCCCTACTATTTTGTTATCGAGCTTGAGAAAAGCTCCGCTTTTGGTCAGTACTCCTGATGCAATTGCAGCATCAATCAGGCCTTCTTCTTTGTCAATTCCCTGCGCGGTTATCACTATTTCCGCTTCCTTAAAGGGAGCGGCAACTTTGTTTTTAACTATTTTTACTCTGATGCGCGAACCGTAGACCTGGTTATTTTTCTTTAAAGTCTCAATTTTTCTGACATCCATTCGGATAGAGCAATAAAATTTTAGAGCCAGGCCACCCGGCGTTGTCTCCGGATTGCCAAACATTATTCCAATTTTAAGTCTGATCTGATTTGTAAATACAATGGTTGTTTTTGATTTTGAAACTACTCCGGTTAACTTTCTCAAGGCTTGAGACATAAGCCGCGCCTGCAGCCCCATCTGCGCGTCGCCCATCTCTCCTTCGATTTCAGCGCGCGGCACAAGAGCTGCAACAGAATCAATCACAACCAGATCTACTCCGCCCGATCGAATCAAAGCTTCAGCAATCTCCAGAGCCTGTTCTCCTGTGTCAGGTTGGGAGACTAAAAGATCATCCAGATTCACTCCAATTATTCTTGCCCAGGCCGGATCCATGGCGTGTTCTGCGTCAATAAAGGCAGCTACGCCTCCGGACTTTTGCGCCTCGGCAATGATGGAGAGACAGACCGTCGTCTTCCCTGCCGCCTCCGGTCCAAATATCTCCACTATTCGCCCCTTAGGAATTCCACCAACGCCAAGAGCAATGTCCAAAGGAAGAACTCCGGTTTTAATAACTTCAACCGGGACGTGGCTTGTGTCTCCTAAACGCATAATGGAACCTTTACCAAACTGTTTTTGGATCTGCTCCATCGCAAGCATAACCGCTTGTCTTTTTGGACTCAAGTGTGATTGACCATCGTTTTTATTTGCTGTTCTCATAAGAGATTTTAAGAGAAGAAATAATAACGCCTATATTATTCACTATCAACCCTAAAATTACAATGGCTTATAATCCACAAACTCGCTATTAAGTGTACTCTGCTCTACCCCTTCGCTTAAAATACGTAAATTATTCCTATCACTATAATTCCCCATAAAAAAATGGTGAGGATCAAGGGCCTATCGGTAGTCACAATCTTTTCTGGCCTTTCACCTTCTTCTCTTTCATACAGTAGCTGGGCATATCGGGAAATGCCATAAACGATCAGTGGGATCGTCACCATCATCCAACGCCTAACTTCAAACGTTGGAAACAGTTTATTGATTGACTCGGAAAAAATTGTTCTAATCTGCGGAGGTCTATCAACATAAGTAAAAAATGCGTACGCCAGAATCGTCCCCGTCGCAAAGGTATTGGTGAGAAAATCCAGCATGTGCTCTTTGTATTGGTCAAGAGACACTCTAGCTTGCGAACCGTGCGCTACCAACTCGGCATGGCGCTTAACAGTGGCCATAAACAGCGAGCCGAAAAAGATCGTGTAGACTAACCAAATTGGGATGTGGTAACCAGTCACGACCTCGCCAGCCAGTGTTCTCATCATGAAGGAAAAAGAGATGGTAAAAATATCAATAACCGGCCTTCTTTTAAGATTTAAAGAATAAAAAAAATGCAAAAGAATGAAAATCAAGCTCAAGAAAAAAAAGGGGAGAGAGAAAAATAGAGCTAAAATCAGCGAGACCAACGTGAGTATAAAAACAATAAATGTAGCTTCAGGAATGGTAATTTTCCCGGCAGCGATGGGTCGAAACTTTTTAATAGGATGTTTTCTATCATATGGATAATCGATGATGTCATTTAAAACATAAGATGTAGATGAAAGAAGACACAAAACAAAAAAAGCGTAAGTAGACTTGAGCAGTGCATCTTGAATGAACAAAGTTCCTGAAAAGATGATGGCGGTATAGACTACGAGGTTTTTTATCCACTGATTGACGCGAAGGGTTCGAAGCAGTATAATAATCCTTTCCTTTTTCATTTTGATTTGAATTATACATCATCCGAAAGTATTATTATTGAGATATGGTTAACCTGGATGACAAAAATGCTATTTTAAAACTTCAAGGTGGAGACGCTGTTTTGAAATCAATCGACGCTTTACCCCAACAGCTCCAACAATCATTCACCGAATCATTACAAGTGAAGTTTCCGGATAAGTATAGAAACGTAAAGAATATCGTAGTCTGCGGAATGGGAGGATCGCGTTTTACCCCTCTTATAGTGAAAGAACTTTTTAAAGAAGAGATTTCTCTGCCTTACTTAATCAACGATGATTATAATTTGCCCGGGTTTGTCGATGAAAATACCTTGGTTATTTTATCTTCCTATTCAGGAACTACCGAAGAAGTAATCAGATGTGGAAAGAAAGCTCAAACAAAAGGAGCTCTGTTAGCCGGACTTGCCGCGGGTGACGGAGTAATTGATTTTTTAAAAAGTGCCAATGCACCCTTCTATGTTTTCGATCCCAAATATAATCCGTCAGGTCAACCGCGAATAGGTTCCGGTTACATGATTGGAGGACATCTGGGATTACTTTTAAACCTAGGAATATTAAAAATAGAAAAGTTATTGATTAATAAAACAATAGAAGAACTTCCTTCACTGTTAAGAAATTTCACGATTGATACCAAAACAGAAGAGAACCCTGCCAAGAAATTAGCCCTACAACTCCAGCAAAGATATCCGTATTATGTCGTTTCAGAGTTCTTAACCGGTGTGGGTAACGCGATAGCTAATCAAACCAATGAGACTGCAAAATCGATATCATCGTTTCGCATAATTCCTGAACTCAACCATCATTTGATGGAAGGATTGAAATTTCCCCAAAAACATGGCGAGCTTGCCGTTTTTGTTTTATTTTTCTCACGGTTTTATTCGGAATCTGTACAAAAAAGGTTTCAAATCACAAAAGAAGTAATCGAACAAAACAAAATTAAAACGGTCTGGATCGAGTTGAATGGAGAAAATAAAATCGAGCAGACATTTTACCTTATGGGGCTGGGAAGTTACATGACTATGTATCTTTCAGCTCTCTACGAACAGGATCCAGCCGTCATTCCCTATGTAGATTACTTCAAGAAAAAACTAAAGGAGATGGGTTAAAGTTTATATCCAAATTTTCTCAAAAGGTCTTTCCGTCCTTTTACTTCGCTTTCTTTTTCCACACTCAATGGCGATTCACCGTCGACAACTCCTAAGATCCCTCTTCCCTGTTTTGTCTCTGCCACGATGACTTCGGTTGGATTGGCTGTGGCGCAAAAAATATTGACAACTTCCGAGACGTTTTTTATACGATTCAAGACGTTTACGGGAAAAGCATTTTTGAGAAAGATGAAGAGCGAGTGACCACAGCCAACATTTTTTGCATTATCTGCCGCAAGCTTGATCATCTCTTTATCTGTCCCGGAAGTTCTTATCTTTCTAGGCCCCGATGCTTCGCAAAATGCAACCCCAAATTTTATCCCCGGCACTGCCTCAACCAGAGTCTCATGGACATCCTCGACAGTTTTTATAAAATGCGACTGGACAAGAATGAAATTTATTTCTGCCGGTTTTTTGATTTTAACCGAAATAAGTTTCATTATGGCAATTATATATTTTCGTCTTTAATAAAACCAACCAAGTATATGAAGCAGTAGTCCGATGATCAGGATCAAAACCAGCAGATTATATAATCCTCCTAAGAAAAAAAGTCCAAAAAAAGATAAAAGCCATAAAATAAGAAATACCGTAACTATCTCGCGCAGCGGACTTGGTAAAATTCGAATTAGCCAAAGAATAAGAATAAAAACCAAAATATCATAAAGACCAACCGCTCTTCTTCCAATATATATAATGGGTGAATTTACGATAGACAAGACAGGAAACCTAACAACTCCGATAAACCAAAGAAGAATTAAGAGAACTAAAAGATATGCCAACATTATTATTTATTAAGCCATGAAACTATTTCATTTACAAGTTCTTTTTCTTTTGAGGCAAAGTTATGGACTGCATTTTGAATAATAACAGAGGTAAAATCTTTACTCGCAATCTTTTGTTTTAAAAGCTTCATCGCCTTTTCTTGTGGAACTCCTGTTGCAACATCAGTTTCAGGAACAACAGCTAATGTTGGCAAAGTAACCTTATCAAGATTTTTAAATTCTAGGGAAGGATTAGTAAAATTAAAAACCCAGGCATTTGATTGAGAATTAGTATAGTGCCAAAAAGTTCTCGCACTAACTGGAGCATTGCTCCAAAGTTTAATCGGCATTAATCTATCTCCTTTTCCTTCACTAATCATTTCTTTTGCCACTCCAGAATATTCCTTCCAATTTTTAACGCTTGAATTTAGCTGGTATAGAATATCCGCAGTAGTAATTAATATTATTTTTTTAATCTCATGTTTTGGATTATTTCCCAAGTAATAACAAATTTTATGTGGCCCTAAACTGTGACCCTGTAATATTATTTCTTTATAGCCAAGATTTTTCACATAATCGATTACTCCGTTAATATCATAGATCGCCTCTTCAATTATTTCATAAGCTGAACCTCTCGTAACCCATTCAAATCCATGACTAGCTTTTTTAAGCATATCGGAAATGTAATCATGCCCTCTGTTATTAAAAGTGAGAAAAGAATATCCGTGTAGTGGATAGGTGTAACCCATCACTGTGACAAAATGATTTTGGATAAAATGACCTTCTTTACCGTGAAGATGAATAATAATTTTTGCAGAGGATTTTTCTGCTTCAAAGAGTAGTGCGTCTAATTCCAATGCGTCTTCAGAGTAAATCTTATGAATACTTATATTTACACCTGATGGTTTTCTGAACATAATGTAATTATATCAATCCACTTACTTCTCTTCCTAGTTTCACCGCATAGTTTGTACCGCGGTCATAAGGGTAAGTCATATCTAAATTTGCAACGTAAAAGTTTTTTACCGGAGTTATAAAGGCGGGTTTGTTTTTGACAAAATCTTTGTCGAAGATCGGTTGGGCAAATGGACCATGAAATAGGTAGCAGTTAGTAGGTTGTAGTGAGTAGCTAGAATTAATTTTTTTAAGATATGGAGAACAAAAATCCAGCATTTCTTTAGAGCTCATTTTAATGAAAGCGTGTTCCCGTTCGACATACCATCCAACATAAGCTATGTGATTCCCGCTGTAATATTTTTTGTCAATAAAATTGGTGTGTTGCGCAACAATCATTATGGGAATTTTGGAGGCGCAAATATTTAACCAGTAGGTTTTCTCTAGAATCGGTTGTTTTGTTTCCAGAATTAAAACAACTGCGTGAAGATATTTTAATTTTGAAAATTTTTTTAAATAGGGCTGAGAAAAAATCGACTGAGTAATTTTGGACATAATTACTGTAGGTAAGGTAGAAATTACTGCATCGAATTTTTCTGATTTATTTATTTCAAAACCTACTCCCCGCTTCTCTATTGTTTTAATCTCAAAACCCGTGAACACGTTAACTCGTAAATTAACTAATTGTTCTTCGGTGTAGTTTATGAATGTCTGAAATCCGCCCTTGATGTAGCCTAATTTTTTTGCCCTTTTAGTAATCCTTGCCCAGATAAAAGTGGCCAATATATTTTCCGCATATTTACCGAACTTTTTCCGAAAAAGGTCTCGCCACAATATTTCCCAAACATGTTCCCCTTGCGTTTTTTTCAAAAACTCTTCTGCGGTTGTCTTCTCATATAAGGTTAAGAAGGGAGAAAATTTTAAAAATGCCAGCACGATCCCGGCTCTGATTTTTTCCGGCAAAGAGAGAAGAGGAAATCTCAAAAAATCTTGCGGAGAATCTAAGGGAATTATGCGGTAATCGGTCCCGTCTTGGGCGGGATCGTCCCGGACTTGATCCGGGATCCCCTTAAAATCAGATCCTGAAACGAGTTCAGGATGACTGGAGATTTCATATAAAGAAGAAGTCTGCGTTTCCTTAAAAAAAATGTCCTTAAATCCAACGTCCTGAGCGAAATCCAGGATATCATCCTCACTATCCAAAAGATGATGATAAGCTCTTTCCAAATACCAATCCCACCCTTTGCTTTTAAACCCAACCGCCAACCCTCCCAAAACCTTTTCCTTTTCAAAAAGCGTCACCTCATGTCCTTTTTTTGCAAGATAATAGCTGGCCGTCATCCCGGTAAACCCGCCTCCTAAAATTGCTATCTTCATAAGGTATTATTATAACGCGAAAATATATTGAATTTCATAGACTTCTTGACTATACTTTTATATATGAAAACCGATCCATTTATGAAAATACAAAAAAAGTATGGAGGAATGTGGGTTGCCACTGATAAAGAGGGCACTAAAGTGTATGCTGCTGGAAAAGGCGTCGAAAAGTTATTAAATAACTTAAAAAAGAAAAAAATTTCTCCTCAAAAAACCGTAATTGGATACATGCAGAAATATGGCCGCATCTACATTCACCTTTCCGTATAAATATAAATCAATCCAGGAAGGAAGAATTGTTGATCCACTAATCTTCTTGCCTTTAAAAACAAAGTTTGGCTGGCAAAACACCTGGTTTCTTCTTGATAGTGGGGCTGATACCACGATGCTTACGCTGCGGTTAGCTAAAGAATGGGGACTATATTACAATTCTCTTTTGAGAACTCAACTTGTAGGTATCGGTGAAAAGAAATCATATGCGTATTTTGGAAAGATTAATATCAGAGTAGGAGAGGCGGAATTTCGCGTTCGCTGTTATTTCATAGACGCTGAAGATTCAACTCTACTTCTTGGCCGACTTGATGTATTTGATAAATTCAATATCAGTTTCGATTCCGCAAATAAACAAATCGTCTTTAAACAAATTTAAATACGGGAAAAAATATTTCGACAAATAATCCAAGTGAAAAAAGAGTAGAGTACGTAAATAATCAACTGGAATTAGAGAACTCGTAAAACCAGATTTGCTTATTGAAATTGAATGTATTGCAGAAAAAGATAAATGAGTTATTATCGTAAATTCAAAATAGTTATTGGCACACCTCTTTGGAGAGTATATCTTCGCTGGGCGTACGAGAAATGCATTGACGATCTTAGCAAATTAAATTTTGTCCCTGAATTTAATAGGAAAAATTTTACTTGTTTGTTATGTGGCGTTGGGAATGAAACCACAGCAGATGAATTTATAAAGTTTGTTATTGCAAAAAATAAAAAGGCTGAGATTATAATCGTAGATATTGGCGGTGAGCAAATTGAAGCAGTAAAAAAATTAATTCATAACAAATATCTCTTTTTTAACATACAAATAAAACAGATAAATGCTTTAGAATTGACAAAATTGCTCCGGCATCACAGTATAGATTGGATTGAAACTGACGGATTCTTAGAATATTTTGATACAAACAAACTTAATACTCTCCTAGATATCTGGCGGAAAATATTAAAGCTTGATGGCTTTATTACAATTCGAGAAACTGCTAGTAATAGTTTTACTGGGAGAATAGTTGATCACATTAGAGTATGGATTGCAAAAGTGTGGTTGGGGGTAACAATTTATATTCACACAAAGATAAAATTAGAAAAAATGTTTCACAACAATCAGCTTAAATTCGTATCAGGACCAACGTGGTTACCTACTTTTAGAAGGTATTCTTTAATAAAGAAAGAAAGAAATGCTAAGCGCTGATCTTATTAAGAAACATAAATATTACAACTATAAATTCTTTGCAAAATGGGCTTGGTTATACGATTACGAAAAATATTTCACATTTCTTTTAAAACAAAAAGCTGCCAGATTTCTTGACTTAAAACCACCTAAAAAAATTATTGATGTGGCAACGGGAACTGGAGCTCAAGCCTATCAACTTGCTAAACTTGGACATGATGTTATCGGTATAGACTTGTCTCCAGAAATGCTCGAACAAGCAACAAGGAAAATCTCTACTTCATTGAAACTTCGTTTTCAACAGGCTGATGGGGCAAAACTGCCTTTTAGAGATAATTCGTTTGATGCTTCAACAATCTCCCTTGGTCTTCACGATATGCCGTATGAGATTGAACTATTAGTTTTAAAAGAAATGAAACGAGTTACAAAAAAATACGGACCAATTTTAATCGTAGAATATAATGAACCAAAAAAACATTTGATTGCGAGATTAACTCATTTGTTTATTCTTCTTTACGAAACACCAAACTACGTTCCGTTTATAAAAAGAGGTCTTGAGAATTTATTAAAAGAAGTTGGACTAAAAATTGATCAGGAGACAAACTTTTTAGGCTTATTTCAAATTCTTTTGGTCAAAAATTACAAAACTTGAGGCTGCACACCCTCAGGGTGTGTTTTTACCGCAGAATTACCGAGGATTCTCCGCAGACTTTGGCGCATTGGCCAATTCGATCAAAATCGTCTCAAGAAAAACGGTGATTGGAATGGCAAGCAGAACTCCCAAGACTCCGCCGATTTTTCCCCCGACCAAAAGTGCAATTAGAGTGATGATCGGGTTTAAGCCGACCGCTTTCTTCATCACAACCGGAACGATTAAATTATTCTCAAGTTGTTGAACTATGAAATACAAGGCTAAAGCGGCAAAACCCATGACCGGCGAACTAGAAAAGCCTAAAAGAATCGCTGGGATAGAGGATACTGTCGGACCAAGATTGGGAATTGCCTCGAGAAGGCCAGCTAAAACAGAAAGCGCCAATGCATAGCGAATCCCTATTAGATTTAATCCTATAAACGTCATGAGTCCGATAACCGTCATCAGCGTGATTTCTCCCCAAAACCAGGCGTTTAAACGCTTTTCTGCCTTGTCAAACACGATAATGGCTGTTTCTGCTTTCTCCTCGGAAAAAAACCGGGAGACAAGCTTTCGTATCACGTTCTCCTCCAAGAGTAAATAGAAGCCAAAAAAGAGCGTCGATATAAAAAATACCGTATTTGAAAAAATGCTTCTGACTATATCAAAAAATTGATTGGCAATATTGGGCAGATACTGAAATACCGAGTCGAGATTTAAAAGCGACGTTGCGTTTGGTGCAAATCGCTCTAAAATTGACGGCAGGGCTCTAAAAAGAAGCGTGCTCTCTGTCACCAACGGCGGAAGAACCAAAAACAGTATTGAGAAAAAAAATGTCAGAAAAACCAGATAGACTAAAAAGGCGGCCAAAAAACGCGGGATTTTGTTTTTTTCCAAAAAAGAGACATACGGCTTGAGGGCGCTCATGATAATAAAGGCAATAAAAAGAGAGAAGATGACATCACGTATCAACCACAAAAAATTCAAAAGAAGTACAAAAAATACGGCAAAAACTATAGTCCGTGACGATATTTCGATTTTGTAATTTTCCTTCATACTAATGTAATTCTAACTTATTATAACGTTTTTGACAATTTACAACTCATATTAGCCTTTAGCCAAAGTTAAAGCAACTACTCGACTTGCTCCGGCGCGTTTAAGAGTCCAAGCCGCTTCTTTTAAAGTCGATCCTGTGGTGATTACATCGTCGACAAGAATGAAGTTTTTATCGTCAACTTCGCGAGTTAAAACTTCAAAAGCACCTCGCATGTTAATATATCTATCTTTATTATTTTTTAATTGGGCCTGGGAGAAAGTGCTCTTTTTTCTCAATAGATATTCTGTGACTGGGCGTTGAAGCAGTTGGCTAAAAAACGAGGCGATAATTTTTGCCTGATTAAAGCCCCGAGATCGCAATCGACTGGTATGCAGTGGAATCGGTTGAAGGAAAAATTTTGCAAAATTCAACTTCTTATATGCGGCGATCTTGTTGAGTTTATCAGGCTCTATAACAAGACACAGTTCTTCCCATACATCTAGCGCCAATCTGTATTTAATGCTTTTGATGACTTTCTTCAAAAGATTATTGTAATAAAAAATACTCACAAGCCCATCGACACCATGATTTCGCCTACACCCCGGATGAGTCAATCCCCACAAGCTTGCCTTTCCGCAATAAAGACAAACGTCCTTGCTAATATAGCTCAACTTTTTTTGACAGTTTGAGCAAATATAAGCACCCAAAAAGCCGCATCCCAAACAAAACTTGGGAAAAAGAAGGTCTTTAAGGAACATGTTTCAATATTACATTAGCTCGAGGTCAGGAGTTAAGAGTTAAGTGAAAAAATCAATATACATCTAACACCTAACTTATGACGCATAACTTAAATCTTGTTCAAAAAAATTTGGACAGATGCGCCTTTCAAAAACACGAAAGAAACTTTGAGGCTAATTTTTAACCTGATATGGTTTGATAGTATTAAGACCTCTTGCATTCCCACCATTAGTGTTTTACATTTTAAAGTGGCACAAGATGTATTGCATATTTTGTAAGAACACAGATACAGAGGTAATCGAAACCAGGCTTTCAGAAGATGGAAGCGCCATACGAAGGAGACGTCAATGTCCTAAATGTCAGAAGCGATTTACGACTTATGAACGGGTAGAGGAATTGCCTATATTGGTTATCAAAAGAGACGGTCGGAGAGAAAGATTTGATAGGGAAAAATTAAGACGTGGTATTTTTAAGGCTTGCGAAAAGACCAAGATTACAACAATCCAGGTAGAAAAAATCGTTTCAGAGGTTGAGTCAGAACTAAAACAACAAGATTCAACCGAAGTCGATAGCAAGGTGATTGGTAATTTTGTCGCAAAACATCTGAAAAAAATTGATAAAATTGCCTACATTCGCTTTGCATCAGTGTTTCGCAGGTTTGTCGATGTAGAAGATTTCGAGAAAGAACTGAAGAAATTGTTATAGGGTTAGCGGATTAACGAGTTAACGAGTTAAAAATAAATAACACGTTAACGCGTGAACTCGTTAACAATTGAAGTAACGTATTTTGATTTTGTATATTTTGTATGAAGTTAACAGGTATATCAGAGAGGGTGTTTTTAGATCGCTATTCCTTAAAGGATAAATCCGGTAAACCGCTCGAAAAAAAACCGGAAGAGATGTGGAAAAGAATAGCTAAAGCTGTTTCAGCTGTTGAAAAAAAAACTAAACAATCAAACTGGCAAAAAGAGTTTTACTGGGCGATGAAAGATTTTAAATATGTTCCGGGGGGTAGGATTTTGGCAGGCGCAGGGACCGGATACAAGGTAACTTTTTACAACTGTTTTGTAATCCCAAGCCCCAAAGACTCGCGTGAAGGCATTTTGGAAACGTTAAAGCAGATGGTTGAGATTATGGCTCGGGGCGGTGGAGTTGGTATCAATCTCTCCTCTTTAAGACCAAAAGGGTCACGCGTTAGAAAAGTAAACGGTTTTTCTTCAGGGCCCTGTAATTGGGCAGAATTATTTTCCGTGGCAACCAAGGATATTATCCAACAAGGCGGAACCAGAAGGGGTGCTTTAATGCTGATGTTGTGGGATTGGCATCCGGATCTGGAGGAATTTATAACGGTAAAGCAGGATCTGTCGCGGATCAATGGCGCCAATCTCTCTGTCTGTTTTTCTGACAAGTTTATGGAAACTGTCGAAAAGGACGGAGATTGGCCGCTGGTTTTCCCAGACACCAATGATCCCGAATACGATGACAAGTGGAACGGAGATCTAGAAGTCTGGAAGTCTTTAGGCAAAAAAATAGTCGTTCGAAAAGTAGTGCGAGCCAGAAAAATCTGGGATCTGGTGGCCGAAGCAGCTTGGAGGAGCGCTGAGCCAGGAACCGTGTTTATGGAACGCTACAACAAATGGCATAATAATTATTATTGGAATCGGATCAACTGCGTAAATCCTTGTGGCGAAGAAGGCTTACCGGCTTGGGGCGTCTGCAACCTAGGATCAATAAATCTATCTTCTTTAGTTAAATTCAAAGACGTCGATAAAAAAGGCGCGTTTGATTTCAAAATATTAAAACGGTTGGTTCGAGCCGCAGTGCGATTCCAAGACAGCATCGTCGATCTTGATCCTTACATTTTCGAGGGAATTAGAAAAACACAGCTTGAAGGAGAACGAAGAATTGGTTTAGGAACTATGGGTCTAGGCGATACCTTAATTAAACTTCATCTACGCTATGGTTCAGATAAAGCGCTTGCATTTATTGATAAAGTCTACCGCAGTATCCGCGACGAGGCGTACAGAACATCTGTAGAAATGGCTAGAGAAAAGGGGGTGTTCCCAAAATTTGACAAAATCAAATATCCCAATGGAAAGTTTATTCGAGAACTGCCAAAAGACTTACAGAAAGATATCAAAAAACACGGCATCCGCAACTCAATTCTCCTGATGCAGGCGCCAACTGGATCAACTTCTCTTATGGCGAACGCAACGTCGGGGATAGAACCGGTCTATGAATTTGAGTTCATCAGAAGAGACAGACTTGGAACCCATATGATTCGCCATCACCTCTATGAAGAATGGTATAAAAAACATGAAAAAGAGATAAAAGAAGGCAAGGTTAAAAAACCTGATTGGTTTGTTTCATCAAACGAACTCACTCCCGAAGATCATGTAAAAGTTCAGGCTGTGATCCAAAAGTATGTAGATGCGTCTATCTCAAAAACGGTAAATGCTCCAAAAACACATACCGTTGAAGACGTAAAAAAACTTTATAGCTTAGCTTATAAACTAGGCCTTAAGGGAATCGCTTACATGAGAGAAAGTTCGCGCCCCGGCGTCTTGGAACGAAAAAAAGAAGAGGAAAAGCCTGCCGAGGAGATGCCGAAAACCTACACCGTCAAACCCAGACCTATGGTCGTCCACGGTTCAACCTATCGCATCAATACACCGGTTGGCACTGCTTTCATCACTGTCAACACCAACGGAAATATGGAACCTTTGGAAGTGTTCATCAATGTAGGAAAGGCCGGAACCGACGTATATGCTATGGCCACCGGTTTAGGAAGGATAATTTCTTTAGCTTTACGATTCGCTTCGCAACTTTCACCCAAAGAGCGAGTGTCAGAGATAGTCGACCAACTGCAAGGAATCGGCGGCGCCCGCAGTATGGGATTCGGGAAAGAAAAGATCAGAAGCTTACCCGATGCCATAGCTAAAATCTTGTCCATGCATTTTGGTTTAAACGGTCATTCGCAAAAAACCTTAGGCAACGGCCAGGGCAATGGACACTCAACTTTTACTCCAGAGCTTAAAAAGACACCTGAAGAAAAACCCACTCTCGTCTCTTCTGTTTCTCAGCCAAGCCTCATGCAATCAAATAATACAGGTCTTTTCGACATCTGCCCTTCCTGCGGGGAAGCAAGCCTGGCCCATGAAGAAGGCTGCAAGAAATGCTACGGCTGCGGCTACGCCGAATGCTAATTCAGATCATAGATATCAGACTATAGACTTTAGTTATAATATCTTCTAAAATCTAAGGTCTAACATCTAAAGTCTTATGTCAATCTACACTCGGACTGGCGACAGAGGAAAAACTTCGTTATACGGCGGCAAGCGCGTCTCAAAATCCTACCTTCAAATCGATGCCTACGGATCAGTCGACGAACTGACAAGCTATCTTGGCTTAGTTCAAGCTAAAGTCAAAAGTCAAAAGTCTAAAGTCTATCTTATCGAAATTCAGAAAGACCTCTATAAAATCATGGCTCATCTTGCCGGAGCAAAAGTAGACCTTAGATTCTTAGACTCTAGAGTTAAGAAATTTGAAAAAAAGATCGACGAGATAGAAAAAAAACTACCCAAACTTTCCCGTTTTATTTTGCCTGGTGGAACTGAACTTTCAGCTTGGTTTCATGTACTTCGCGTCGTCTGCCGCCGAACAGAAAGAAACGTTGTAAGATTTTTTGAGCAATCAACAATCAGCAATCAACAATTAACTATTCTGAAATATCTCAACCGCCTCTCCGATCTCTTCTTCATCCTTGCCCGCTGGCAAAATAAAGGGAAAGATTTGATGACTTAATATTTGTTATACTTAGCTTTTGAAATGAAAAATAAGTATCTTTATATTGTAGGTATCATCATTATTTTAGGAGTTGCATTTCTCATATTAAATAAAAATATAACGTTTGAGTCTTCTGGAAGGCCGGAAGATAATAAACCAACAGAAGCGCAAAATATGAAAATAGAACCAACGCCAAAAATGTCCATCGATAAAACCAAAACATATATAGCAGCTCTTAAAACAGAAAAAGGAGACATTTTAATTTCTTTAAATACAGATAAAACTCCGATAACTGTAAATAATTTTGTCAGTTTGGCAAAAAACGGGTTTTATGACAACACGGTTTTTCATCGAATTATAAACGGCTTTATGATCCAGGGCGGAGACCCGAAGGGCGACGGAACCGGAGGTCCAGGCTACCGCTTCGACGACGAGCCATTTGAGGGAGACTATACGCGCGGAACAATCGCCATGGCCAACGCCGGGCCAAACACCAACGGCAGCCAGTTTTTTATCATGCACCAAGACTATAACCTTCCCAAAAATTACGTGATCTTCGGAAAAGTGACAGAGGGGATTGACGTCGTCGACGCCATTGCCCAAGCTCCGGTCAGCCAAAACGCCATGGGCGAGAATTCCACTCCCGTAACTCCCGTGAAAGTACTTTCAGTGAATATTGAGGAAAAATAGCTTTCTGAAATAATTTAAGTCTTTGGTACGCTAAAATCCGAGAGCGTTAAAAAAGATGAGTAAAAGCAGGATGATGATAAGAAATCCTATGCCAAAGACCAAGACGAAGATTTGAAAATAGGTGAGAAAGAGTTTGACCAAAAGAAGGAGAAGATTTTTTAATTTCACCAAAGGATCGTCACCCGGTATATCAGACAACGTAAGTTCTTTTGTTTTGTCTTCTGATTTCTTCATATTCTACAGTACTTATGATACTCTAGTTCTCTAAATATTTTTATGTATACTTAAAGTTTTCCCTAAGTTTTCCCTAAGTTTTCCCTGACCTATGTTTAGACAAAACAGAAATCTTTTGATCATCGCGCTTATTGCCGTTGTCAATGCCTTGGGATATGGGATCATCATCCCTGTCTTATATTCTTATTCATTAAAATATGGGCTTTCGGATTTTCAAAATGGGCTTTTATTTTCGTTATTCTCTATCTGCCAGTTCATCTCGACTCCCATCATCGGCAGAATGTCGGATAAATACGGGAGGAGACCTCTTCTTATCATCTCAATCTTAGGAACGGCAATCTCATTTTTTATCATGGCGTTTGCGCCAAGCGCAATATTTTTATTTTTAGCTCGTGCACTTGACGGCATCACGGCAGGGAATATCCCTGTTGCCTCCGCGATAATATCAGATACCACCTCACAAGAACAAAGGACGCGGGGGTTTGGAATAATCGGAGCATCATTCGGATTTGGTTTCATTTTCGGCCCGGCAATATCGGCTCTCACCGTATCGCGCTCTGCCTCATTACCGTTCATAATCGCTGGAACAATCTCGCTTATCGCCGTTCTTCTGACCTTTATTTTTCTGCCCGAAACCAACAAACACATTGGAGAAGTCAAACGCAGCTCTCTATTTAATTTCAAAAAACTTTTCCAGGCAATGTTCGATGAAAATGTGGGCGTTACTCTGCTTATTACCCTTTTCAACGCTATATCGTTTTCCCTGATGATTTTTGCCTATCAACCCTTCTCCCTAAAAATACTTCATTTATCGGCAAACCAAATATCTCTTCTTTTTACTATGTTTGGAGTTATAGGTCTTTTTGCTCAGCTTTTGCTAGTGCATAAATTGGTTTCACTATTGGGATTAAAAAGACTTTTTTCTTTAGCGCTTTTTACTATCTCTGTGGTATTTCTGTCGATTTTCTTTATCAGATCACTTTTGTTGTTTGTTTTATCTTCCATATTTTTAGGCCTTTCCAACTCGAGTATCCAAACATTGATACCAACTATTTTATCTAGAGAAACCGACGCAAAATCTCAAGGATCAATTTTAGGACTTAGCACCTCTTATATGAGCATTGGTCAGATTTTGGGTCCGATCGTAGGCGGATTGATCGCTACTTTTGCTATACCATACCCATTTTTAGCCGCCAGCTTTTTTTCGGTCATTTGCTTTTTTCTGTCGTTTCATGTCCTTAAGCGGGGCGTCAAAAAAGAATCAGCGTTTTAAAAGATATGCTAAACTGGTTATAGAAAGCTGGTGATGTATGTGAAAGATAAAAAAGTCGGCAAAGTTACCCACTACTATAATCACCTTGGGGTTGGGATAGTTAAGCTGTCTGGCCCGCTTGTCAATGGAGACACTATAAGGGTTGTGGGACATGGCCGCGAATTTACGCAAACGGTTGGCTCCATGCAACTTGAACACCAAGCGCTTGAGAAGGCAAAAAAAGGCCAAGAGATTGGACTCAAAGTCGACCAGAAAGTCAAAGAATGCGACGTAGTTTATAAAGTTACTTCATAAATTCATGCATACAGAATTGGCTA
>MFZO01000039.1:8172-32875 GCA_001788015.1 Candidatus Roizmanbacteria bacterium RIFCSPHIGHO2_02_FULL_38_11 | reverse complement strand
CGGATGCTTTTGGTGTACAGAGACTATATTTAAAGAACTAAAAGGGGTAGAAAAAGTTGTCTCCGGCTATTCGGGGGGGAAAACTAAAGACCCTAATTATTATGAAGTTTCAGAAGGAACCACAGGACATGCTGAGTCGATACAAATAGCATTCGATCCAAAAATAATTGCATATGAACAACTTCTTGAAGTTTTCTTTTTTACTCATAATCCAACAACACCGGATCGACAAGGAAACGATATTGGATCACAGTACCGCTCGGTAATTATTTATCATGATGAGGAACAAAAAAAGTCTGCCGAAAAAATTAAGCAGAAAATTGCCGAGGAAAAAATTTATGACGGAAAAATCGTGACAGAAATTATTCCTTTTATGGCTTTTTATCCTGCTGAAGAGTATCATCAGAATTATATGGAGAAAAACCCCGATCAACCCTACTGCCAATTCGTAATAAACCCTAAACTTTCTAAATTTCGGCAAAAATTTTCTTCGTTTCTTAAAAAATAACCTATACTTCGAACACTGCAACCAGCGGGAAATGGTCCGATACATCGACCTTCGGACAATAATGATCTATCACCTCTATATCCGGTGAAACAAAAATCATATCAACAACCGCCTTTGAAAAACCTTTCAAATCATTCTCATCAAAAAAAGATAATTTTTTTACAATAGGCGTTTTTACTTTCATATTAAAAGTTGTCTGAAGCTCACCTTTGAAAATATTCTTTAAGTATGTCTCCATATTTTTTATCGTTCTGGTATCAGGGTCAATATTAAAATCTCCAGCTAATATTACATTGTCTAAACCTTTCACCTTACCGCAGATTACCTTACTCATCTTTAACCTTTCTTCATTATCCTTACCGTCCGTTCCCCATACTCCATGTGTATTAAAAACATTGATGATTTTATTACCAATTTCTATCTGAACATATTGAAGATTACGGGCCGTATTAATAAATTGCTCCGGGTTCTCAACTCTACGCTCACCATATGAGTTGGAATAGTAAATAGATGTTTGGTTAAAAAGCGGGAATCGGGAAAAAATAACGTTTGCCTCATCTACTTTAGATCCATCGATTATTTTGTAAAATTCTGGGGTAAAAAAATAAAAATAATCTTTAAATTCAGCCCTAATAGCCTCAAATGATCGGTATCTATTTTCTCCGCTTATATTTCCGCCTTTATATACTTCTTGCAAAACAAATATATCCGGACTTTCTTTTTTTAAGAACTCTTGCACTTGTCAAGAAATTTGCCGTTTAAAATATTTAGAGTTATAAACTTTATTTTCATATCAGAAATTATATCAGGCTGTTGATTTCTGGAAAAGAAAGGAGTATCTTAAAAACGTTCGTTTAAAATTTTAGGTTTGGATCGCAGGAACTTAGGTGTAATTCCTAGGCTGTGCCGCAACGGTTCACCCGTTCCCGAACAAATTTCGTAAGAAATTTGAACGGGTTCGGGTAAAAGTCCGGAACTGCCCAAACCCTTTTTACCCCGAGCAGGGACCATGATAGAAAGACTCGCCAGACATTTAGCCTCCTCATATTTGCCCAACACAAGTAGAGATAGACGACCACTTGCCGTTGACAGAGAACAAACATCAGCAATAACTACTTTTTATAATATCTATAACGATGTTTTATTTCTGCAAAAATACGCCAACAATTTGACTCCGGAAGAAAGAAACTATTACATAAAAGAAAATCTTCTTGGGCTGTTTTCTGAGTTTGCCGGAAAAATACCATATAGGAAAATCGCCTATTTATTAGGGGATAGGGGACTCTGCTATGGAGATATAAGGATGACAGATATGTTACGATACACAACTGACTTAGCCGGAGAAAGAGAGGTGCAAGAAAATATCGGTCATTCTTGGGTTTATAAAGAATTTGAGGAGTCTTATCGAGCCGGCCAGCTCTTAAAACATGCTGCGGTTATCTCTCCGCCTAAAAATTGGGACTACGGATACATATTTTATTATGAAGCTGAATATGATGCGGCTCTTGCCAGAAACGTAGTTAAGATGCATGCCATCAAATATGACGAATCACGACAGGGAATAACAAATAGTCAAAACATTTTGCTTCGCATTAATCCTCGACTAATTTACAGGAACACAAGAGAATTTTTAGAATTCCCCATATTTGATCTTGCACGAACACCTGATTTAGATTCTGTCCTTAAAGCCGCAGGAATTTCAGAACCAGACGTAAAATACTCTCGCTGGTTTGAAGACGCGGTTATGAAAGACGAAATAATTCTATACGGCATGAGTAGATATATTCTACTTGCAACTGACCTTGCAAACAGCTTAAACCAGTTTAGCCAGGAAGATCGCTACAAAAAACTTGCTGAGATGGATTTTTTGCTGCGGGGAATGTATAACCGAGCAAAAGAAATAAAAGACCGCTATGATAAAACTTCAGTCGGCCAAGATTATCGATATTCGCAGCCCTATACTTACAATCTATCTTATCAAGACGGACACCCCGCGGCATTTCAACGGAACTTTGCAAACTATGCGGCTAAACCGGCTACGGTGAAAGGGGGAGGTAGTTGTCCATCCATATCGAACAGGGGATCTTCTGGTTTTATGTCTAGCTACCAGCTGTCAGAGGGACTATCTCTTGGTGAAACCGCGGAAAGTCTAATATCGGGAAGTTCGTCAAACAGAGAAAACAATCAAGGCGGTTGCTCTAACTGTGGTAGAGAGAGTGATGGACATTATCATTGCCCCCACTGCAATATGGCTTACATAGACGAAACTGATATTCCCGCTGATCAAAGAACAAAAATTTGCGATGGAACTTTACCAAATGGCCAACTCTGCGGATTTAAATTCAACTGTTAAGATTTCGTTTTGTTAAAATAAAAGTATGGTTCAAAAAAACTACACTAATATCGACGAGCTCGTGAAAAAACATAAGAAGTCTACTTCGGTGAGCCGGCCAAAAGAATCTGAACCGATTCCAAGAGCAAAAGAAAAATATGAGATTAAAGAAGTTGTCGAACTTCAACCGGAGGAGGAAGTAAAACCCTTTGTTCAACCCAGACCAGAAACAATAGAACTACCGTCGGATTTGAAAAAGATGGGAATACAGCCTGCGACAACAACTCAATTCCCCAGCTATCAAAATATAAAGCTTCCCATCTCCGACGATAAAATAATTGCCGGGCTTAATCAACCGATTACTTCATCAATTCGTTGGCTGGCAACACTAGCTCTATATATTCTAAGACAAGCGCATCTCGTTTTGAAGGTGATTCACGGAAAAGTAGTTCGGGTTATAAGTGGTTAATCTGTTACTTTTTTTATTTCGTTAAGAAAGCCTTCTTTCCCCATCGCTCCGACAAATTGGGAGGCAACCTTTCCTTCCTTGAGGATCATAAAGGTAGGAATGGAGAAGATTGAATACTGCTGTGCAAGCTCCGGATTTTTATCAACGTCGACTTTTAAGAATTTTATATTTGTTATTTCGTTTGATAACTCGTCAATGATGGGAGAAGTAACTCGGCAGGGTGCACACCAATCGGCATAAAAATCGATGAACACAACTCCTTTATCTTCTAAAACTTCTTTTTGGAATGTGTCTTTGTTAATTAGTGCGACTGCCATAGTTTTTTAAAATAACCCTATCATCATAAACGTTGACCAAAAATTAGTCAAGATGAAATTGGTTTGAAATCCAGCGCGACAGAATTAATACAGTAGCGAAGACCGGTTTTATCGGGTGGACCATCGTTGAACATATGACCAAGATGTGCGCCGCATTTGGAGCAGACAACTTCAGTCCGATCCATACTATAACTTGCGTCTTCTTCCAATTTGACATTACCTTTTTTAATAACGTCATAGAAACTTGGCCAACCAGTTCCTGATTCAAACTTTGTCTCAGAGGGAAATAGAGGATTGCCGCAAACAACGCAGTGATAGGTGCCTTTTTCTTTATTGTGTAGAAGTTTTCCTGTAAACGGCGCTTCGGTACCTTTGTAAAAACAGACGTCAACTTGCTCTTTCGTAAGTTTATCAAGCATTTCTTTGCTGATTTTAGGTTTAGGTTTATCCATAATTTTCCTTGTCATTCCGCACTTGATGCGGAATCTATTTAATTCTGGATTCCCGCTTTCGCGGGAATGACATATCAAGTCCCGAAACAAGTTCAGGATGTCACACTATTGTTATCGTTTCTCAACATTATACAATGGACCAACTATTTGAATATTTGCCGGCGCTCGTAAATTAAACCAATTTTTAAATTCTCCTCCGTTAATCGACTGAGAACCTGCGTCTCCCAACACATTGACTGACGATGTCAACCCTGTATTAAAATCTGCACCAACGCTCACATCAGAAACATTGCTGTATGGGCTGATACCGCGATTTCGCAATTCCTGCTTTACCCGGTCTTCGCTCCACACTTCACCGCCATAGGGGTGTGGTTTGTCTGTCTGATAAAGGTGATCGCCGGTCGAAGAATCAGAGCGCGCTAGAAGAATTGCATTTACGATGTCAGCAACTTCGTTTATTTTTAACCAAGCGGTATTACCATAGGAAGAACGTGCCCCCCAATCACAGTAAAACCAAGGCGACTCTTTGTCATAGGCTCGATCGTTTAGTTCTCCAAAATTCCCCGGATTTCCGCTTCTTCCATCGAATTTTCCTAAATTTAAAATATATCCTCCATGAGTTGAGGCGTATTGAGTAAATCCAGGGCTTCCGCCATCCATAAGCACCCAACCTGCAGTTGCGTTCACAGCCTGCTCCCAGTTTCCCCCTTTGGGCTCTGGCTTAAAAACCTGACATGCTTCAGTTGTGCATATTGATCCTTTTCTCTGCATTGAGTTTAAAGCATAAGTTCTTGCTGCCACGGCTTGCGCCTTGAGGACTGCCAAATTGTTATCAGTCCAATAATCCGGAACCTCATAGATTCTTTTTGTATAGTCTTCAATCGAAAAATTTCCGTGTCCCTCTACGTTTATTTGAGCCCCTTGGTCATAATCTTTCTTTAATGTTAGACTTGGATAATAGGCTTGAAGAATTTGTTCTTCGTTTTGCCCATCCTTTGCTCTTCCCCAAGCGCCGTACTGATTCAATCCATTCCTATGTGGAGCACCGTAGGTAAAAAAAGCAACTCTTGGGGAAAAACCCGGATCCTTATCTCTGTCGTCTACACATCCTCGTACAGACGTTCCGGCCGATCTGGGTATATTTAAGCTTGCTAGTCTTTGTGAGATTAACTGTTGCTGTCTCGCTGTAAGAGTAGCAATTTTTTGTTGCAATTCTCCCTGATATTTTCTTGCACTGGCAACCTCCCCAGCTAAAAATTGCGATTGTTTATCGATGTCAAGTTTCAAAATGGTCAATCTTTCTCTTTCGCTTTGCAGGCTGGCTTTCTTTTCTTCTAAATTCTTGATATACATAACAATTTTGATGATTGTTTTTCGATCCTCGTCAGCAAGCGATTTTTGGTAAGTAAAATTCCTCAGAGAAGTTGACAAGTTTTCTGCAGCGAGAAGGCTGATTAAAGAGAGAGTTGATTTAGAGATATTTTTATAATACGATCTCGCTCGCTCATTGAGCAGGTTTTTTTGATAAGATAAAACTTTTTCTCCCTGCTTAACCTCTTTTTCTTTCTTATCAATTTCCTCCTCCAGATTTACAACTTTGACCTTTATCTGCGCCAGCTGTTTATTAAAATTATCCAGAGTCACCTGGTTGGTATCAGTAGCCTTTTTAATATCGCTGAAAAGTTTTTTCAGATTTTCCAGTTGATGGTTAATGTCGTCCAACTCATCAGCCCTTACGAACAAAGCCGCCCATGTCAAAATTAATCCAAGAATAAATACTAAAGTTATTTTCCTCATCCTTTAATTATAATGAAATTTGACTTTAATCTTTTGCTATACTCAAAACATGAGGAGGTTTTGCTTCATTGTATTTTTTTTAATATCTTTGTTTGTCTTTATACCTTCTGTGTTCGGGCAAGCGCCTGCGCCTCGCTACGCTGTGTGCGATCTTTGTGGATACTGTCCGCCAGACGATCAACCTTCAACCTGGGAAAAGTGCCGCTTATGCATGTATCCTAACGCAAGCAGCGATCCAACGACTAAAGAAACTTTACGAATCGATCCTTCCACCAACACAGGACCCACTCCATACCAAGGTCGACAATATACGGTTATCGGGTGTATACAAACAGATCTTGCAAGTTTTCAACAAGAGGGGGCGGCGGCAAGCGTGGTCCAGATTTTACTCAACATTATATTTAGCATCGTCGGTGGTATAGCCTTTTTGTATCTTATCTATGGCTCTTTTGTAGTACTCACGTCGCAGGCAGAACCAGAGCGATTAAATTATGGAAAACGGTTGGTCTATGGAGCAATTATTGGATTGATATTTACCCTTTCCTCTGTATTTATCGTTAATTTCCTTGCTTCTGGAATACTTAAAATCCCAGGATTCTAAACTAACAAATTCCAAGAAACAAGAAACAAACAATGTCCAAATAACAATAATCAAAATTCAAAAGGTTTTAATAATTTGAGATTTTGATTTTGAAATTTGTTTGGAATACTTGTTGGTTGTAATTTGGGATTTGGCCTACTTGAATTTTATTTTTTTGTTTTCAAATAAATACCCAGCGAGAGTGTAGAAAAGAACGCTGATAGTAATAATGTAGGAGCACCTGTGGCGGGAATTGTAGTTGGTGATTTTAAAGCGGGTTTATTAGCGTTAACCGTTCCTTGGTTTAAGGGCACTTTTGGAACCGGCGTGGGCGATAAATTTCGTCCTATGACAACGGTTGGGGTTGGGGAAATTTTTGTTTGCCCACCCAAGTTCTTAGTTCTGTTTCCTATGTTAAAACGCCCCGTGACAATCGCCAAGAAAACAATAACCACGATGAGACCCAAGACAAATGAAACAATTCTGTTAAAGTTATCCACGTATATATATTATCATTATAGGCTATTATTTGCAAGCTTAAGCGGTTTACAATTGACTTTTACAATCAATTGTAGAACAATAAACCTATGGAAAATCCCCAGGTTGTCTTTTCTTGGAAAGCGCCTCTTCGCCCGTACAAAAAAAGGTCAAACCTGGTATTACGCTTTTATTTGGCGGTTGCCCTCCTTTTATCTCTTATTGTGTTTTTTTTTGGCGACAAAATTCTCCTCATTCCCATCTGGGCTGTTTTGTTTTTATTTTATGTGCTAACCATCACGCCCCCTCCTGAGGTAGAGAATAAAATCACTAAATTTGGTATCGAAACGGCGGATGTTACTCTAAGGTGGGAGACTCTTTCTCACTTTTACTTCACTAAGCGGTTCGGCTTTTATATTCTCACCCTTATGGGTCACGCCCCTTATTTTTATCACGCGTATATTGTTGTGCCCCACGAAGAAATTAAAAAAAATCTTATACTAATCCTTTCTCAACATCTCGTTTTCAAAGAAAAACCCCGCTTAAGTTTAACCGACAGAATGGTCGACTGGCTTACTAAATTGATTCCTGATGAGGAAGTAGAGCCCACCTTAAAGACCCCTAATCACCCTGAAGAAAACTCAACAAAGCTTCGAGCTGCTTCCGCAAAACCGCAACCGGCGTCTCTTTAATCCCAAACATTCTACCCCAGCGAATGACCCCCTCATCAGAGCTCACCAGATTGCCCTCAAGCACTTTTGTTAATACGATAAGATCTAGGTCAGCAACGCTATCTAAAAATCCCAAACGCGTAGCCTGACGATATCTCTCCCTAAATTTTTTTATGATCGGTCCCATAGCTATTTGAAACTCTTTTGTCGTCAGTGTTTTCTTGTCCAACGTCGCTTTACCCGCTTTTTCTATCTCTTCCTCGCCTATATTTAACCCTCTATAACTTCGCTGCCGTATATCAGCCACTAATTCATAAAAAATCTGCGCCGGGAACATCATCCGGGTCACGTCGGGAGACTTGACCGTTATGGCGGAAAGAAAATCTTTGAGAAACGGCTGTTCTTTATTTTCGAAGAAACTCAAAAATTCATCAACCACCCGGGGAGGCATAAAAAACTCGGCCCTATTGGCTATTTTTAGTTTTCTTGCCATTTCCGTAAGCCTTTTAACCACTTCTTCTGTCTTAGTCCCCAAATTTAATCCCGCCTCCATGTTAAAAAACAAATTGGCATCCAGAATATATTTTTCCATGAATATATAATATCAAATTGGTTGTATTTGATATGATCAATCCAAATTTACCACAATCTTAATTATGTTATTACCCTTGGATCGTTAACCTTGTTGGAACCTATTACAAAATGCTATTTCTTTATCGCGTATGCAACAGTATAGGTTTTACTGCTTGCTATATGAGTGTAGTTGCCAAAGACTTTATTGAAATTTCTTTTAAAGAATTTCTTCAACCCCGATATAAAAACGAAATAAAGCTTACCATCTTTCTTTAAATGTTTTTTCGCATCTTTAATTATAATCCAGTACAACTCTTTTCCTACCTTAGCGGGAATATTTGAAACTATATTATTAAATTGAATATTTGGAACGTTGGAAAAGCCGTTGCTTAAATAGGTATCACAATTTACAAGCTTGTTCCATCTGGTATTTTTTTTAGCATATTCTACGGCAACAAAATCCTTATCTATTAAATGAACAAAGCCTTTTGGAGACAGTTTAGCTATGGTTATGCCTATTGCGCCATACCCACAACCTAAATCTAAAGAAATATCCGTAGGATTAACATCTAGGTTGTCAATCAATAATTTGCTTCCTTCATCTAAATCCTTTGGACTAAATAATCCCCATGTTGAATGAAAAATGAAATCAGCTCCTCTTAGTTGTTTTTTAAAAACAATGTCTTTGTTTAACTTGTTTGTATTTAACATACAGGAATTATATCAAGAAGGGTTTACCCAAAATTGATACACTTATACCTCTTGACTGGTGTTGTGAAAATGTGTAGGATTTGTGGACAAGTTATCCACATATTTAATTTATGTTCATCTTGTCTTCTTTTTGGGATAAGTTTCTGGAGTCGTTGGCTAAAAATAAAAAGGTTCCGGTGTTGTTTTCTTTCTTAAAACAACTAAAGCCGGTTGAGCTTACTGAAGAAAAAATTGTCTTAGGTTGTCAAAATCAAGGACTTAAGTTTTACTTAGACAAAAGGCCGCTCGAGCTTGAAGACATTGTTTCTTCTTACGCCGGAAAAAAGTTGAGGGTGGAGTTGGTCGTGATCGCCTCAAAGAAAAAAAATAAAGAGGCTCCGCTTCTCAATTTTCAACCAACGCTAGGAGACCTGTTTTATAAAACCGGGCTTCATGCAAAATTTAGTTTTGAAAATTTTGCCGTATCCTCAACCAATCAGATTGGTTTTGCCGCGGCGCAGGCGGTAACCAACGGATTGGGATACACATATAACCCTCTTGTTCTCTATGGCGGAGTGGGGGTGGGAAAGACTCACCTTGCCCAGGCCATTGGAAGAAACATCCTCGAGCACGATCAAGAAAAAAAGGTCTTTTTTTGTCCCGGCGATCAGTTCACAAACGAGCTTATAGAATCGATCCGGACAAAGTCAACGCCACAGTTTCGCAGAAAATACAGGAAATTGAATCTTTTGGTCGTTGACGATGTTCAATTCATCGCAGGAAAACAAGCGGTGCAAGAGGAATTTTTTCACACATTCAACTCAATTGTTTCTTTCGGCGGTCAGGTCGTCCTGACCTCAGATCGCCCACCCTCTGAAATAAAAAATCTAGAAGACAGGCTTCGTTCGCGCTTCTCCGGCGGATTAACCGTAGACATCCAACCGCCCGATTTTGAACTCCGAACCGCAATCCTTCTTATCAAGGCTAGGGAAAAAAATATAGAAATCGATATTGAAGCCGCAAAAATCATTGCTGATCAAGTTACCGACTCTAGGGCATTAGAAGGAACCCTTTTGTCTCTCTACTCAAAGGTTTTGGGCGGGACCGAGAGAATAGGTCTTGAGTCTGTGGAAAGTTTTTTTTCTAAAAAACAAGTGGAGAAAATCCGAAAAATTACCCCCACCGATGTGTTGAAAAAGGTCTGTTCTTTCTATAATGTCCGCGTTTCTCACTTAAAAGGAGAGTCTCGCACCAGCAATGTTGTTCTTCCTCGACAAATTACTATGTACCTTTTAAGAAGCGACTTTAAATTAAAATTAGAAGAAATCGCTTACTTTCTCAAAAGAAAAGACCATACCACGGTCATTCACGCGGTAGAAAAAATCAACCGCCTACTGATAAAAGACCCTTTATTTAAAAAAGAGGTTGACCAGATAGTCGATTCTCTACATTTATCAACATAGTGTCCACTGTCCGTCTACACTAAAAAAGATAAAATTCTCTCGTCTTGAAAATCTATTTCTTTTTTTATACACTTATACCCACTTACTAATACTACTATTATATATATGAAAATAAAACTAAACAGGGAGGAGTTCTTAGATAAACTTACTTTTGCAATGCGTTTTACTTCAACAAAACTTTCTTCTCTTCCCATACTTCAAGGAATTTATATCAAAAAAGAAGGAAATAAGCTGCATCTTTACAGCAGCAATCTCAATGCTTTTTTTCACACCTCTCTTTCTGCCGAAATTGAGAAAGATGAGGATTTTGTTATAGAACCCAAAAAAACCATAGAATTCTTGAGTTTTTTAGCCGACGCAAAGGTCGAGCTAGAGGTGAAAGATAAACAGATGTTTATAAAAGCAGAAAAAACAAAAGGAAGATTTCCGCTGATAAACGCAGGAGAATTTCCAATGCCGCCAAAAATAGAAGAAAAAACGCAAAAGATAAAAACAGAATTCTTAACTCGTAATTTGCCACTCGTTCTTTTTTCAGCTTCAACGGATGAAACGCGACCCGCTCTCTCAGGGGTAAATTTTCTCACGAACGAAGAATTAACACTTGTGTCGACCGACGGATTCAGGCTTTCTCTGGTAAAAACAAAAAAAGAAGGTAGGCTGCCCTCTGTTATTATCCCTGCGGACTTTTTAAGAGAAATAACCCATTTTATAAAAGATGAAAAGGAGGTCGATTTCTCCTATTCTGCAAAAGGAAAAGCCATCCTATTTAAGGCAGGGGACACAGAATTTTACTCTCAACTCATCGAGGGAGACTTTCCTCCATTTGAAAAAGTTATCCCGCAAGAAAAGAAGACGACTGTCACCTTAGAAAAAGAAGAGTTTTTACGAAATACAAAGCTCATCTCAGTTTTTGCCCGCGACCTCTCCAACATCATAGTGCTAGAGGTAAAAAAGAATGGTGTGCGATTTACACCAAAGGCAGTAGAGGGGGAGGAAAACAGCGCTTTTCAAGATGGGGTGGTTGAGGGCGAAGAGCAAAAGGTGGCTTTCAACTACAAGTTTTTATTAGATTTCCTAAACGTGGCCGACAGCAAAAATATCGTCATTGAAATTTTGCGGTCAGACGCGCCTGTTGTTTTTAGGATGGATAACAATCAAGGCTTCCTTCACGTCATCATGCCGGTGAGGATACAAGAATAAATAGAATTGAACTAACCAAATTCCAAGAAACAACCAACAAGTAGTCCAAACAATTTACAATATTCAAATAATCAAATAAATCAAACATATTTATTATTTGAGATTTGAATTTTTGCGTTTTGATATTTGTTTGTATCTTGTGAGTTGGAACTTGGTTATTAATTAGACCAATTAGAGTACTTAGAAATTAGAAATTTCGTAGTTCTTTCTTCACCAACGAGTCGGCTAGACGATTTTTTTCTCTCGGAACATATCTGTAGAAAATGGGCGTTTTTATCTCTTGTTCCAAAATTATTATTTTTAAAATAAATTCTCGAATAACCGCATTCTTTACTTTATAAAGGCCGTTTAATTGATTAATCATCAAATTAGAGTCTGAGAAGATTGTTATATTTAAAATGTTCGCAAGCGAGTTTTTTTTTACCCACTCTAGAGCCCTTACTAAAGCTGAGTATTCTGCAAAATTGTTCGTGTTTACACCGATTCGTGAAGAATGTTGATGGAATATGTGGCTGTCTTGATAGATAACGAAAGCTATTGCCGCTGGCCCAGGATTATTGATTGAGCCGCCATCGGTATAGATTTTTAGTTCCATTAAGAATATTATAATTCTCCCAGACGTTCTTTTCTCTCTGCTTCTTCTTTCACCAAGTTTAAGAACCGTTCGGTTGAAGAGAGACGGCGATGTCCAACAATTCTTGCTATATACTCCACCGAGGCGCCGTTTATCAGTTGATAGGCGATGAAAGTATTTCTAAGGTCGTTGACCGTGGCGTTTTCAATACCAACCTCCCGGAAACAGCGCGCGATAATCTGGCGGATATTTCTAATAAGAAGCGCATGGCCGGTCCGCGTGATAAAGAGATGGTCGTCTTGGGTAGAGTTTCCTCTGAGTTTTAAGTATTCAGCTATGGCTTTTTTTGCAGCTTTATTTAGAGGAACCCTCCTTTCAGGGTTTTTTCCATAGGTTCTGATTCGAACATTGTCGTCTTCCAGATCCGAAAGGTGAAGGTTGGCGAGTTCGCCTATCTTGATACCGGTTTGAAGTAGTACTTCAATTAAAGCATAAGTTCGAGGATCCTCTTTTCCCATATCGCGCAGGGCTCGGTATTCAAGCTTGCTGAAAATTCGTGGCGGGGCTTGGCTGTATTTAGGATGAGAAACGTCAAGAGAGGGGTTTTGTTCTATAATTCCCTCGTTTTTCAAATAGCGAAAAAAGGTTCGAATAGAGTTGAGTTTTCGCGAAGCGGATTTTTTTGTATAGTTTTCTTGCAGCAGTTTGTTAATGAAGGCTTCAATGTCCTCTTTTTTAATCTCGCGCATGTCATTTTTTTCCTTACTAGTGAGAAATCCTACAAATTGCTCTAAGTCTTTTTTATAGGCTATGATGGTAAACTCAGATTTCCCCTGCGATTTAAGATTGGAAACAAATTTGTCTAAAAGACCCGGAAGAAGCAGTGTGTCCATAATAATCCCATAATATACTAAATAAAGCTTAAAAATTCAAGGGTATTTTGCTCTTGTTTTTTTTGAGGGTTTTTGTTAAAGTAGAAGCTCCACGGACGCCCAGCGTCCCTAAGGAGGGAAATAAAGGATGTCAAGAACGAAAACACCCACTCACCCAATGGAGGCTTTGCTCAAATCACACAAACCCACCAAGATCAGTAAGGGTCAAGAATTAGATGCCTCGATTGTTTCCCTATCAAAAAAGGGGATTTTATTTGATATAGGTGCAAAGGCATACGCTGTTTTAGGCGATTTAGAGGTAAAAGAAATCTCTACATATCTTCCATATTTAAAAGCGGGAAATAAAATGAGGGTTAGAATTGTTGCGGTAGAATCGAAAGACGGATACCCAGTGGTATCGATGAGGAAATTTTTCCAAAAGGGTAAATGGGACATTTTAAAAGAAAAGAAGGAAAAAGAAGAGGAAATTGAAGTTGTGTGTGGGGAATACGGTAAGGGTGGAGTTTTCGCCGACTTCATGGGTATTCGGGGGGTTGTTCCCAAGATTCAGCTTACCGAGCGCTACATAAATCAACCGGAAAAACTCGCGGAGCAGAAAATAAAGGTAAGAATTTTAGAGGTTGATGAAGAGAAGAATCGTCTAGTTGTGTCTCAGAAAGCGGCGGCTCTCGGGATTTCGCAAAAAGATCTAAAGGAAAAATTTGACAAAATTATTGAGGGTAAAACACACAAAGCTAAAGTGTTGGGGGTTTCTGAATTTGGTGCATTTTGCGAAGTAGAGGGCGTGGAGGGTCTTATCCATATATCAGAAATTTCCTGGGAAAAGGTCAGCAATGCTGCTGAATATGTAAAGACGGGTGAGGCGCTTGACGTTGTTGTTGTAGAGAAAAATTTAACCGACTCAAAGCTCAATCTTTCCCTCAAGCGCCTAACAAAAGACCCATGGGAAGATATAGAGAAAAAATATCCTAAAGATAAAGAGGTAAAAGGAACGGTTGTAAGAAAAGAGAAGTATGGCTATTTTGTCCGTCTCGAACCAGGAATTGAGGGATTAATCCACATAAGTAAACTAAGCGGAGAAGAAAAATTTGAATCAGGACAAGAGGTAAGAGTCTTCGTTGAAAAAATCAATAATAAAGGGCGACGTATGAGTTTGCTACTTCCTCAAAAAGAAAAACCGGTTACATATAGGTAAAAGGTTGGATGTCAGATGTTTCCTAAAACTTCTAGCTTTCAACTTCAAACATTGTTATAACCTCTTCGTTTTACGCTATACTTTTAATATGGATCAGCATCCGATGCCCAGACAAATAACCTCCTTCGAATTCAAACTTGTTGGTTTCCTTACCCTAAAGCAGTTTATCTATGTTGTGATCTTTGTGCCCATTGGATTTATAGTGTTCAAGCTTTTTCCCATTCCTTTGATTAACATCGTGTTGGCTGTATTAATTGGATTGATTGGACCGGCTTTCGCGTTTGTTCCGGTAAATGACCGCCCATTAGACGTTTGGATTAAAAATCTTATTAAAAGGCTTACGTCACCAACCCAGTATATTTATAACAAGAAGAACCCTCCAATCTATTTTCTAAAAAACTTGTTTTTTATAGACGATCCCCATCGCGTGATGACCCACGTTGAGTCACAAGAAAAACTTGCGGCATATTTGGCAAAAACTAAAGCCAACGCAACAATACCCAATCTTAAGAAACAGTCAATCGCCACGCTTCTTCAAAAGCCAAAGGAAGCGTTAATGGATCAAAAAAAATCCGCCTCAACAAAGCCGTCAGGCGTTCCTGTGGTGGAAAAAAAAGAACACGTTAGTCAAATAAGCCCAAGCAAACCTTTCTTTTCTGGAATTGTGAAAAATCACAGACTCATTCCTCTGCCTGGCATTTTGATCTATGTAAAGGATGAGAAAGGAGCCGTAACACGTCTTTTGAAGACCAATCCTCACGGCGTTTTTGCCACATTTAAATCATTACCGCAGTCGGATTACTTATTTGAGTTCAAAGATCCAAAGAACACTTACTTTTTTGATACAATGAAATTAAGAATTGAGGATTCAAATCCAAAACCCCTAGAGTTCTTTTCTAAGGAATTAATATAATGGCATCCAATAAACCAACTTCACCGGTAAAAGCGTCGACACAAATTTTTGTTGAAATAGAGGAAATAAAAGACGACATTCTCTTGATGAAAGACTATTCTGCCGCCGTAGTCGTTGAAGTCGGAGCAGTAAATTTTTGGCTATTGTCAGCCGAAGAGCAATCCTCGATGATTTACTCATACTCGAGCCTTTTAAATTCTTTATCTTTTCCCACCCAAATTTTGATTCTGTCTAAAAAAATGGACGTTTCATCTTACCTTGACTACCTACAAGGAAAAATTAATCGTCAAAGCGTAGAACTTATGAAAAATCGTCTTCTAAGCTACAAGGAATTTATCAAAACCGTCGTCAAAAAAAACACCGTTTTGGAAAAGAGATTCTTTTTTGTTGTACCTTTTTCTACCTTAGAAATGGGTGTCTCGGGCGTAAATACCAAGAGTCTCAATAAGGAATATGTCGTCAGTAGAGCTAAAACTTCACTTTACCCGAAGCGAGATCACCTCGTCCGTCTTTTATCAAAGATTGGCCTGCGGGCAAGCGTCTTGCAGCGGCAGGAATTGGTTGAGTTGTTTTTTAATCTCTACAATTCGTCGCCAACAGGAAAGAGGTTGGCGCCTATAGAGAGTTATACCGACGTGGTATTGACGACTGGTTAATATGCTAAATTTATTTGGAAAAAAAACCAATGGCAATAAGGGAAAGCCGGTGAATCTGCCGTCGTCTCAAAACGTGGCAGAATTTTTGGCCAAGGGAGCGGTTTCCATAAAAGATATTATTGCGCCTTCATTCATCGAGGTTGACTTTAATCACTTGAAGATAGACGATAAATACTATCGCTCTTTTTACGTTGTCGGCTACCCTCGTTATGTTTCTGCCAATTGGCTTTATCCCTTGATAACTTTTGACCATCCTTTGTATATTTCGATGTATATCTACCCAACAGAGGCAAAGGCAGTTTTGGAGGATTTAAAAAGAAAGATAGCCGAAATGGAGGCAACGATTGAGGGAGATATCAAAGCCGGAAAAGTGGTCGACCCGACTATTCAAGTGGCTCTTGACGACGCTCTGGCTCTACAGGCAGAACTTGCCAAAGGAGCCGAACGATTCTTCCAGTTCGGTCTCTATTTTACTATTCCGGCAGACAGTCTGGAAGAATTAAATCAGATAAGTAAACAAATAGACTCAGTTGTTTCTTCACTTTTAATCATCGCGAAACAGGCAACGCTGGAGATGGAGGAAGGATTCAAGTCGACTCTCCCGATGTTTTACGATAAATTAAGCGTCTGGCGCAATATTGATACAACGTCTCTTGCTATGACTTTTCCTTTTGCGACAGCCTCTTTGACTAAAAATGAGGGAATTTTGTACGGCATCAACGAACACGACGGAAGCCTGATCATTTTCGACAGATTTACTCTCGAAAACGCAAACTCAGTAATTTTGGGAAAGTCAGGCGGAGGAAAAAGTTTTTTAGTCAAGCTCGAATCTCTACGGCTTCTCATGATGGGCATTGACGTACTGATTATCGATCCAGAGAACGAATATCAAAAGTTAGCCCAGTCGGTTGGAGGAGAGTTTGTAGTATTTTCGTCAAGTTCTCAATATAAAATCAATCCCTTCGATTTAACAACGGTCAATCCCGAACCAGACGAGCTTTCTAATAAGATTCTCGATCTCCATTCATTGATGAGAGTTATAATGGGAGAGCTCACTCCCTCACAAGACGCTCTTTTGGATCGAGCCCTGGTTCTTACCTATAGGGAGAAAGGTATCACGCAGGATGCGGAAACGTTTAAAAACGAGCCTCCGCTCCTTGAGGATCTTTATAAAATTTTTACCGGTATGGAGACACCTGAAGCTAAAGAGTTAGCTGATAGGCTAGAAAAGTTTGTCAAAGGATCTGCGTCTGGAATATTTAATCAGCAATCCAACTTCGACATAAAAAACCCGTTTACGGTTTTTGGCATACGAGACCTGGAAGAGAACATGAGGCCTGTTGCTATGTATATAGTTTTGGATTATATTTGGAACCGGGTTAGAAAGGATAGAAAGAGAAGGGTGTTGATCGTCGACGAGGCATGGTATCTCATAAAGCAAAAAGATTCAGGAGCCTATTTGCACAGTTTTGCTAAGCGCGCCAGAAAATATCAGCTTGGTTTGACAACAATCACCCAGGACGTTGAAGATTTCTTATCGACCGACGAAGGAAAGGCAATTATTACGAACTCGAGTCTCCAGATTATTCTAAAGCAGTCAACCGCGGCGGTAGAAAAAATCACCGAGACTTTTTATCTCACAGGAGGCGAGAAGCACTTCCTCTTGTCAGCCGGGGTCGGCGAGGGTCTTTTTTTTGCTGGCCACTCGCATGTGGGCTTCAGGGTGATCGCTTCAGATGAGGAAAGAACCTTGATAGAATAAGTATATCGTTATATCGATATAAGGATATAATACCTGATAGCGCTTATGCTTATAAAACTACTTCACTGGAATATTTGGTTTAAGGAAAAAATTGAAAATATTGTCGAGCTTCTTAAAGAATACCAACCCGATATTATTTGTCTCAATGAGCTATCTAGGGGTTTGGAATATAACGATAGAAAGAACACCGTTAAATTCGTAGCTGATTACTTAGGCTACAATTATTTTTTTCATGAGGGAATGGTTTGGAAAGGGGATGGTAATAGGGTAGCGGGCAATGGAATTTTTAGTAAATTTCCAATAATTAAATCTCTTTATGTCAATACGAGTACGCCAATAAGGCGGGGAGAAATCGAAAGATACGGATCGGTTTACGTTGAAACGAAAATGAAAGCATTCGATGATATATTAACCATTGGAACAGATCACTTAATTTATTTTTCAGAATTCAAAGAAACAGAAGATAAAATTAGAGAGACTGACAGATTAGTTGAGATTATTAAAAAGAAAAAATCTAAATATGTCATATCAGGAGACCTTAATGTGCCCCCGACTTCCAATACAATACGCAGAGTAGAAAAACATTTAAGTTCGAGTGGGCCAAATCATGAAGAAAAAACAGCTTTTACAAAGGATGCAGACATTCCTGATTATGCTGGCTGGAAAACTGGTTTTGAGTGGAGGCTTGATTATGTTTTCGCAACCAAAGATATGAAAATTAAATCGGCAAAAATCCTCAAAACCGAATTCTCCGACCACCTGCCCATTTTAGTTGAGTTTGAGGTTTGATTTAACTCATATTAGATCCTCTTAATTAATACACGCAAATGTCATTCCTGCGGAAGCAGGAATCTATTTAATAGATTCCGCATCAAGTGTGGAATGACAAGGTATTCAAGCGGATCTGATATCACTCCAATTAATCGATTAATTGGAGTATATCTAAAAAAGCTAGAATTTTTAATTTCTCAATAATTTTTTTACCTCCTCATCTTCCACCTGAGGAAAATGTTCGTAGAATTGAGAGACTGCACCGAAAGCAAAGTTTTTATGGAGAATCAACTCTCTGTCAATTCCTACCGTTGAACAATCAGTTGGTGCAACCGGTATGGCAAGGTATATTGATTTTGGTTTTTTAGACTTAAGAAATAAGATGGCAGCTTTTACAGTTGATCCGGTGGCAATGCCGTCGTCAGTCAAGATGACAATCTTATTTTTCGAGCTTCTGGAATAGAGAGATTCTTTTATTCCAAATCGTTTGAGGTAGGAGTTAAATTTTTTTCTTGCCATTCCAATCTGATCTACTATTTCCGCTTTTATTAAACCCAACGAGTTAACCACGTTTTTTTCTAGATAGGTTACATCAAAACACAATGCGCCAAGCGCAAGTTCTGGATTATGAGGGGCCGGAATTTTAGAGACAACCAAAGGAAGGTGTTTTACCTGAAGTCCTTTTGCTATTATATCTCCAACAACGATTCCGCCCCGAAGAAGAGATACAATAACTACCTTGTGTTTGTTTTTCTTAATCTCTTGATCCTCAAATAGTCTTACCAGAAGTTTTCTCCCGGCATCCTGCCGGTCTTTAAATATCATCGGTATTATTTTACGACAGGTTTATGAAGAATTACAGTCTTATTAATTTATTTAGCTTCTGACTCTCTTGATTTTGTATAATATCAAATATTAAAGATCAAAAATCAAATATACATATATACCACTCGCAAATGAATTTGTTCGAGTATATACCCCTCTAAGCTGATTTGATAAGCCGATGATTTGCAAATCATCGTAAGACGGGTATAGAAAATCAAAAATACTTAATATTTACTTTGTAATTTTGCTATTTAATTTTTGATATTTTTATAGGGCCGGTGGCGCAATTGGCAGCGCGCCGCAATGGCATTGCGGAGGTTGTGGGTTCGACCCCCATCCGGTCCACTATTCTAATTTCAAAAAATTTTTCTTTTCTTCAAAAATTATCCTAAATTGTTTTAAAAATACTTGTCTTCCCAGAAGATTAAAGGAAACGAAATATTCGTGGGAGAAAACAACCGGACAAATAAATCTCTTGCCATAAAACGTAAGGTCTCTCGTCCTTTCGCGGGACGAGAAAGGAAAAAGGCGCTTTTCCTACAGGCAAAACTTTTTCACCTTGAGAATTGGTTACCAATGGACTAATTTCGTCAAGAGTTGAACCCACAGCAAATTAATTTTTTTTGAGGATCAATGACAACCCGCTTACCGGCAAAATCGCCCATTTTTTTAGTAGAAACGTTGACTTTTTTCATACAATTTTAATTTTAACAAATCTCTAAGAAAAACACAAAAAAATCCACGGTGCTTTCTCACTATTTTATAGCCTCTGCGTCTACAAAACCGCCATAAACGTCATGTTCTTCTCGCATATATACGATTGCTTTTACTCCTGCCTGTTTTGCCATAAGAGGTAATGCTTTTGTTAGCGGTGAGTTTTCACGTAGAAAGGTTGGCGTAAAAATTAGGACAGGTTTTTGTGGGTAAGCCGCAAGTTCCGACTCGATTTGTAGATTTATAAAGGGAAGTAGACGCATAAGTCTATTTCCTTCTTCTTCAACCATCTGGGTTAACCATCCCATTCCAGACGCTAAATCATCGCCAGAAATTCCAATTTCAGACAACGGAGTTCCCGGCTGAGGTGACAAGTCCGGATCTTGAGCGTTCAAGGGCGCCCCTCTTTCAAAAATCGTTGAATAGACCCGAGCAATATCGATTATTGCCACCTGTTCTAACGAATTTAGTTTATAAGTTTTTAACATCCAATTAAGATCAGCCAGTAAAGCATCGCAAAATTCTTCCCATGTTAATTTGCGCACCCCTTGACTAATTGCAGGATCAGATGCATTAAAACCACCCTTTGCATTAAACCAATTCCCGTCAAGTCCTGCGGCCGTTTGAAAAGCAGCAGACGTAGACCAAGGAAATTTATCAATAGGTGAAAGAGGTGAAGATTCTAGCCGGCTGACATCTTGCATATTACCGATTATACACGTTTCTCTATCAAAGTAATTTTACTTTCTAATCTCAAACCCCTCAAACATTTCCTGGTGGTACTCGAAGAGTTAAAATTGGTAAAATATTAGATTAACCCCCAATGAACAAAAGATTCAAATTCACATTTGAGGTTGTTTGTATTTTTGTAATGATTGTTTTGTTATTTGCGGTCCGTTGGAATCAGCTTACTAAGAGATTTGAAAAAGTAGAATGGGATGAAATATCCTGGGTAATGACCTCTTTGTTTAATAAACACGATATTTCAGCTCAAGAAAAAGGCCTGGATTACTTAAATGACGATATGGCGCGGTCATTTCCTACGGGTATCAAAATAAATCAACTGGGTTTCTTAATTTTTGGGACAGATATCTACTCCGCCAGAAAAATTTTAGCGTTACTAAATATTTTGTCCATGTTAACATTTTACCTTTTGTGCCGACGTTTTTATAACTCTATAGTTTCTTTTTGTATAACAATTTTATATTCATTTTCTACCTATAAAATGGCAACCGCGCGTATTGCGGTAGAGCCGGCGTATGGCGATCTATTTTTATACATATTTATAGCGCTAATTCTTCTTATATCAGATAAAAATAATAAATGGTTGAACTATGCATATTCTTCTTTGTCCGTCTTAGGAATAGTCCTTGGCACTTTTTCTTATAGTCTGTCTTTCTTTTTTCCGATATTGGGATTGATTCTTATCTTTTTCCAATTGGTTAAAACAAACTTAAAGCTCAAAGAAAAACTAATCATAATTTTGCTTTTTATCACGCCATTATTGATGATATCTTCCAAGTGGATAAATAACATCAGGCTTGAGGAGTCAAGAAAAGAGTACGGGCTGGGTAACATGATTTTTGACTTTGAGAACAAACGGTTCGTCAGCGAAAATTTTAGAACAAATGTTTATGTAATTTATAAAAATTTATTCAAAACCTTTGCCTTTCGTTCAGCCGACATGGTTGCTAGTTACGAGGGAACAATCGTCTCTTCACCTATTGTTTACTTGGCTATTGCGGGTTTGTTATTATCTTTATTTAAGATTAAAAAATATTACCCTTTACAAATCTGGCTTGGAATGTCGCTGGGTTCAATATTATTTTTTGGTTTTCTTGCGGCACGCATGTGGATAAACACGTTAGGTGTATTTTTTATTTTTTCCGGCATCACGGTACAAGGCCTTCTGAACCTGAAAGAAATAAAGAGTAATAAATTCACACCGCTTTTTTTATATTTTTTCCTGGTTTTTATAGCCTATATAAACCTATACACATTTTATAACGTGGCACGCGGCAACCCTAGTTTCTCTCCAAGGATAGGCGAGGTAGTTAAGTTCAGCAGTGAGTTCAAACAAAATTTGACTAAAGACGTCGTCTTCATATCGGATAGTGAATTTATCCGCTTTAATATTTATCCCACCACAACGTTTTATTATCTAGCTGGGCATCCCGGAGAAAAAAACAGGATTAAATATATGACAAAAGAGGAGATGGGAGTTTTTTCTTACGAAGATTTTTTGGGGTCGGCTCAATTTAAAATAGATAAATATAAATATTTGGTAGTTGATAACAATTTTGAAAGCGAGATAAGTAGCCTTATCGAGAATAATTTGGGTAGAAAAATAAAAAAAAAGAGGTACTACTACTTTAGCCTACTTGAGGTGTAAATGAATACGACCTTGTTCTCATTAGTTGACCAAAGACCTAAGAATAATTCGGCAGATGTTGACAACTTGATAATTCATGAGATTGTAATAGGAGGGGAGTAGTAAACCGCGTTCAAAGAAATATTCTGCTACAGGATAGTGTTCTTTACTGTAGTCGTTTTTATAAGCGGGTTGAAGATGGATGGGTAAGAAGAACCCTCTTGTTTCTATAAAGTTTTCTGTTAACGCCCTAGCGGTCTTTGTTTTGCTCAATTTATTCTTTGCTACAATTGTTGGAAACCAATAATTAGGTAAGCTATCTTTGTCAGGGTTAATAAATTTAAGATCTGTATGATTCAGCGCCTTTTTATACCAAGAGAATATTTGTCTTCTTTTTTTGAGACATTTGACAAAACTTTTAGTCTGCGATAAGCCAAGCGCGGCTTGAAGACTGGATAAAACCATATTGTAGCCGATTATTTTATGTCTAAAGTGGGTTTCCGAGTTATAGTCAAAAAATTTAAGTTTATTGATTAGTCCATATATCTTTTTATTATTTGTACAGACGATACCTCCGTTGCCGGTAGTAATAATTTTATTTGAATACAAGGAAAAACAGGAAACATCGCTAAGCGAACCAACAAAGCGGCCCTTATACACGGCACCCATAGCTTCCGCAGCGTCTTCAATTACAAATAATTTATATTTTCTGGCAAGCGAATTAATCGCTTCCATATCACAGGGATATCCATAGAGGTGTACCGGCATGATGACTTTAGTCTTTTTGCTAATTTTTTCTGCGATTTTATCCGGGTTTATATTCCAGTCGTCCTTTGATGCAGAGTCAACCAAAACTGGTTTTGCTCCAGTTAAAGTGATTGCATTTACGGTCGCAATCATTGTCAAGGTTGGTAAAATAACTTCATCCCCTGGCCCAACTCTCAAGGCTTTTAAGGCTAAAAAAAGACCAGATGTACCGCTATTGACAGAAGTCGCATATTTTGTCTTAGCTACATGCTTAGCAAAAGAATTTTCGAACTTCTCAACCCACGGACTTTTTGAGGATATCCAGGATGAGTCAAAACATTTTTTAATCTCTAAAAAATCTTGTTGAGTGAGGTTGGGTTTTGATATAGGAATTTTAAACATCGACTTCTTGGACTAAATTAAATCGATAATAGATAATCTAAAAAATTCGGCAACCCATTATATACAAATTAAATTGTTGGCGTCAACCAGTTTCCAGCGGATGAATTTAAAAAAAGGAAAGAATCGGTTAAAATTAGATCTTAATAAGATGAAAAAAAACGAGTATGTAAAGATGCACCGTTTAGAAAATTATCACTTTTGGTTTGCCGGAAAGCGATATTTTATTCAAATATTTTTAGACCAAATTAAAAGTCAGATTAACAAAATTCTGGATGTGGGAAGCGGCACCGGAGGAACAACAAAGTTTTTGCAAAGCTACGGTAAAGTTACCGGAATCGAAAAAAACTCTTTAGCTATAAAATTAGCCAAACCGCAAAAATTAAAAATTATTCAGGGAGAAGCGGAAAACTTGCCGTTTAATAAAGGAACCTTTGATCTGGTGACGTTATTTGACGTTTTATATCATCAAGAGGTAAGGAGCGTTAACAAAGTGATAAACGAAGCAAAAAGAGTATTGAAACCGTCAGGATATTTACTGATCACAGATAGTGCGTTAGAAATTTTGAGTGGAAAACACGGACGTTCGGTCTTTGAAAAACGAAGATTTACGTTAAAGGATCTTGAAAACCAACTGACAAAAAACGGATTTGCAGTTATTAGATCTTCCTATATTTTTTTATCAATGTTTCCCCTAATTTTTTTAAAAAGAGTCATAATTGATAAGTTGATTGATACGGACAGATCTGACGTGTTTAGTCCTCCCGATGTAATCAATAGTTTATTTAAGGCGGTTCTAAAAGCAGAAGCATTTTTACTGTATTTTTTTAAACTACCAATGGGCTCGTCATTGATAATTTTGGCCACAAAAAAAAGAGATGCTATCGATAGTAATCCCGACCTATAATGAGCGAGAGAATATTATTCGGTTGATTAAAGTACTTCAAAATAACTTAAAAAAGTTAAAAGCGTTATATGAAATTATTATAGTCGACGACAATAGTCCGGACGATACGGCCAAAGCAATTAGAGAAAATCTAAAAACCAACAAAAATATCCGAATATTTGTAAGGAAAAATGAGAGAGGCTTGGCCTCGGCGATATATTTTGGGATAAAGCGAGCGAAGGGAAATATAATAGTCGGAATGGACGCAGATCTCAATCACCCTCCCCAACTAATCCCCAAACTTATAGAGGAGTTGGGATCTACGGATTTAATTGTTGCCTCAAGATTTATCCCGGGAGGCGGAATGGAGGACAAGGCGCGGTATTTATTTACCTATATATTCAATTTATTTCTTAAATATTTTTTAAGATTTCCGACGATGGATAATATGAGTGGTTTTTATGCGAT
>MFZO01000039.1:5784-8157 GCA_001788015.1 Candidatus Roizmanbacteria bacterium RIFCSPHIGHO2_02_FULL_38_11 | reverse complement strand
TTTACAGCTTCCTCTTAAGGAGATTTATCGGGGTTACGGAGAATATCATCTAAGGCTGGTTTATTTGGCTAAAAAGTATGGCTTAAAAATTAAGGAAATTCCGGTATTTTACAAAAAAAGAACTTACGGGAAAAGCAAAACCAGCCTTTTTAAGATGTTTTTTATCTATTTATGGATCGCTTTAAATTTAAGAATCGGGAAAACTAATAATTAGTGTTTTATTTATTTTAATGTAGCCAAAGCCCACTTATTTTCTAATCTCAAATTCCTCAAGTAATTCCTTTGGTTTTTCCCAGTAAATTTCCACATCGTCGACGCGAGAGATTGGAGGGCCTTGTTTAACGAGAGCAAAAGCTTTTTCAACTTTTTCTTGCTCTCCTTGGAGCAAAGCTTCAACGCCGCCGCCGACTCCATAAATTTCCGGTTTATCAAAGACGTTTTTTACCCAACCATCGACGCCCACGATCTTTGCCTGAATTTTAGTCCAGGCGCGGAAACCAACTCCGATGACGTCGCCTTTTATATATAATCGTACCTGTTTAAGCATAACGCAAAATTCTAAATTCTAATATCGAAACTCTAAACAACACCAAAATTCAAAATTTCAAAATACAAATATATTTTAGACTTTGATTTTATAACATTTGAATTTGTTTCGGATTTCGGATTTCGTGCTTCGAATTTATCTTAATGACGGGTCTACTTCTTTTGCCCTATTTAGGTATTCTTCTGCTTTGGTTTCATTACCGTCTTCGTAATAAAGCAAGTAAAGATTGCATAGAGCGTCTCTTGACTTCGGGTTTTTTTGGAGAAGCGACTCGTGTTCAGCGATAGCTTCTTTTCTTTTGTTGTCCTCTGAAAATACTTCTTGTTCCAAAGAGTTGCCATAGATTATTTTATTCATCTCAAGAAACGAAGGAAACATTGCGAGGTCTTTTATCTTATTTAGGAAACGGGCAACCGCTTTTTTATCTTCTTTTACCAGCTGAAAATAAAGCGGAGAAATAAGTTGAGAGGAAAGGACGTTTGCTAAAAGGTAAATAAAAATAGCAAAAAGCAAAAGCGCCTTAATCCAAACAATCAGATACTTTTCTAATTTTTTAAAAGCTATAAGTTTCATGCTACATGTTATATGGTTATTATTATATAATTTTTCTATGGACCCGATTGCGGTACAAGGAATAACAGACAGACTCGTCACATTTATTTTAGCTCTTATTGCCGCACTAAGCGCAGGAGGATTGACCTTTATTTTGATGTATCTTGCCATAATCTTTCTTCGCCTAAAAAAGAGGGAGCAAATATCTTTGGAGATGGTGACTTTGGAGGTAAAGACCCCCAAAGACAACGAGATAAAAATTGATGTAGCCGAGCAGATGTTTGCTTCTTTTTCCTCACTGAAAAAATCCGGCTGGCTTTCGGCTTTCGACCTAGATGATGTTCTGGCGTTTGAAATAGTTGGAAAAAAAGCCGACATTCGCTTTTATGTTTCTGCCCCGTCGCGCATTATTGATTTGGTTGAAAAAACGATTTACAGCTATTATCCTTCGGCTGATATCAAAAAGGTTGACGAGCCAAATATTTTTTCCGAAGATGGAAAGGTGGCTTTTGGAGCTCTATTTGCAAAAGGTTATCCCTACATGCCGCTTAAGCTTTTTAAGGATTTGCCTTCAGATTCGTTGGCTCCTTTAACTTCGGCGCTTTCTAAGATGGGAGACGATGAAGGAGCAATGATGCAGATTCTGATTAGGCCGGCAGGTTCCAACTGGAAAAAAATGGGAAAGTCCTATGTAGCTTCGACAAAAAAAACCGAGGCAAACCCGGAAAAGGCAACGTTTAAAACAGATCCGAAGGTGCTTGATAAAATTGACGAAAAATCTTCAAAACCAGGTTTTGAGACGGCAATACGTTTTGTGGTATCGGCAAAAACAAAAGAAACGGCAAATATCCACATCCGAAACATAAAAACAGCCTATTCGCAATTAAACTCTGACTTAAATAACCTTAAGGGAGCGCGTATTCTTTTTAAAGGCGGGTTCATGATAAACTTCATCTATAAGTTTTTCCCTGTATTCGAGTTGCCATTCTCAAAATCAATCTCTATTTTATCCTCAGACGAGCTTGCTACAATGTTTCACTTCCCGAATAAGACTGTCGAGACTCCACATATCCAATGGCTCAAGGCTAAGACAGGGCCAGTGCCGGCAGAAGTGCCTCAGGCAGGTGGGACATTTCTCGGATACGGTTACTATCGTGGCAGTAAAAGATCAGTGCATATTGGTTTAGACGACAGGCGTCGTCATATGTATATTATCGGGAAAACGGGTACAGGCAAGTCAGAGCTTTTGAAAGAAATGATCAAACAGGATATGG
>MFZO01000039.1:2556-5739 GCA_001788015.1 Candidatus Roizmanbacteria bacterium RIFCSPHIGHO2_02_FULL_38_11 | reverse complement strand
CCGAAGACGTTATCTACTTCGATCCGTCAGATACAGAGAGGCCGATGGGGCTTAATCTTCTTGAGGCGCAGACAGAAGAGCAAAAGCACTTTATGACTTCGGCCATAATCAATCTTATGTATAAGCTCTACGATCCACAGCGAACAGGGATCATCGGTCCTCGTTTTGAGCATGCAGTGCGAAATGCGATGTTGACTGTTATGTCTGAGCCTGGGAGCACATTTGTTGAGGTTGTTCGTGTTTTAACCGATCCAAAATATGTTCAGGAGCTTTTGCCCAAAGTTCAGGATCCGATTGTTCGACGATACTGGACAGACCAGATTGCCCAAACGTCTGATTTTCACAAATCAGAGGTTTTGGATTATATAGTCTCCAAGTTTGGCCGTTTTGTCACCAATAAGACTATGAGAAATATCATTGGACAGTCAAAGAGCGCTTTTGACTTTCGTAAAGTAATGGATGAAGGAAAAATTTTGCTCATCAATCTTTCAAAAGGAAAGATGGGAGAGGAGAATTCAAGCTTTTTAGGTCTGGTGTTGATTCCTAAGGTTTTGGTTGCCGCGATGAGTAGGCAAGAGATTCCTGAACCAGACAGAAGAGACTTTTTCTTGTATGTGGATGAGTTCCAGAATTTTGCTACACCTGATTTTGCTACGATCTTATCTGAAGCTCGAAAGTATCATCTTAATCTCACTGTTGCCAACCAGTTCATAGGACAGATGGATGAAGAGGTAAAAAACGCCGTATTTGGCAATGTGGGAACTCCGATCTCATTCAGGGTTGGAGTCACCGACGCATCGTATCTGCAGCGAGAATTTCAACCAACATTTTCTGAAAGCGATCTTATCAACGTTGAACGATTCCACGCCTATGTCAAAACCATAGTCGACGGAGAACCTGTCAATCCGTTTTCGGTTGACATGACTAAAGATATAAAGGCGCTAAGAGCTCAAGCCAATAACAAGATTGCTCAGGCCGTAATCCAGCTTTCCCGCTTAAAATACGGTCGTCCAAAAGAGTTGGTCGAGGCAGAGATAACGCAAAGGGCGAGACTGTGATACTGCTATTCGCTTCTTTCAAAATAGGATTTTAGAATTTCTTTGGCGATTGGTGCGGCGACGTCTGATCCCTGACCGCCTTCCTCTATGAGAACAGTCAGGACGATTTCAGGATTATCATATGGCGCAAAGATTGTAAACCAGGCGTGTGGGGAAGTTTCTTTTCCTTGGGATTCTGCGGTACCAGTTTTGCAACCGACCTGCGGTTTAAAATCAAACAGCGGCCAGCCGGTGCCGCCTGGAGAACATGCCTCTTTCATACCTTGACGTATCAAACTCAAGGTTTTTTCTGATATTGGTAATTTTTTACAGTTTTGCTTGTCCTCCGAAGCTTTTGCGAAGGAGGAAACTTTCAACAGTTCTGGTTTACACAGATATCCTCCGTTGGCAAAAACTGCAGTTGCTTGGTTTATTTGAAGAGGAGTCACTAGCAGAAATCCTTGACCGATGGAAAGATTGTATGTGTCTCCAAGATACCACCGATCTTTTATTGTTTCTTCTTTCCAGAATGGAGAGGGGACAAGTCCTTCGGTTTCAGTAATACCAATTCCTGTTTTTTGTCCGTAGCCAACTACTTCTGCCCATTTTTTAATTTTTGAGGGCGTCAAAAGATCACCCGTTTTGTAAAAGAAGATGTCGTTTGAGCGGCGGATGGCCTTCACGATATCGACCATACCGTCGGTTTTTCCGTACTGCAAAAAATACCAGTTGCCAAATGTCAAAGGTCCAGCTTTTAGAATCCCCGTATCTTCAAAAAGAGTTTTTTCGTCTATTTTTTTCTCCTCTAAGACACCTGCTGCCAAAACTAGTTTAAAGACAGAACCAGGCGCATAGGTTCCTTCGGTCGATCTATTGAATAGTGGTTTGTCTTCGTCTCTTAGATAAGAGGAGACCGACTCTTCATTCTCGTTTTCAAATTCCTGCGGATTAAAAGAAGGAGTTGAGGCTAGGATCATTACTTCTCCGGTTTGAGGTTTCATGCCAACGACGGCCCCCTTCTGATTTTTGATCATTTCAAAAGCCTTTTTTTGCAGTTCCAGGTCTAGCCCAAGTTGAATCGTGTGACCATCGGTTGAAGGTAGAAGCGAAAGGGTACGGAGATAGCTACCTCTTGCGTCAACTTCGACCAGTTTTTTTCCATGTTTTCCGCGAAGCTGGCACTCGAAGAGTTTTTCAACACTCTTTTTACCAACCTTGTCTCCTATTTTTAGTCTGTAAAGACAAGAGTCGTCACGCATGTCATATTTATCTGCTTTTTGACGATATCCGATAAGATGAGCAATAGAATCAGTTACATGATAAAGTCTGGAAGACGTAAGACGATCTGTATTTTTTTCAGTATCAGCTTCATCATTTTCTGCAATGATGGATCCTTTTCGGTCTATTATTTTTCCGCGTTTAGGCTCGATCAATAGTTCTCGAATGCGATTTTCTTCAGAGAGTCGTCGATAATATTCACCTTTCACAATCGTGAGCTGAAAAAGACGCAATACGAGTACTGAAAATAAAGTCAGTATGATAGATATATAGAGATAAATAAAGATTTGGGAAGGTAGTCTCCTCTGCCCCGCAAAACGTATTTTACCTGTTTCGCCCTTATGGACAATTTGGTAGTTGAATTTTGACATTTGAACTTAGCTAATAAAGTATCCCTGGCTAAAAAAGCTCAGCATGATAAGATGAGAAATCACAAAAATAATTGTGATGGCAATTTTTATTGAAGTATTTTTTATTTGCGAGAGATAAAGGAAAAAAGACAAAGAGAATAAAGCGTAGCGAGGGATAGAGGAGAAGGTGCCGGTTAGAGTGGGAAGGAGAAGATTGACGAGAGAAAACAATCCTAATCCCAGGTGGTCATGCCGAACTTGTTTCGGAATCTGGTTTTTAGATAACAGATCCTGAATCAAGTTCAGGATGACAATAATTAAAACAAAAGTAAAAGTAGTAAATTCAAAAAGCGCGATGAAGTATTGGAAGTTGAATCTTGCTGTAAAAAAAATATTCAGATAACGATAATATACTTGAGGCAGCAAAATAATATTTGAACTGCGGTGTGCACCGAATGCCCATTGGGAGTTGAGGAAAAAGAAGGGATCGCCTGTTGTTTGAAATAGAAATAAAGAAT
>MFZO01000039.1:0-2494 GCA_001788015.1 Candidatus Roizmanbacteria bacterium RIFCSPHIGHO2_02_FULL_38_11 | reverse complement strand
TACGCCAACAAATTTAGTCAGAGCAGCGAAAAAAGCAAAAAGTGACGCAAAAAGAAATTTCTTTTTCTTTAGAGAATAAAGACAACTAATAATTAGGAAAAAAAATAATCCTTCTGTGTAAACTGCTCCAAAGAAGAAAGATGTAGGAAACATTATTAGAAGCAAAATCGTTGGAACTGGATGAAATTTGCTGGAACTGGATGAAATTTGCTTGAGATATTTTGAAAAAATAAAAAGTCCAGCAAGAAATGAAATATTAGAAATAAGCAACCCAGTTATTAGATAGTTATTAAAAAAAAGAGGCGATAGCCAGCGGATCAATAACGGATAGAGAGGGAAGAACGCCTGCTGATATTGTGAGTAGCCGTTTTTGGCAATCAAGAGATAGTGTGCGCCGTCAAAATTGGCAAAAGCAGTAAGAAATTTTGGCAGGTTATACTGGATTGCTATTTCTTTGTAGGGAAAAAAACCAAGATACGGGATAAAAAAAGGAGCGAGATAGCTTATGAGCCAATCCGCAAGCCTGAAAGCGATAAAGAAAAGGAGAACAGTGGAAAAACTCATGAATTAATTATAACCTTTCACTTTTTTAAAACGAGAAAGTATTCTTTTTTAGGCATAAGTTTCAAAAAAGTGAGAATGCGATTCACATCGTGTATTTGAGATTTGTGGATTTTCATGGCCTTTTCTTTAATTTTCCAAACAGGTGTAATATCAACAGTTAATGCAATTTCTGATGATTTATAACCAGGAGGAAAATAAACGAAGTAATCTCTAAGAAAAGTTTTAATTATTTTAACCTGCCAATCGGTATGGCAGTAATACAGAATTTTTTTAACAAATGAGAGATGTTCGAAGACGTATGCAGTGACCATCGAAACAGTGACATGATCGATATGTCCTGATACTCCGCGGGGTTCAAAAGTAAGTAAAACTTCCGGTTTTAATCTCTTAACTATCCGTATTATTTTTTTTGCCAGGTCATGATATATGCTATTACAAAGTTGACCGTCAGTGAATCCAAGGAAAAAAACTTTCTTTACTCCTAAAATACGCGACGACTCTAAAAGTTCATTTGACCTCGTTTTGCCAATATCGTGTTCGCCATTTTTTTCTCCGGCTTCTCCCCTGGTTGCACATAAGATGTAAACTTCGTAGTCTTTAGTGAATTTAGCAATCGTTCCGCCCGGGCCGAAGGCCTCATCGTCCGGGTGCGCAAAGACACAGACAAGTTTTTGTTTCATAATTTTACCAATTATAGCGAAATAGAGTCTTTTTTGATAGAATTAAGATAATTTCAATAGAAATACAGTAATTTACTCTTCGAGCGACCAGGTACAGTATTGTACTTGGGAGTCGAGAAGTTCTCGACAAGCTCGAACAATAAAATTGATACATTTCTAGCACTTCCTCTAAAATAGTAGATTTTATTGAACAGAGCGTAGTTCAGATGGCAGAACGCCGCGCTGGGGGTGCGGAGGTCGCGAGTTCAAGTCTCGCCGCTCTGACTTTAGACTTTCCCAACAATCCATATCACTCCGGGAGTGATATATTTATACTACCTCATCCCTGCCTAAATTAAAGTTTACTTTAAGATAGTCCTATAGTACAATTACACCATGCCATACTATGGTGAAATAGACTCACAAAAAGACCGGTTATTTCGTATTCCCGAAGTGAAATCAGCTGTAGAAGAATATGGTCATTTGACTACCATTGTGGGGGGGGCAGCAGACAGATTGACATCCAAAGCAGCATCAGATGATGGACAGTACTTCCAAACTTGTGGTGTTAATCCCCTTCATAAGTTCAATTATAGACACGCAGTTTGGTTGACGGATCAAGCAGAGAATATTCCTTTCCCAAAAACCGTTTACCATGTAACTGGTCTTCCCGCTGCAAAAGCTATCTCAGATGGTAAGCCTCTTTTACCTACGGCTGATCATTCTTTGAGTCAAATAACCACTCATAAAGGAATAGCTTTACATCTGTATCCAATGTTTTTGCAAACATTAGAGATAGACACCGGACAGCTTGAGGATTTTTTATTTTCTGGGCCACAGGTTGACGCAGAACAACTCCGTCATGATATTGATTTGCCTTATGGAAATACTGCTGAATATGATAAAGAGGTCGTGGCTCTTTTTCTACAAAAGAGTCAAGACGGCATCGGATATAGACTAAGTCATCGACTTGAGGTTGCTGTGAGAGCTTTGCAGCAAGGTAAAAAGCCGATTGATGATCCAGATCTTAAAGCCCAAGTCGACAGTTGGCTAGTTGATTTATATAGACTCACTCATATGCGTGAAGGTCGGCTTGAAATGGTGCGAGATTCGCTTTATGGCGCACGAAAAGTTAATGACTTGCAACTAAAAGATGCAATGGTAGATTTGCTATCAATTGCCGCATATAGACTTAATGGCCTGCAAGATGAACCAGCCCAAACAAGACCGGCAGTACTTGAAATAGATACGGGTACACTAATACGTGATCT
>MFZO01000038.1 GCA_001788015.1 Candidatus Roizmanbacteria bacterium RIFCSPHIGHO2_02_FULL_38_11 | reverse complement strand
TGACCCAAAGCAGAGAGGGTTATCTCTACTGCAGATGGTCCATTATCGGTACCGAGGAACTCTTTAGGGTGGTCACCCTCAACCTTGAATGTCCTGTGTTTAAGCGTTGTTCCACCAACTCTGAATTTACCGGTTTCTGCTACGACATTGAAACCACTCTTCCAAGATGAATTTGCGTAGAATGTTGATTGGAATCCCGCAGGGTTACGTTTAACGTCCTCAACCAATTTCACGATATCGTTAACTTCTAGCCCGTTTACTTTTGCCATATTATTTTCACCCCCTTTCTCGTTAATTCTGTTTAACCTTTACTTAAACATAACTCATACAGACCGGTCTGTCAATAGGCAAATTTAAAGAAAGTTACACCAGTTGAGATATAGAACTGGGGAGCTACTTAAGAGGTTGTGTTAAAATTATTGTGGACTAGTAAGGGCTTTGACTGCTTCCACAGCTCTACGGCTGGGCCGGGCGTCCTGGCTTGTTTCACTAAATGCAATCGCCCCTATGACTATTACAAGGTAGCTATTGGTAACGGCAGAAACGTCCAAATGGCGGTAGCGTTTTGGATCAGAATCAATAAGCTCCTGCGTCAATTGCGCAATCAAGCCGCCAAGGACTTCGTAATGATTTTTTGCCATTTTGCGCAGGGCGCTTTGTTTATCGGGCACTTCAGAAACCATGTTTAAAAAGCCGCAACCGCGTAGTTCATTTGATTTGATCCAGGGTTCAATCCACTTGATCACCGCAAGAAAACGGTCATAAGGCGTTTTCCTTTTGTTAACAAAGGCAAGAAGATTCCCCGCTTCCCGAGCATGAAGGTCTTTAAGATAAGCAAGCGCCAAGGCCTCTTTGGTTGGGAAATGATAGAAAAAACTGGCTTTAGCCACCCCTGCCTTCTTAATAATTTCGTTTGTTCCGGTAGATCGATAACCCTGACGGTAAAAAAGATCCGATGCCGTCTTTAAAATCCGTTCCTTCGCTGAATCCAATGTCTGTACTTTTTTCATATTCTGATTTTAAACTAGACAGACCTGTCTGTCAAATTTTTACAATTATGTTCAAATTGTATTTCAAGCTGCATACTATTCTATATAGCTCCAAACTAATAACATTTTATCAAAAATCTAAGCCTCAAAAATAATAAAATAGAACGATCTGATCCTAACAAACAGAGCCTTATTGCTCTCCAAAACGCTGGACGTGAACCTCAAAATCCTAATTGACTGGGATAAAGATACTCGCCCGAAGGGCGAGAAAATCGCACGCGCAAAAAATAGCCCTTCGATAAACTCAGGATAATAATCCTTCGGTATTGCTCAGAACTATAGCCTGGAGAAGTCTCAAAATGAGATTGAGATTACAGGATCGAAAGGTTCTAACCCGAGCCTCTCAGCACTAGAGCTTCTTGACAAGCTAAAGCGAGTTTAGAAGCTTTTATGTCCTTCCGTAGTGAATACTTCGTCTGCGTGGATGTAAACCACGAGACGAATAAGAACGAAGGAGGACCAAGACGGGCGCCCCAAGGTGACTAGGGTGTCTAAAAAGATTGTAAAAACTAATTAATCATGAGATCTATTTCTTTTAATAATCTTAATCCAACTGAATTTGAAGAGTTCTGTTTTGACCTGCTTCAAAAGTTAGGCTTTTTCAATATCGATTGGCGTAAGGGTACAGGATTAAAAACTAGCCCTGCCGACCGAGGTAGAGATATTGTCTTTCAAAAAGAATATTCAGATGTTGATGGTACTAAATACTTTGAAACATGGTTCGCTGAATGTAAACACTATATAAAGGGTGTACCCCCTAAAGAACTCCAAAACCTTCTCTCTTGGGCAGATGCAGAACGACCGGATGGGGTAATCATTATTGTTTCTAACTTTTTATCTAACTCTGCCAAAGATTATCTTGAAAATTACCGTAAGAATAATAAACCAGCATATAAAATTAAGTACTGGGAACGACCGACGTTAGAAAAATTGGTCAAGAATAAAATTTCACTACTTCGAAAATATAATCTTATCTCAGACCCAATCAGAAATGTAAAAGATATCCTTACCGCAGAAGAAGAATTCTCCGATAAAGTTTGGTATGACCGGCACCAATTGCTGAAAAATGGTGGTCACCTTGAGAAAGATACACCACCCGATATTCTCAAGGGTGCGTTGTCTGCTGCGAAGAAGGTAGAAAAAAAGTATGGGAAAAAGAATCTAGGGCCTCATAATGATTTTGAGTGGGGGATGATCAATGGAAAGTTATCAACCTTACGTTGGGTTCTAGGTGAAGATTGGGATATGCTAGATACCTAGTTGCATAAAAAGACTAAACTCCAGTATCGAGAGCTATAACGATTGAAATGGTCCAGACAGGTACGCTCAGCAAATTGTTGCAACAATCCAAACCTCTTTAGCATGATAGAGTAGTTAGAACTTCTGATATAATCCAGTTATGCATAATAGAGTAGGATTGGGTACTTTTCCTCTCGCTGGCGTTTTTAATAAAATAACAAAAGAAAAAGCAAAAGAATTAGTAAAACTTTTTCTTAAAAGCGGAGGATACTATATTGATGTAGCTCCAATGTACGGCTTTGGGGAGGTTGAAAAGCTATTGGGTGAAGTGCTTAAAGATTTTCCAAGAGATCAATTCTATTTAATAACTAAATGCGGATATAAGGATGTTGAAGGAAAAACATTTCAAACCATTCCAAGAGGTGCAAAATATGAAGATGTTATTAGAGAATGTGAGATTTCGCTCAAGCGATTAAATCTTAATTATATTGATCTTTATTTTGTTCATTTTCCTGATCCAGTAACTCCTTTTGAAGAGACAATGAAAGCATTAAACAAACTCCAAGAGCAAGGAAAAATAAAAGAAATTGGCGTATCAAACGTCAACTTGATTGAATTGAAAGAATACCAAAAATATGGGAAAGTAAAATTTATTCAAAATCGTTTTAGCCTGATAAATAGAAGTATAAATCCAGAATTTCAAAAGTATCTTCTTGAAAATAAAATTGGACTGATCCCATATCAAGTCATAGATAGAGGTCAAATTACAGGTAAAGTCTTTGAAGGGATAGACCAATTGAGAGAGGGTGATTTAAGAATTGGTCGTTCTGATTGGCTGTCAGAACAACTTAATCTGATTAGTAGATGGGTTAAAAACAATCTGTCACCAATCGCTAAAAGATTGAAAATAACTTTAGGACAACTATCTATCGCTTGGGTATTACATCAAAACTACTTGAGTTTTGTTATCGTTGGAGCAACTAATCGAGAATTTATCCCAATAAATTTAAAAGCAAATGATATAAAACTTGATAAAAAAACATTAGAAGAAATAGATATTGCCTACAGTAAATTAGAAAAAGAAATTAAACAAAAATATGGTCAAACAATAAGAGAATTTAGAGGATTAAATGAAAAATATTATTGAGATTTATGGAAAGCCTAATCAAAGCAGCTGCAAAAATAATTAAAAATATTTTATACATCAATATTGCGACCATCACTCCAGATGGTAAACCTTGGAATAGTCCTGTTTATTGTGCCTATGACAAAAATTTAAATTACTATTGGTTGTCTTGGAAACTGAACCAACATTCCAAAAATGTCCGCAATAATCCTTCAGCATTCGTTACGATTTACGACTCAACTGTCCCTGCGGGAACTGGTTTTGGTGTCTATTTTGAGGGAAAAGCCTACGAACTAAAAAACATAAAAGATATCCTTATTGGGATAAAGCAGTTTATACCAGAGAGAAAAGAAAACCAAGAGATGTTATTCAATTCCTAAAGAAATTCCCAAGAAGGGTTTATAAATTTGCTCCAGAAAGAGTCTGGGTAAACGGGGATGGTGAGATTGACGGTAATTTTATAGATGTTAGGACAGAATTAGATTTGGAAAAATTAAAATCAAGTCTACAGTCTTTGCAAAAATAAATAGTTTTGATTGATATAGTAGTTCCTGACAGACTCAACCAGTGCCAGCATTATAGGATTCGAACGCTATCAAGACAGTCTGGGTCTAATTCGATACACACGGTGTTTCAAAATTGTCTTGACAAAAGCAATACACCTGTTTTATAATTAATCAATGTTGTTGCCATTCGATCTTGACTATAGTGAGGAGAAGAATGAGCTGCTAAAAAAAATAAGAAACGTTTGTTTTGAAGATGTAAAAGACGCGCTTGAAAAAGGTGGTTTTATTACAGTTTTTGAACATCCAAATAAAAAGAAATATAAACATCAATATATACTAGTTGTGAATATCAATAATTATGTATATGCGGTTCCATTTGTCTGGGATAAGAAAAGGAATACCGCATTTTTAAAAACTATGTATCCAGACAGAAAATTAACTAAAAGTTATATAAAAGAATATGACAAAAATAAAAAATAAAAAACACACAAACCCATTTAAGAATCTTATGCTTGATAATTATGAGAAAGAAATTGAAGCGTCAATAGCACGTGATGAATGGAAGCCGGTTGATAATGTTGGAGAAATGAAAAAGATGTGGCAAGAAGCCGCAAATAGACATAATGAGCTAAATAAATCCAAAAAAGTTACCCTTAGAATAAAACAGGTTGACCTGATAAAACTAAAAGCAAAAGCGAAACGAACGAGTATTCCTTATCAAACGCTGCTCGGCGCTCTTATCAGAGATTTTGTTGAAGGTGAATATTCTGTAAAGATATAATGTTGACTTTACTTTAATTTAATTCCTGCAGCACGGTAGGATTCGAACGCTATCAGGACGGTCTGGGTCTAACCCGACACGCTCAGCCAGATTCTTTAGATTGTCAAGACAGGCAAAACACTTATTTAAAAATAAATATTTGTAAAAATAAAACAAGAAGATAACTACCTAAAAGAATACTTCCTTCAACTTTTGAAATTGTTTTTCGTGTCGTCATAAAAACTAACAACATTAAACTCATTATAATCATTACGGGGATTTCAAAATAAATCCATCTTTCTGATATTTTTATGGGGGATAAAAATGCAAGAAATCCCATTGTTACTAATAGTGTAAAAATATTTGAGCCTAATGTTTCTGATACCGCCACATCCCCCATTCCCTTTTTAGTCGCTTTATAAGCTGCTAAAATATTTGGAATCGACGGACCAATTGCTCCTATAGTTAAACCAATTATTAATTCATTTGCCGCAAATTGATTAACAATTTGAATTATTGTGTTGGTAAAAAATTGCGCCCCTAAAATAAGTAAACCAATACCTAAGAAAAAAGACATCCAACCTGATTTTAGCTTTCCAACATCAAAACCTAAAAGATTCAACTTCATTTCAATATCCTTAAAATCTTTCTGTTTTTGAAATTTACTTGCAAGTTTTTCCTGTAAAAAAACATTTATTACGTAGGGAATAAATAATAACATGAAAGCTAAACCTTCAAATCGAGTTAATTCTCCTTCGGAGGCTACAGCAAATACTAAAATAGGGGCAACCACGGAAAAAACACCATCTCTAAGAATTACGTGAGTATGTACTTTTAATGGTCTTACCAGTGCAGAGATACCTGTCATCAGACCAATATTGCAGATGATTGATCCTAATGCGACCCCTAAACTTAAGTCAGGATGACCTTTTAATGCTCCATATCCAGCTACTAATATTTCAGGCAAACTCACGGCAACCGATACTAAAATAAGTCCAACAGATACTCCAGATACGCCTAATTTTCTAGCAATTGGAATTAATGAATCGGTAAACCAATCAGAGCCTTTACCTATTGCGACGGTACTAACTAAAAGAAAGACAGTAATAGTGACCAAATCCATGAGACTATTATATCAACATAGTGGATTGCGGATGGTCAGGTTAAAATAATTTCGAACTTGCTCCAAGCCCCGCAGCATGAATGCATGCGAAAAGCATATTGTAATAACAAACGACTCCGCCTTGATCTACATGCAGGTGATTAAGAAGATCCAAAACGAAATTTGTAGTTGATATTTTAGATTGTCACAACGATATCTTTCACTCCCGAGGTGTTAATAGGTGTTAATACTAATGCCAGCCAACACTTTTAAGTAATTTAGACTTTCATAACAATCTAAAATATCTAATTAACCCGAAATGGATTCGAACTTCTGATATAATATTTCAATCTATGGACAATTCCTTTAAACCTGTAACGCACAAATTTGTAGCTGTTTTAAATAAAAAAATACCAGTAAATCTTCTTATGAACGCTTTAGGTCATATGGCGGCCGGACTATCTGCAAATTATCCGAATATTCCAGAGATGCGGTTTGACAGTTATCTTGATAAAGATGGAGGTGATCATAAAAGTATTTCGGATAACCCGTTTATCATTCTCGCAGCAGATAATTCAAATAAAATCAGAACTCTTCGAAATGCTCTGATTGAAAAAGGAATCCACTTTGTGGATTTTACTTCAACAATGACGGTTGGAACGTATCTTGAACAACAACAAAGAACAAAAGAGACTCCAGAATTGAATCTTGAATATTATGGTCTTTGTCTTTTTGGTGAAATAAATCAAGTCAACGAACTCACAAGAAAGTTTTCTCTTTGGAGATAATAATTTCTAACATTGTCTACTAGCGCCAGCTCGAGTTTGATAATGTCCCGAATATTACTAAAAAGATGAAACAATCAATTTTTCTTGTAGCTTTAGTAGTTGCCGATTACGATGAAGCAATAGAATTTTACACAAAAAAACTTCACTTTACGTTAATTGAAGACACCTATCAGCCAGAACAGGATAAGCGGTGGGTAGTGGTTGCCCCACCAAAATCACCTGGGACACAACTGCTTCTTGCACGAGCTTCTAAACCTGAACAAAAATCTTTCATAGGTAATCAAACAGGAGGTCGTGTATTTCTTTTTCTAAATACTGACAACTTTTGGCGAGACTACAAGGAAATGGTTTCCTTAGGAATTAAATTTGTGAGAGAACCAAAAGATGCACCGTACGGCACTGTAGCAGTTTTTGAAGATTTATATGGGAATCTCTGGGATTTAGTCCAACTTAATAGTAAGTAGCTAAACTTAAATGCTATGCATAGTTTGGTATATAAACTATTTCTTCAATAGTTTGATAGCAAGTTCGAATAGCGTCTATTTCCGCAAGCAAATATTTTACCTATTGACAATTTGTACAAAGTATTGTACATTAAGATCATGAGTAATTTAATGTCAATATCAGATGTTCGTGCAAACCTTCCGGATATTGTTGCTAAAGTGGGGAATACTTATGGAAGGGTAACAATTACGGTAAATGGTCAACCTAAAGCGATTCTTGTAAGTTCAGAAGAATTAGAATCGCTCGAGGAAACAGCAGAGATTCTTGCTATTCCAGGGGCAAAGAGGAGCATTAAACAAGGATTGAAGGAAGCAAAAAATGGTCAGGGAACTCCTCTTTCAGCAATGTGATAAATATACATGTTAGTACTACTTACACCAAAGGCATCAAAACAATATAATCATCTTCCTAAAACTGAACAAGTAAAAATTAAGAAGAAATTATTAGCATTAGGAAAGAACTTTCGAGAAGGTAAAAAATTATCTGGAGAATATTCGGAGTTACGTTCTTTAAAAGTTTGGCCATATCGAATAATTTATTATCTTGATAAAGAAAAAAGGAAAATTTTTGTTGTTACCATTGCACATAGGCAGGGAGTTTATAAATAAATTCAATTACAATTTGGAACATGCAATGTACCTTCTAAAGTTTTAAAATAAGTTCGGACTTCGTCCACGGTTCGCAGCACGTTAGTAGGAATGGCAGGTTGAAGAAGTTCATCAAATTGAGTTTCGGAACGTAAAGACAAGCTTTTTATTTCTTAATTAAAAAAGTGCACCGAGTTGAATAAAGACCTGAGTAGTAATATCGAACCAGAACGAAGGGCCGCGTTCACCTCCATCGGCAGTCGTATTCATTATAAGAAGGTTAGGTGCAGCCCAGCCGGTAATATCAGTCAGAATATATTGCGGATATTTTTGCGAAAATAGGGCGTGTACGTCAGTATTCTGTAGGTTATTTTCAGGCAGGGATTCCGAAGCAGGAAAGATAAAGTAGCTTTTTTTTGTCGGAGTACTTTCCGTTACGAATGCATATTTGTTATCAGGAGACCAGGTATTATCAGGGATAGAGAATGTATATAAAGCAGGAACGGTTTTTGTAGCTATAAGTTTTTCCAGATTTTCGGGTTTTTCAGAAGCAAAAAAAGAGTAGGTTGCTGTTGTATTGTTTTCTTGATATTTCATAGTTAGCGTTCTCGTACCATCAGGGGAGTCTACGCTTACGGGAAGGAATATAACAGTCGGTGTGGGAGTAGGGATAGAAAGAGCGGTAACTGGCGAGATAGTTGGCTCCTGGCGCGTTCTATACACAAAGTATTGGTAAACCAATATGCTAAGGGTTACAGCACTGATAATAACAACGATTATTCCTGATTTACGTTTTGCTATGTTCATAGTTTTTCCTTAAACTGGAGCCTTCCCGTAAATAGTGACTTTTATTTTATTATCAGCCCAGTTATAGAGTTTTTCCGCATCGGTAATTTTCATATTTATACAGCCATGGCTCATCGGATAGCCAAAGTTATTATGCCAGTAAGTGCCGTGTAAACTATAACCGGAAGTTGCAGGCACTTCGTTATTTGAGAAAAACATGACATAGGGAACGTTTGGCAGATTGTAATAGTCAGCTCCGCTCCCTCCGGTCATTCTGGTTGATCGGATTTTTGTCCAAACCGTAAAATTTCCTGTAGGGGTGCGGTTCCATTTACCGGAAGATATCGAAGCCTGCATAAATAAGGTATTTCCCTGAAACGCATAGACTTCTTGCTTTGTGAGATCTACATACACATGTTTCTCTTCAGAAGTACTGGTCTCTCCTAATACACTTGGTTTGGTGTCATTCTCAGAGAGAATAATCGGTGGAGGAATAATTTTTTGATTATTAAAAACTCCCAACGCATTATTCTCTACTTTCAGCTGAAGACTGTTGACGCAGCTTATGGAATTGGCACAGGGAATAGAAGATTTTGAAGATAAGAAGGTGTATATAAGAATGACAGAGAGAAGCGCTATAACGGATATGGCAAAATAAGGGTGTATTTTTCCTTTCACACTTTCAGTTTATTATAGAAAAAAATGGTTGTAAAGACGCATTAGGTGAGTTCTTCTACCCGTATATGGAGGGAGTTTTTTTTGTGATCAAAAATGAATACAATGCTTTTATTACGATTATTGGTTATATATAAATTTTGCAGACTACTGGTTGTAGTATCATTAGGTAGAGAATAAATAGATACTCCTAGCTGTTGAGGTACATCAGGAATATCGGCAAAACTATGATCAACAGGAGCTTTTACCAAAAGACCTGCGTCGCGGGCAACGGCATTCATAAATGATGCCAGGTGGCAGACGCCATCTCCAACCAGCCATCCGTCTGATTTAAATCCTTCGCTGGCATTAAAATGCGCATTGGTGGTGAAGGCCACTTTATTTTCATACTCTTTAAGCACTGTATCGTGGAACGCAAAGCTTTGGCCGGGTCTGAGGATGAATCTATACTCACCTTCAGTTCTCACTGTTTCCCAGGAGATAGCATTTCCCTTTTTTACTGTTTTACTCATGTAGGCTAAGGTAAGCAAAATATTATCTGAAAAAATGTCGTTTACAGATTTGACGGAATATCTGTTGGAGAGGGAGTAATTTTTATGCGCCAAAACCATGCCTATAGTACTAGGCTGCGTTACCATGGTAGCAGAAAAAAGTATTCCGGCTGTTAAAGCAATTAAAATCGGCTGTGCCATAGATTATAGCGGTGTAGTATAACATATTATAGGATATTTTTCAACTGGTAAGAATTTAGTTACTTGAGATAAAAAACGATATTCTGTGTTTATTTTTTTAATATTATCGGCTATTTTAAACCGAGTTAAAAAGCTGTAATTTTTGCTATGAAGATTAGAAGTAATTTAGTATATATAATCGCTTAAATTTCACTAGGAAAACTTTAACGTTCTTTTTCACTCCAGAGGCGATATGCAATTCGATATTTGACAAGTTTTTCAATATCAGTTAGCATGATGAATAAATAAGCCTATGAGAACTTCAGGCAGGAAGAAGAAAATTGACAAACAAATCCCGATCGAAACCAAAGATCAAAATATAATTGAACCACCAAAAAATTTGCTTCCAGAGAAGGCAGAGCCAGAGAAAGAAATTGTTCCCGTGTCAAAAGAAGAAGATAAGACAGTAAGCGAGCAAAAGGAAGTTTTACCGACCGTTGATGTTAAAACAAACGAAGTAAAAAGCGAGGAAGTAATATCGGCTTCGGTGTCATCTCCACCGTCTTCATCTCCGCCACCGATTTCTGTTCCGATTAGTCAAGTAGAACCTTTAGCTTCGGTAGACAAACCTTCGGGTAAGTCTTTCTTATGGATTGTTGGTGTAATATTATTTATTTTGTTAGTCGTCGGCGGAGCATGGATGTTTCTTTCCAATAACTCCAAAAAAGGAGAGAAGAATATAACCATACAAACTTCAATGAAGCCGACGATAACGAAAGTTGAACCGACAGTAATTTCGACAGAGGAAGCAAAGCTTGACAAATATCCGATCAAGGTATTAAACGGGAGCGGAATCACGGGAGAGGCGTCTAAGCTGCAGGAGATCCTTGAGAAAGGTGGGTTTGAGGTTGTAGAAACGAGCAATGCAGACAACTATGACTATGTAGATACGATTGTTCAGGCTAAAAAGAACGTGGAAAAAGCATTTTTAGAAAAACTTAAGAATCTCATTGGTAAGTCTTATACCTTAGGCAAAGACGAGTCGCTCTCCGCTTCAGATTCGTCAGACGTCATCGTGGTAGTCGGCAGTAAAAAAGCCGGCAATTAATTACATTTCTCTCCAGGGATGATAAACTAAATACATGGAAGTAGGCACTGCCTGTACTGTTTGTAAACAACCTATACAAGTAAATTGGAATTTTTGCCCCAATTGCGGAAATATCTTACGAGTCAAACCTCTTTCTACCTCGGTATTGAGACAGCTGGTGATTTATTCGGTCAGTTTTTTCCTGCCGCCGTTTGGGTTAGGATACGCCTTCAAATATCTACGTCAAGATGATAGAAAAGCTCGGATTATTGGCATAATCTCAATTATTCTTACTATTTTATCAATTTACGCAATCATAATGTCTTTTAAAATGTTTATGGATTACTACTCAAAAATCCTCAAAAGTATAGATACTGGTAGTTATCCTTATTAATAATTCTTATCTAAAAAATCCTGAGTATAATTGAAGAGGATAAAAAAACATGAGTTGTTTCTTTTATATCGTCCGCTGTTCTGATGATTCTCTTTACTGCGGTCAAACAAATAATCTCCAGAGAAGAATTGATGAACACAATTTTGATAAAAATAAATCCGCAAAATATTTAAGAGCCAAAAAACCCGTCAAGCTGGTTTACTCAGAAGAATATTCAACAATTCAGCTTGCTATGAAAAGAGAGCGGCAAGTCAGAAAATGGAAAAAATCTGAAAAGGAAATTTTAATTCAAGGCGTTCGGACTTCTTGATATACTAATCATATGGATCTGAATTTAGAAAAATTAAAATACTCTTTTAAGAAAAAACCTCTGCTGGTTGGCGGAAAGGCAATGGAATATTACGGATTGAGAAAAGCGGGTAAAGATGTCGATTTAATTGTCAGCGAAGAAGATATTGTTAACTTAATAAAACTATACCTTACCCGCGTGAAAGATTTATGGGGGGATTTGGGTGTTTGTCCACATGAGTTTGAAATATGGAGAACGATTTGTTTATTTGATTACGATTACTATCGAAAAGATGCAATTGAAAAAGCTAATTACTTAATAATTTCCATTGAGAATTTATTATTCATGAGAGCGTTGGCTTATAAAAAAGAAAAATATTTTAATGATTTTAAACTTATCGTTGAGCATATTTTCAATAAACAGGGAGATAAGTATAAAGCACAAAGTTCGATTAATAGGAAATTGTTAAACGGAATCAGGAACATTTCTTATATTGAAAAAACAGGTCCTGGAGAATAATAACTTCCTTCATTCCAAATATATTCGTATTATTTCAAACAAGAAATTTTTTGGATTCGTAGCTCATCTTATTTAACAATAGACCAAGAATGAGGGGAAAAAATGGTAAAAAATAAAGCCAGAATTGGGCTAATTTTATCTGATCTCCAAACTGTACGAAAATAAAGAGAAAAAGAAAACTCAAAATCCTTGGGATACCTAAAGCGATGTCCCGTTCTAACATCAGATGGTATTTTTCTGTCCAATGAGTATCTATTTCGTCCATGGTTTTAAAATATATATTGGAGAGCCAATTATTAAGAAAAGGTGCGCAAAAACCAGTAACTATAATATAAAGAATAATTCCATACCAATTTTTCAAAAGTGCAAATAATCCAATTCCGATTGCCAATCCCAAACTGCCTACCCAATAGAAGTTTTTATTTTTATTGAGGATTTTAATCGAAATAATGCTCCCCAATGCTCCTAAAACATAAGCAATTGTTTGGGTTCCTCCTAAATTAAATTCATTTTTTAAAATTAAAAAGAATAATATGCCTATGACTAACCCTGAAGAGGTATCATATAATCCTAAAAAAATTTGTTGCCAAAGAAGTAATATCCAGTTTCTTGATCGTTTATGGAAAATGATATGTCTGTAAGAAAAATTCGGTATTTCATGGCTGGGCAGTTTACCGACTAAAAAAACCATAATTATCAAAAGGATAAAGACTAAAAGAAATAAAAAACTATAACCTGCTTCACGGCCAAACATATTAAACGAGATGAACAGACTTATAATTGCTCCTCCGATGAAGGGCGCGAATGCCGATAAAAAATTAATGATTCCGGTCACGGATCCGAAATATTCGACACGATTTTCTTTATTGGTAAATAGATACTGGTTTAAATTGAAGCCCGCCCAGTAATTACCGGCGCTAAAGCCGGATAAAAGGCCTAACGGGATTATAAATTTAACCGATTGCTCTTTTAAAAGAAATAATGCCAGATAAAAAAGAGCACTGCTGAATAAACTGATTCGGATTAAGAAAGCCGACGATACTATTCTCAAAGTCCAACCGGAAGCGACGTAAAAAAATAGTAGGGTAATATATAAAATTAAATTATAGAAAATTGTGGTTTTCAGATCGCTGTGACTGAAAAAATATACAGTGACAAAAATGCCGGCCAAAGCCGCACTAAAATAACTCAATGCCTGGATAAACATCAGATTTTTTTCTTCCCGGTTAAAAGCCATATGAGGATAATTATAACCGTAACGATTTCAATTAGAATAGCTAATTAGGGACTGTATAAATTACCGTTTCACTTATTTTTCCTGTCACGATCAAATTCAAAGAGTGAAATCGAAGGGTTAAAACTTCTTAGTATAATTTTTTTCATGAAGGGGAGAGTGGCTGTTTGTGTATTGATAATTCCTCGCACTAGGTAAGAACTGCTATAATTTCTTCATTTAAGGAATACGACGTCCCCGATTTTATAAAAAATAAAAACGATAAATATATAAAGGACGGAAATATCGAATATTGTTACCGTATTTTTAAGCCGAAGATTTTTAAATTATCTTGTTCTAGCGATATTAAACAACCGGTTATCGAGACGATTGATATGTTATTTAGCATCTTTTCTGATTTTAAACGGCTTCCAAAACAACTCATACATGGGGATTTGAACGAAATGAACGCACTTTTTAAGGATGGGGAAAACGTGGGAATCATAGATTTTGCTCTCTCCTATGATCCAGCCGTCTATGATCTTGGGGAGTTCTCATATTGGATTGCCTTTCCCTGGGGGACCAAAAAGTTTAACAATGGTCGGTTTAAATTGATCGTTGATACATTTCAGAAAAATATATCTCTTTCAGCTTTAGAGATAAAATTATTGCCTTATATGGTTTTACGCAGGTCAATGATGGATATCATGCTGACGCTTCAATATTATTGGTTGAATTAGGAAAAGGTTATACCTGAAAAAAGATTAAAAGAACAGATTGAAAGAAATAATACAATTATTAAACTGATTAATTACACTAATGATTCAATGTGAAAATGGTAATACTTTAGGATAAGAATATGGTATACTATGATTCATAGAGTTGAGATATTGACTTAGGTTAAGAAGAAGCTCCAGTTCAGCACTTCACCGTACTCACTATTAAAACTCCCTTATAATTTTCACTTTTTCCAAGATCTATGTATCGACATAATAATTATCGTTTCCAAAGAAAATTTTCTGATAATAGGCGCCGACCTATCAAATCTTTTGACCCGTCGAATTTAATCAGAAATAATACTCATGCTCCGGCCGAAGAAAAACCGTATACGGCAATTAATTCTTTTGCCAGTTTTCCCATAAGCGACATTTTAAAAAGAAATATCTCTGCCCGCGGCTATACTGTGCCTACTCCCATCCAAGACCAGACGATACCTTTAATCTTAGAAGGAAAAGATGTCATAGGAATTGCCAACACCGGAACAGGAAAAACAGCGGCATTTTTGCTGCCTCTTCTAAATGAAGTTGCACAAAACAGAAATAAGAAAGTTTTGATTATAGTTCCGACCAGAGAGCTAGCCGTCCAGATAAAAAATGAGTTCTTGGAATTTGCCAGAGGAATGAATATTTATTGTGCTCTGGTTATCGGAGGAGTAAATCTTTTCAGGCAAAAAAATGATTTGAGGAGAAATCCTAATTTTGTGATCGGAACTCCGGGCAGAATGAAGGATTTGATCGAACACAAGAGCTTGGATCTCTCAACATTCGAGATAATTGTTTTGGATGAAGTCGACCAAATGGTCGACATAGGATTTCTTTCATCAATTAAATACTTCATATCATTATTGGCAAGTAAACGCCAGTCGCTTTTTTTCTCTGCCACAGTTGATGGAAAAGTCAGGGAAATACTTAACGGTTTTGTCCGAAATCCAGTTACCGTGTCGGTTAAAAAACAGGATATGCTGCAGAATATCAAACACGATGTTATCAGAATTTCCGATAAAACCAGAAAAATAGAAAAACTACATGATCTGCTAATTCAAAAAGAATTTGAGAAAGTTCTCATTTTCGGCAGAACAAAATGGGGTGTCCAGCGGCTGTCGGAAGAATTGCTCAAGAGGGGATTTAATGCTGATGTGATTCATGGAAATAAAAGACAATCGCAACGCTTGAGAATTTTGGATAAATTCAAAAGAAACGAAATCCAAATACTTTTAGCTACCGATATAGCATCGAGGGGACTGGATATCAGCAACGTTACCCACGTCATCAACTATGATCCGCCTGAATCATACGAAGTATATATCCACCGTATCGGAAGAACCGGACGAGTCAATAAGATCGGTACAGCTCTTACTTTTGTTTAGGTATAATGTTTTCTTCAACTTTAATTCGATAGGATAATACCTAGATGAAAAATTATCGATATGATCACATAGATTTTTTACGGACAGTCGCGATTATTGTCATCATCATCACCCATGCTCTCTCTTATTATTTATCTGACCGATTAATTTTTACAATTTGGAATTATCTGCATTTTGTAGTGATAGGTTTAGTTTTCTGCTCAGGATATGTATTGACAGCTAAGTATAAGAATGCATTTAGCGGCTTCTCAAGCACAATGTCATGGTATTGGAAAAGGTTGGTTAGGCTTCTGATTCCTTTCTATTTATATCTGGTAGCCCATTATTCTCTCTGGTATTTATTTCCCAGATACTTTGATGGATTAGGGCTTAAAAAGAGTCCTGAATTTATTATCCAGTCGATATTGCTCATAGGCGGCATAGATTTTAACTGGTTTCCCTTTCTTTTTATTCAGCTGACTATTTTATTTCCCCTGATAATCCGCAGTCTTAGAAAAAAGCTATTATTGTTACTTTTCATATCTTTTTCACTTGCCTCAACTTTCTATTTCACACTCACTTCTTTTCAAGGCGGCGGCTATCGCTATGTGATGTGGGCTTCTTGGATAAATATTATTTTCCTTTCGATCTTCATCCATTCAAAAGAAAAAAAAGGCAATTCCTTACCCACCATTATTAAAAGATATTTAATCATCGGATCAATGGCTTTTATCTTCTTTTTCCTCACCGTCAGATTTACAAATTCAACATTTAGTGAACTGGTTTTAACTCGACACAAGTACCCGCCTGATGCAATCTATCTCACGTATGGTATTGCGATCACTTGTTTTATGCTGATAGTAAGTAGAATTGACGTTTTATATAGGGGGTTTTTAAGAAGAATTTTTCAATATATCAGTCAGAGATCTTATCAATTGTTTTTTATCCACTATATTGCTCTTGACTTTATTTTTAAGATCAGCAAAGGTTTGTCATTTTGGTCTATCCCTGCAGTCCGAACCATCTTGGTCATACTGCTAAGCCTTGGAATAACTTACTTTATTTCTATTATTGCGAAAATCAAGAATGGAGGTTTTAGAATCCATAAACTTGTTTTGATCTTTTTGGGTTTTATTCTGGTATGGTTTTTGATTAAAAACCTGCACGGTTGTCTGATAATTGACAAGAACCCGGTTGCTCGATCTTCAGTCTTGGAGTGGATACAGAAACCAGCGGCAATTAGATTCGTGGGTAAACATGACCGCACTTATATTTCTTGGATCGGGAACAGGGGAAAGGTGCAGATGAGATTTTATGATCATAAAAACAAAACTTTTTCGGAAATTTATACGGTTGATGACTTATATCCGGATTATGGGATCGAAGCCCAAGACGACCATAACGCCCCTTCCCTGTTGATTCTTCCAGACGGGCAGCTGTTAATTTTTTACGTAGTTCACGATGTCAACGGCGCTTTTTTTATGAAGACAAGCGTCGGCGCCGAAGACATTTTCTCTTGGAGTGAAAGAAAGCGAATCAACGATCCAGACGCGCATACCACTTATAATTATCCTCAGGCAAAAAGATTAAATAATGGCAATATAGTTTTGTTTTACCGAAGAGGTGTTTATTATAATTCTGACGAGTATTTCAAGATTTCTTCTGATGGCGGACAAAACTGGGGAGATCCGATAAAACTAATTGATTTTGCCGATGATGGCGTCTATGCTTTTGTCTACACAAGCGGCAACCAAATCCATGTTGCCTGGAACAAAGCGGTTTCTATCCCACCCAAGGAGAATGTTTATTATACCTACAGTGATGATGGTGGAGTGAACTGGAAAAAAAGAGAAGGAACAGACTTAATGCTCCCCATTACCGAAGTCAACGCCGATTTGGTTTTTGATTCAGGTGATAAACCGGATTTTGTCTGGGACATTGTGGTTGACGAAGGTTATAATCCTTTTATTGTTTTTGCTTATAAAGACGATCCCTACCACGAATTTCGCTTTGCAAGATGGAACGGATCATCTTGGGTTATGAGTAGTATTACGAGTTCTTCAATGCTCTATGATTCGGGCAATTTTTTTTCAGGCGGGATAGTTATTGATCCCAATAACGTTTATAAAGTCTATTTAAGCAAAAAACGTGCTAAGTTAGAGATAGAGAGCTGGATATCGTCTGACTTTGGCGAAACCTGGAAAAAATCAGAATCGATTACGCAAAATTCTTTGGTTGATAATTTTCGACCGCAAGTTGTTCAAAACTACGCTGAAAATTTCCGCCTTGTCTGGTCAAGTGGTATTTATGAAGGGCTGATAAATTCGCAGTGGAGTGGTTTTGAAAAGGTGAATATCCAATCGGAGCTAACAAAAGCCTATATTCCATCTAGTTGTAATTTTTTAGCTGGAAGTTGGCTGTGGTTAATTCACTAATCGATAGGGAAAAACAATCATAGCAGCCGTTTATCCAGTTGCTCCGATAAAAAATTTCTGTTTTTTTTGAAGAAATGATCTCTTTCTTGCAGAAAGGACAGCGATATCGATGTCTAGTGTCTTTTAGCAGTTTTTTCATTTGATTCCTAACTAAGTATACTCTTTTTATCGAATTAAGCAATCTCGTGTTGCTAGGTAAAATAATGTTACCGAAGAAAAAGTGAATAAAGTA
>MFZO01000037.1:27860-56865 GCA_001788015.1 Candidatus Roizmanbacteria bacterium RIFCSPHIGHO2_02_FULL_38_11 | reverse complement strand
CTAGCTGAAAGTCAGTTATTCCTGCATCTGGCAAGATACGAGCCATTATTTCCTGTGATTGGAATTCTTGAGGGACTTTCCTTCGGCCTACCCGCAATAGTTTACAATATGAAAGTAGTCTCTTCTCAGCAAGACATACTAGAAAAATGGAAATGTCTTTATATAATAGAAAATGGTAGCACAAAAGAAGTTGTAAAAAAAATTCTGGCTTATGATAAGTCCACTCAACAAACAAAAAATCTTTTGACGCTTGAAGCAAAAAAATTTGCCAATCTCTACGATTGGGATAAAATTGCCAAAAAAGAGTTTGGTATTATTTTGGATTTAATTTTTAGATATTAAAATTTATTTCGGATTTCGAATTTAGAATTTCAGATTTTCTATGTATGGATACGACAAAATCGAACTCAAAAAGATACTCCCACTCCTATACTCAAGAACTCAATCCAATGACAGAAATAAGAATTAATAAGATGATCCAAATGATAGACCCCTGTGAAAAACTTCTCGATATTGGATGTTGGGATGGATATATTATGCGGCAGATTCTTAAAGAAAAACGGGCAAAATATGTCGTCGGCGTTGATAATTCAAAACCTGCGATTTCTCTTTGTCGAAAAAAAAAGCTCGACGCAAGATGGGTAAAAACGGTTGATGAAAAACTCCCATTCCCTAAAAATGAATTTGATGCCGTTCTGGCTGGTGAAGTTATAGAACATCTATACGATGTAAATACATTTTTAAAAGAAATCTATAGGCTATTAAAGCCCAACGGTCAATTCATTATCACGACCCCAAATCTAGCCTCGCTTGGATCACGAATAACAATTCTTTTAGGTAAAATTCCCTGGATGATAGAAAACGAAATTGAACCACCAAATTCTGGACACCTCCGTTATTTCACTTTCCAAGCCTTAGAGCTACTTCTAGAAAAACACGGTTTCATTACAAATAAAAAAAATGTCGACGTTTTTAACCTCGGTTCTCGATTTTATGTCGCGAGCAATCTTTTGACTAAAACATTTTTGACAAAGGGAAGAATTATTATAATTCAAGCCATAAAACGTTCATAACTATGATTGTTGTTCGTGCACCTCTGCGAATTAGTTTTGTCGGTGGAGGAACCGATCTACCTGATTTTTATCAACGTTCTCCCGGTAGAGTTATATCTACAACGGTAGATAAATACGTCTACGTCGTTATCAATAGAACTCCTCTCATTCCCTACATTTCTGCTCGATATTCTATTTCGGAAACTGTAAAAAAACCCGCTTTGCTGGAACATACGCGTATTAAAGCGGCGTTGCTCGATCTTGGCATAAAAAAAGGGATTGAAATTGCTTCTTTTGCAAGTTTGCCTGCTAAGACCGGTTTGGGTTCATCGTCAAGTTTTTCTGTCGCCCTTCTTAAAGGATTATCTGCTTTTCTGGGTAAAAAATTAGATTCAGCTGAGGCTGCTGAACTTGCCTGTCGGTTAGAGTTAACATTGCTTGGTGAACCAATTGGCAAACAAGACCAATATGCAGCAGCATTTGGTGGATTAAATATCATTGACTTTCAGTCAGATAATTCGGTCGTAGTAAAGCCCTTGCTTCTGGATTACCGAAAAAAGCTTGAATTTGAAAATCATCTTCTCGTTTTTTTCACGGGGTTGACTCGCGATGCTTCTAGTGTCCTAAAGGAACAAAAAGTAAATATTCAAAAAAAAATTAAAGTGTTAAAAAAAATGGCAAACTCAGTGGAAGAGTTTACGAAATATCTCTTTGCCGGAAAAATAATAATGCTGGGAAAATTACTTCATGAGGCATGGCTTTATAAAAAAAGCTTAGCCTCAACAATTTCAAATTCTGTCATTAACGAACTTTATATGGGGGGAATAAAAGCTGGAGCTTGGGGAGGAAAAATCCTGGGCGCCGGCGGAGGAGGTTGCTTATTATTTATTACACCACTCGAAAAAAAACAGTCCATTCGAAAAGCTCTGAAAAAAAAGGCTCAAAGTCTAAAGTTGTTAGAATTTAGAGAAATCCCAATTCGTTTTGTACAATCCGGCGCAGAAATATTATTTAACGCTGATCTTAAAAACAATGGAAAATTATATTAAAAAGTTTACCCAAAAAATGAATATAGCGCTCAGTAAATTACCAGTTATTGAAATAGCTAAAGCCCTCAACCTCCTGGAAGCAGTATATGAACAGGATGGGAAAATTTATGTTTTTGGCAACGGCGGATCCTTAGCTTTAGCTACTCACTGGGTCAGTGATTTCAACAAAACTGTTTTTAGCCATCACTTAGATAAAAGTGTACGTCGATTTCAGGCAATTCGACTACCAACAACAGAAGAAGAATTAACCGCTTGGGCAAACGACATTGGGTACGATATGGTTTTTTTAGGTCCCCTCCAAAATTATTTACAGGATAATGACATTATCATTGCCATTTCAAGCTCTGGGAATTCCTTAAATGTAATAAAAGCAGTTAGGTTTGCCAAGAAACATAAAGTTCAAATCATTGGCCTTTCAGGTTTTGACGGAGGAGCTTTGAACAAACTTGCCGATGCCAAGATTCATATTCAGACAGAAAAAGGAGAATACAGTGTTGTTGAAAGCGTACATGCTACGATACTCCATCTTATGACACAGTATTTCAAGGACTATTTTGACCACCTCCTCAAAAGGAAATAACATTTATGCAAAAAGCAGTTTTTTTAGATAGAGACGGTGTTATTAATAGAGAAGTTGATAATCTAAGAGACGTCAAACAACTTACACTCCTGCCCCATGCGGCTGACGCCATAAGAAAACTCAATCAAAGTGGCTTTTTGGTCATCATCATTACCAACCAGCCTGTAGTGGCAAGAGGCTGGATAAGTGAAGAAAGGCTAAAAAAAATTCATATGGAGTTATTAAAAAGATTGGGAAAAAAGGGTGCCAGAATCGACGCAATTTATTTCTGTCCTCACCATCCAAATGCAGATCTTTCAAAATATAGAAAAGATTGTCAAGATAGAAAACCAAACATTGGGTTAATTAAAAAAGCTGTTAAAAATTTTAAAATTGCACTCGAAAATTCTTTTTTAATCGGTGACTCGACGAGGGACATTCAAACAGCTAAAAATGCAGGAATACCTAGCATCTTATTGAAAACAGGTTACGGAGGTAAAGATAGAAAGTTTAATGTAAAACCTGATTATATTGCAAAAAATTTATTTGAAGCATCGATAAAATTTATTTCAACACGTTAACGCGTTAACCCGTTAACTTTTTTAATAACAAAAAACCATGCAGGCTATAATTCTGGCAGCAGGGAAAGGAACTCGACTTTATCCTTTGACTAAAAAGATTCCAAAAGTGATGATTAATATCCAAGGCAAACCGCTTCTCGAACACCATATTTTGCTTCTTCATAAATATGGAATTAATGAAATTTTAATCAATCTTTTTACTTTACCAGCCAAAATTCAAAATTACTTTGGAGAAGGGAGAAAATTTGGAGTTCGGATAAAATATGCAAACGAACCCAAACTTTTAGGATCTGCCGGAGCGCTTCATAATTTCAAAGATGTGTTGAGGGGTGATTTTTTTGTCCTCTATGGGGATGTCTATATGCAAGTTAATCTTTTGAAGATGTTAGACTATCACAAAAGAAAAAAGTCGCTGTATACTCTAGCCGTACACGAAGCAAAGCATCCCAAGGATAGCGATCTCTTGGATATAGATCATAATCAAAAAATTACCAAATGGATCAAAGCACCACATTCAAGGAGGTCGGGAATTAATAGTTCTGGATTATATATTATTAACAAGCGAGTCTTGAAATATCTGCCAAAAAAAGTCCCCTTTGACTTTGCTCATGATTTTATTCCACTTCTTTTAAAAAAAATTCCTCTTTATGCTTATCATACATCAGAATTAATGATGGATATAGGTACGCAGGAAAGGTATAATAATTTAATTAATTTGTTAACTCGTTAACCCGTTAACGCGTTAACGGGTTGTTCTTATGAACAAGAGTATTCTTGTAACTGGCGGCGCTGGCTTTATTGGATCGCATACCGTCGATGCACTTATTAAAAAAGGCTATAAAGTACGGATGATGGACTCCTTGGCAAAACCAGTCCACCTTTTTGGCAAGCCAAATTATTTAAATAAAGAAGCCGAATTAATTATAGGAGACGTCAGGTCTAAAACAAGCTGGGAAAAAGCTTTAAAAAAAATTGATCTTGTCTTTCATTTTGCAGCATATCAAGATTATCTGCCGAACTTCAGCAAATACTTCGACGTAAATGCAAGAGGAACTGCGCTTTTGTATGAAATAATCGTAGAAAAAAAATTATCTATTGAAAAAGTTATCATTGCCTCTTCCCAAGCAATATATGGCGAGGGAAAATACAAGTGTAAAAAAGATCATATCGTATTCCCGTCTCTTAGAATGATCGAAGATTTAAAAAAGAAAAAATGGGATTTTTATTGCCCATACCATAAGCTGTCTCTAACACCACAATGGGTTATAGAAAAGGATTTTATCGATCCACACAACCAATATGGAATCTCAAAATATAGCCAGGAGAAGATCGGTCTTCATTTAGGCAAACGCTATCAGATCCCAACAGTTGCAATGAGATACTCCATAGTTCAAGGCCCTCGCCAATCGCCTTTTAACCTGTATTCAGGTGCTTTGAGAATTTTTGTCACCCATCTTTTAGCCGGAAAGCCGCCAACAATTTTTGAAGACGGCAATCAAATTAGAGATTTTGTCAATATTCACGATGCGGTTGACGCAAATATTCTTGTTCTTGAAAATAAAAAAGCAAACTATGAAGTATTCAACGTCGGCGGAGGTAAAAAGTATTCAATCAACGAATTTTATAAGACTGTTCAGAAAGTTTTAAACACACATATCGAACCAATAAGAGATGGGTCATTTAGAATAGGGGATACGCGACACATTTTCTCAAACACGGGAAAAATAAAAAAGCTTGGCTGGAAGCCTAAACGCTCAATTGAAGAATCTATAAAATCCTATGCCGATTGGCTTCGGACTGACCCAAATTTCAAAAAAATAAAGTTGTGAAAATCCTTTTTTATACTCCCGTAAAGCTCCAGTCGGGCGGCGGATGTGAACGATGGCACTGCGATATCACCAATTCTCTCAAAAAACAATTCGGTTTCGATATCGAAATTATTAGCGCCAACCTGGGTTACAACCATTGGAGCTCCAACTATTTAAAACAACAGCTTCAAAAAACGCCTTATAGGCAGTTAAATTTTCCTATACTATTTGGAACTATCATTCCGACCCCGGCCATATTTGTGTTCCTTCTTAAAAAATTTAGGGAAGCTGACAATGTTCACTTTATCCACGGATTTGCAGGACAAGACATACTTATAGCAATTTTGAAATTGCTAACCGGAAAAAAAGTTGTTGTTGGACACCATGCTCCCATATTCCACTCCTCAAAATTTCACAATTTTTATATGAAGTATGTTGCTAGATTTGTACTTAAATTTTTTGATTTTCACCAAACTCTAAACGCGCAAGACAAGATATTCTTAGAGCAAACTTGGGGTATCAAACATGTGTATTTTATCCCAAGCGGTGTCCGTGTTGGAAAATTTCTAAAAGTTAAAAGAATAAAGGACAATGGACTGGTATTTATATCTGTGGGTAGATATTCACTGCAAAAAGGATTTGACATAGCCCTTGAAGCTATTGCAAAATTTAACGAAGTATATAAAAATAACGACGCAAAATTTTTATTTATTGGAGGTGGAGAGCTTAAACCCTTAATTCAAGAATACAGTAAAAAAAATAAAAATATTATTGACTTTGGTTACGTCACGTATGAACAAATACCCCAACTCTATGCCAAAAGCGATATCTATCTTTTGTCATCGCGAGAGGAACCCTTTGGGCTCGTCTTAGTTGAAGCCTGGTCAAGCGGAATTCCTGTTTTAGCTACAAAAACTGAAGGCCCGAAAGATATGCTCAAACCAGGCATAAATGGATGGTTTATAGAGACCGTTAATAAAGATGGAATATTTAACGGGATAATTAATATTTATAAAAATTATTTAAGCGGAAAATCTTATCTGGATAAATTTGAATTAAACTGCCGAAAAACAGGGAAGTTATTTAGCATTGATACAACAGCAAAAAGAATGCAATCCGCTTTTTTTAGTTAATTTAAAAATCTTTTATTTTTTACACGAATTTCGCAGTTGTCATTCTGACCCCGATTTAATCGGGGGAAGAATCTCTCGCGCCTGCCTGCGCAGGCAGGGATCCTTCGTCGTTCCACTCCTCAGGATGACAGGAAGTGCGAAACTCATATTTTATTGAATAATTTATAAAGATCGGGAAGATTATTTTTATGGCATGCAAAAATGTTGATTTGATTATAATAAAGAAATCTTTTCTCTAATGTTATGGGTATTAACGCTAACGTATCCATAGGCTTAGAGTACCTTGGATCTTCTGGTGATAAAAAGACGAAGTGACTCTTTTTTTGTTTCAGCCAACATGGAATAAAAAAAGTATACCCCAACTTTTTTAAAAAAAATAAAGGTTTCAACGTTTTATCAACGTCTTTGAAATCTCTTATATTCTCGAAAATTATCATGGGTTTGTATTTAACTAATACATTTCTACCACCAATTAGAACAAAGTATTCTGAACCTTCTACATCAATTTTTAGTACCGATGGAGAAAGCAGGTCTATGGTATCAAGTTTTGTAACCTTGACTCTAGGTGAAAAAAAATTACTATTATTATTTCTTATTGTGGCAAAACCGCTGTGGATATGGTCTGGAAGTTGAATATGTGCATTTCCCTCAAAATTAGACAACGCAACAGGATAACATTCAATAGTGTCGGTTAATTCAGCTTGTTCAATAACATCCTTTAAATCTTGGTATGAGCTAGGAAAAGGTTCAAAAGCTAAAATTCTTCCTTTAAAGCCGGGTTTTGAAGCTACATACATGGAAAAGTAACCCCAATTCGCACCAATATCATAAAACGTTCCTGACGGAGGCATAATAATATCTAAAAGGGCCATCACCTCTGGTTCATATCCGTGTTGAAATAAATCCTTATATAATGCTTGATATTGGGTATTTCTCGCATTAAAAAAAATGGTCTTGTATTTATTTTTAAGTTTATAGCTAAATGCTCCATTAGATTTAAATGGACTATACCGCTGGAGAAAATAAAAAATTAACAAGACTGGAAGACTAACCACAAATCTTCTCAAAGACGAATCTGAATTAGAAAAAGCAGTGTTGTAAAGTTTTGTTATTAAGGGAATATTAATTATATGAAAAGGATATCTTATGGAGATTTTTTTAGCTAATACTTTTTTTAATCTGTTCGTCATTTGATTTAGATTTAATAGTAAGATCAGAATTTTTAAATTTAAATTTCTTATGTAAAAATGAGATCAGTACAACTGATATTTTCCCTATTATTTTTTTAAAGATACTCGATTTAGGAGAAGTGAGCAGAAGCGTTTTTTTATCTTTAACAAAACTTTTTTCTATCGCTTCCATTGTTATATTATGTTCTATTTCGTACGCTTTTGAGTAAGTTAAAAAATAATAAAGGCTGAATTGCATAGAGATAATGAAACCTCTCATTCCTAATGTAAAAAGGCCTCCCAGTATGTAGTGCCAAAAAAAGCTCAACACAGGTATAAAAATTAACTTTAGTCTTAAAAATCGACGTGAGATTAGTTTAGCCTGATGGGATGAATATATATTAGTAACGTTCATAAGTTTTTCACTTGTGTATACAGAGAAATGATAGACGGAGTACTCATCTATTGGTGGTAGATACAAAATTTCTGAAGGTTTCACATGGGATGAGAATCTTCCCTTCTGATGCATTAGGTTATTTTTAAAATCCAGCGCGTCCCTTTTAAAAAAATGCATGTTTATAAAGTTAATAATAAAATTCGTTCCCGATTCATAAAGAAGTGTTTTTTTTCTTTGGATAACAACTTTATACTTATTTTCTAAAGCTACTTTTTTGTACAACTCTAAACACTTTTTTGAAACCATTTCATCTGCTCCTCCCCAATAGGTCCAATCTGTCTTGATATGCTTCAGCACAAAATTAACCGAGTCTTCATCATCTGTCCAGCCTTTGTTTTTACGTTTAACTACTCTGGCTCCTAAGGAACGGGCTATCTCAACAGTTTTATCGCTACTGTAGTTATCAACAACTAGTACATCACCGTAAGGTAGAAATGATTTAATCGGGTAAGTGATCCTTTTTTCCTCGTTAAAAGTCCCAATGATAAATGTTATGTCTGATTTTCTTTTTTTGGATTTAACTATCATATAAAAAAACGATATAATAAAAATCAACTTAATTTTGCAATATTATAATAATTTAGAATCTATTGCAAAACCTTATACTTTAGATTGTCATTGCGAGCGAAACTAAGTGAAGCGAAGCAATCTCTATCATGATTGAGATTGCGTCGTCGCGGAGTTTATCCCGATGAATATCGGGGCTACTCGCAATGACAAATGTTAAGGTTTTAAAATGAGTTCTATCACGATGATAAAAAAACTAACTCCGCATTTTTTACCAATATCACTTCTCGTCCTGATCACCGTCGTTGTTCATCATGTCTGGTTCTTTAACTTATCACCGATAACTTACGGAGACTGGACAATAGATCATCTTGAAAAAGTAAAAGAACTTCTATCCTTACCTACCATATGGAAAGGTGAAAATAATCTTGGCGGTGTGGATCTGGGAATATTCTTTTGGCCGCTGCAGCTCTTAATAGGAATTCTCGCAAATTTTAACGTTGCACCGGCGTTATTGGAGCGAATATTTACCCTCTGGCCGGTTGCTTTGATGACTCCTCTATCTATGTATTTTTTCTCTTATTATATCCTTCGCTCAAGGATCGCCAGCCTATTAGGTTCAATAGTATTTACCTTTAATACTTTTCTTATTATCTCACGATCTGGGCCTGTTCTTCTTAACCTTGCCTTGAGCTTTGCGCCATTCCTTTTTCTTTTTTTTATGAAAACTCTTGAAGATAAGAAGTTATCTTATTCACTTGTGGCGGCACTTTTAGCTTTTATTATAAGCTTCTTTGAAATTCGCTTTTTTTACCTAATAGGTTGGGTTCTATTTTTCTACTTTATCTATCATTTGTTCATTTTAGATCCTAAAGCTAAAACAAATATCAAAGTATATTTTTTGGCTGGGCTAGTTATCTCTTTACCTCTCTTAATGAATTTGTATGCCGTATTAGGACTGCAAAATCTGCAATCTCTTACCTCAAATGAAATATTTAACCGAACTTTATTTGGCAGTTCATATTTAAAATTAGCAAAAATCATGAGTCTTTTTCACTTTGGCTGGACAGGAGGAAGAGCAGACTGGATAATTCAAACCGAGCCCTTAAGATTCTTCCTCATACCGGCATTAGCACTTCTAGGTTTAGCCTTGACAAATAATAAAAAGGTGGCTTTTTTTGGTTTACTCGCTCTGATTGGTATATTCCTAACAAAAATGAATCTTCCGCCTTTCCCGGATGTTTATCAATGGCTCTTTGACAATCTTCCCGGATTTAACGCATTTAGGGAATCAGGGAAATTTAGTTATTTCATCGTCCTATCTTTCGCCGTTCTTATCGCCTCTTTTATTAAAGTTGCATTAGACTGGGGAAAGGAAAAGAAATACAAATTGCTATCTTATGCCGCAACAGCTGCTATCGCTTTTCTTTTTTTATGGAATGCCAAACCGATAATTACAGGAGAACTGGGATCGTTATACGTCCAAAGGCAAATTCCGAAAGAATACTTTCAGGTAAAAGATTTTATCCTCGGACAAAGAGACTACTTTAGAACCTTGTGGATTCCCCTGGCTTCACAGTGGGGAATCCGTTCTAATGATCATCCAATGATGAGTAACTATTATTTGAATTTAGGAATATGGAACAAATTTGTCAAAGAAAATAATGGAAATATATTTGGCGCAAATTTTTCTGATCAACTTCTTGATCTCTCTTCGATCAAATACGTAGTTGTCCCTCTGGAAGATAAAGCTAACGACGATAATTTTTTTAGATTTGCAGGCAAGCGTCAAGATTTTATCGACGGGCTGAATAATTTAAAATATTTAAACAAAATCTCGACCAGGGCTGAAAAAGTTTCAGTTTACGAAAATTATGACTATCGACCTCATATCTATATAACAAACGAGAAAGAATCGATTGACAGATCAATTCCTTATACTCCCGTTGACTTTTCACTCAAAACTCCGACCGAATATAAAATAGCCCTTAAAAGTGTCTCATCTACTTTTTACTTAAATTTCTCAGAAAATTACCATCCAAGCTGGAAGTTAAGAATAGGAGAATTCAATTGGCTTAAGGCAATCTCCGCAAAAAATTACTTTTTACCGGATAAATATCATTTTGAAAATGAGGCAAAACTGAACTCCTTTTTAATTGATCCGCAGAGTTTATGCCATTTAAAGAAATGCGATAAAGATTTTTATGGGAATTACAATCTGGAATTCACTCTTTTTTTTCAACCCCAGAGTTATGTTTACCTAGGCTTGATTATAAGTTCAATATTTTTTGCTTCTGTTGTGCTAACTTTGGTTTATCTCCTACTAAAGAGAAAGTGATTTTATATTAGAATCCGTTGCAATACCTTATACTTTAGATTGTCATTGCGAGCGAAACGAAGTGAAGCGAAGCAATCTCTATCATGATTGAGATTGCGTCGTCGCGGAGTTTATCCCGATGAATATCGGGGCTCCTCGCAATGACAAATGTTAAGGTTTTAAAATGAGTTCTAGAGGTTTTCTTGCCTTTATTGTGATAAAGTGTGAATGATACGGGTCAATATTGGCAAACGAGGTGGGTAACGGATAATAACCCGATCCTTTCGCAGCAGCAATAATAAAATTGTACTTTTTAAACAATTCTTGCAGGCTGTAGTAAGTAAAAATTATAACGTGTGTCCAACCTTCTCTTAGATTTTCTTCAAAATGGGGCGAGAGGGGATTGCCTATATGATATTTTTTGCTTATGTGCATCGAAAAAGGTTGCCAACCCATCAACAATGAAAAAACATTATGCCAGCTGGCCAAATTTTCAGTTGACACAATAGCGTAGCCGCCTGGTTTCAATATTCTATAAATTTCCGATACAAATCCATCAACCTCTGTGAGATGTTCAATTACTTGATTCGAGTGAACTACATCAAAACTATTATCTGAAAAAGGAAATTTTTTGTTTAAATCAACTCTTCTAGTTTTTACCCCATTTACTCTTGCCTTTTTTAATTGTTTTTCTATATAGTCCATCCCAAAAATATTTTTTGTTCCGATCTTTTTGGCAACTTTTAAAGTCCATATGCCGTCATCGCATCCCAAATCGATAAAATTCGCATTTTTTTTTCGGTCACACAACCTTAAAATATTACTTAGATTATTTTCCATTGCCTTCGCCCACATTTTTATGAATAAATTCTTGAACATAATAGTTTAAAGAGTATAATAAAACTTTAAATAAAAACAATAGTATCTGACCCACCTGCACTTTGTGCCATTTAGCTCTTTCTATCATTGCGAGCGGTGAATGTTGAAGCGAAGCAATCCCAAAACGATAAAAGAGATTGCCACGTCGCTTCGCTCCTCGCAATGACAAAAACTCGATTATGGTTCCAAAGCTAAACAACTGCAGGTGGTTCAGCAATAGTATCGCTTGACAGGAATACAAAAAAATATTAGCATATTCAAATTCCTAATTTATTATCAGAAGTTACGCGGTTAATTTTAGTTTAGATTGTCATTGCGAGGCCGAAGACTCGGCCGAAGCAATCTCATTTGAGATCGCCACGTCCCGCCTTGGGCGGGACTCGCGATGACAGCTAAGTGCGTAAGTTCTGTTATTATGTCTTTAACTTCAAATTATCTAAAACGACGAATCTTAGACAAAATAAAACAGCTTAAATCCTCAGCTTATGGCGATCTAACTCTTAATCTTGAACACAACCGAAATAATTATCAACTTATCCTCTTGACGAAAGTCAATCTACAAAATAAAGAAATCATTAGGCTTCTTGCAAAGTGGAGGAAAATGCACGAAAAATGGTTTCCGGCCCAATTTAAAGTCACAGAGGAAGGAACTAAAAAATGGCTAAAGGAGAAAGTAATTGATACGACGGATCGGTTACTGTTTATGATAAAAGCTGACGGAAAATATATTGGCCATATTGGCCTCTTTCGCTTCGATTTCGACAATATGACTTATGAGATCGACAATATCGTCCGTGGTGAACCTCTACATCCCGGAATTATGACAGACGCCATCTCCAAGATGATGTACTGGGGAAAAAAAGAATTGGGAATAAAAATATATAAACTTCAAACATTTTCCCACAATGCCCGGGCATTTAATATCTACAGCAAATTGGGGTTCAGAGAAATTAAAAGAACTCCATTAATGCAGATAAAGAAAAAGGGGCGCATAGAATGGGTAGAGGCTCCAAAAAATTATAATAAAAAAATAAAGCGGTTTAATGTCTTTATGCGGTATAAAAAAATCAGCTTTGCTGGTCCGTCAATAACCGAGAAGGAAGTCGAATACGTAGTCGATGGAGTAACAAGAGGCTTCTACGAAACATTTGAACAACATATAAAAAAATTGGAAAAAGCCGTTGCCGATTATGTAGGCATGAAATATGCTCTCGCTGGATTTTGCGCGACACACTCACTGCATCTCGCCTGTCTTGTCTGCGGGTTTAAAAAAGGCGACGAAGTCATCTGTACCGATTTCAGTTGGGTAGCCACTGCTTATGTAATTACTTATACCGGCGCTACTCCAATCTTTGTTGATATTGATCCTAATACTTGGTGTATTGATCCGAAAGCAATCGAAAGTGCTATCACAAAAAAAACTAAAGGCATCATGCTTGTCCACTCCTATGGTTATCCTGCCCAGATGGATGAGATTATGAGAATAGCAAAAAAATATAAATTAAAAGTTATTGAAGATGCAGCACCATCATTGGGTTCTACTTACAAAAATAAAAAGGTAGGATCTTTTGGCGATGTTAACTGTTTTTCTTTTCATGGAGCGAAAATTGCCGCATCAGGCGAAGGAGGTATGCTTCTGACTAACAATAAAGAATATTACGAAAAAGCAATTTTATTAAGCAATATGTATCGCACTAATCGACTCGCAAATTTCTGGTCTGACGGTTTGGCCTATGAATATCAAATAGCTAATGTTACAGCGGCGTTGGCTCTTGCTCAAGTAGAGAGAATTGAAGAACTAGTTAAAATAAAAAGACAAATCTTTAATTGGTATTATAACGGGTTAAAAGACGTTAAGGAAGTCAGAGTCCTCAAGGAATCACCAGGAACAAGATCTAACTATTGCTATCCATCGGTATTATTAAAAACAGATAAAATATCCAGAGACGATTTAGTAGTCGAGTTGAGTAAATTTAATATACATGGCCGAGTCGTTTTTCCAAGAATGAGCCGCTTCCCGATCTATAAAAATCTAAAAAGACTTCCTAATCCTGTAGCTAGCGAAGTTGAAAAGTATGGATTTAACTTACCGGCAGCGGCCAACCTCACTAAGGAAGATGTTGATTACGTATGTGAAACGCTTAAAAAAATCCTACGCAGTAAATAAAAAAAGATTCGAGCTTATAATCTTTCTCTATTTAAAAGAGTCTAATAAATATGAACCTAGTTAAAAGAGTCACTATCCATTTTATGAAATTCATTGACAGGATAGCTCATACAAGGATGTACGACTTTGCTATGAAGTTATTTATAAGAATACAATTTGCGATTTACTTTTTAAGAGATGGGTTTCGGCTCAAATTTGAAAAAGACACTGTTGAAGTTATTAAAAATAAAAGGAAAATTATTATAGCGCCTAAACATCTTATCTATCTTGTTGATCTAAAAAATGTTTTTAATTATTATTTTGATTCCTTGGTTTCAGATAAATTAGATCATTTCGAAGTGCTAAACTTTTCGAAACACAAATTACATATTTATAAAAAAAGCAACTTATCCTTTTACTTCACATCACTTCCGGAAGATGAATGGGAAATAGGTGAATATTCCCATAAATATAAGCCAAAAAGAGGTGATGTTATCTTTGACATAGGTTCGTATTGCGGCTATAGTGTCTATATGTTTTCTAAAATGGTTGGTCCAGCAGGAAAAGTATATGCCTTCGAACCCGATCCCGAAAATTACCGATGTTTGCTAGGAAATGTTGATCTGCATAATCTTAAAAACGTCATATCGATAAAAAAAGGCATCTGGTCCAAGATTGCCAAGCTCAAATTTTTTAAAGAAGGAAATTTGGGTTCATCTTTAAAAAAGATGGGCTACAGATCTGGAAATACAGAAACTGTAGTCGTTGATGTCACCTCGCTTGAAAGCGCCTTCAAGAGACTTAAGCTAACTCATCTTGACTTTATCAAGATGGACATCGAAGGCGCAGAAATAGAAGCCATAATGGGATCGTTGGACTTTATTAAAAACCATCATCTTAATTTCGCCATATCCTGTCATCATCGCAACTACAGAATGACACAAACTAAATTAGAACCTATATTTGAAAAAATAGGCTACAAGACTAAAGTAAAAAAAATTAAATATCAAAATTTCTCTTCTTATCTGCTGTATGCCTATAAATAGACAAAAACAGGATTTTACACAGTCATTCTGGGGAGCGATGAGTTTTACAGTTAAAATTTATTTAAAAATTCAGACATTGTTTTTCCTACATAATTAATCCTTTTATTATCAATCTCTAGAAACATCCCTTTAATTATTTGGTTTTTGTCTTGGTGAAGAAATTAACTATAAAAGCACTAAACGCCAATAGGGAAGAGCAATAACTTTTGTATTTTGTAGTTTTATTTTTTTATCCAAATTTTTATTGACAAGATAAGCTTCATTAGGTTGGTATCAAAAAAAGTTTTTAAGCTTGACAGGTTTATTAAAGATAGATTATAATTCCTTTAGTGATAAATTTTTATCATTAAAAGAACTGTGGACTTTCAAACATTCCGACTTAAAACGAAAGATTATCCTCTTTTTAAGTTTGTCGATCTTCTTAAATGGTTCCCCAATGACAATGAACAAACTGTTAAGCAAAATTTAAAGTTCTGGACAAGAAAAAAATGGCTGAAAAGAATTATTAGAGGTGTCTACAAATTGGCTGAAACCAAGATTGAAGACGAATTCCTAATCGCATCTTATCTAAACGAAAACTCTTATGTCAGCCTTGAATCGGCTTTATCCTTTCATGGAATGATTACGGAAATTCCATATGAAATAACTTCGGTGACGATAAAAAAAACCAAAAAATATAAAACTGAATACGGAATATTTTCATATAGAAAAATAAAGATAGATTTATTTTTCGGTTTTAAATTAATTTCAGGTGATAATTATCTATATCGGATGGCAACGCCGGAAAAAGCTCTATTTGATTTTATCTATCTCAATCAAAAAGAGATAAGAACTCCAAATTACTTTAGAGAAATGAGGCTTACTTTCCCTAAAAATTTTTCTTGGAAAGAACTATCATCGTTAGCTGTTTATCTTAAAAATAAAATTATTATTTCTTATCTGAAGTCTTATGTCGATAATCAATAAAAATCTCTGGGAACAGATGTTAGTTGAAGCCGAAAGAATTGGTATTCCTCAAACCAAAAAAAGAGGTATCATTAGAGAATTTCTTCAGACCCAAATTTTATACTACTTTTATAGTATTAAGGATAGCCGATTTTTTATCTTTACCGGCGGAACCAGTCTTCGTTTTTTATACGATAATAAAAGGCTGTCTGAAGATTTAGATTTTGACCTTTTAAAGCAAAATCTTTCTCTCAAAAAGATGTTGGAAAAAATAATAGCAAAACAAACCGCTAACCAAAGAAATCTTATTGATTTTAAATTTAAATCAACGCTTGATGGGACAACTGCCTATTTCAAATATAAAACACTGCTATTTGACCTTGGTATAAGTCAAAATAAAGATGAAAAATTAGTTATTAAATTTGATTTTGGTATTCCTAAAGATAAAATCAAACCGGTAGAAAAAATTTTTTCTAAATTTGGATTTCTCCAAACGGTTCTGACTTATGACATTTCAACCCTTCTAAGTTTTAAAACCAGAGCTTTATTTACCAGGAAAGTCGAAAGAGGGAGAGACTTATATGATATTGCAAAATTACTTTCTTATAATATCAAACCAAATTTTGCTGTTTTATTTTTAAAGGAAAAAGGCATAAAAACTATTGATAATTATTTTTTATTGTTGAAAAAGTGGTACGATAAAAATCAAAAACTTTTGCCTTTGCTTAAAAAACAACTTCAGCCTTTTTTGATTGATGAAGCAGAATTAAAATACATCGACCTTCTATTAAAGAAAATGGAACAAAAACCGTAGTTTGTGATTTCAATTTAATTATAGCGAACAAGAAAAATGCTAATCATTTTCTTTACATAATCTATTCTCTTATTATCAATCTCCGGAAATACTCCTAACCAAAAAGCCCCGTTCATCACGTAATCAGCCTTTTTCAAACTTCCAACTGTTTCATATTTAATATCCTTATAAGCAGGATGTCTTAATAAATTTCCTGAAAACACATTTCGTGTTCCGATTTTATTTTTCTCCAAATATACTGTCAGTTCATTACGGGTAAACGGAGCGTTATTTCTGACAACCGCAGGAAATCCAAACCAGCAGGGATCTTCTTTTTTATCCGCCTGCATTAAAATAAAGTATTTACTGTACTTTTTGAAGAACTCATAATATGTTTTGAAGTTTTCCTTTCTTTTTTTGATGAAGTAGGGGAGCTTCTTAAGCTGGGCAACTCCGATTGCCGCCTGAAAATCTGTCAGTTTTAAGTTGTAGCCAATTTGGGAATAACTGTATTTATGATCATAACCAAAAGGCAGATCTCCCAACTTCCAGCCGAATCGCCTCCGGCAGGTATCGTCTTTCCCTGTATCGCACCAGCAGTCGCGTCCCCAGTCACGAAACTGCCTTATAGCCATATGAATTAATGGATTATTGGTTATCACAGCGCCCCCCTCGCCCATTGTTATAGCGTGAGCCGGGTAGAAACTAAACGTTGCAATATGTCCAAATGTACCGACCAATTTCCCGTCATACTTAGATCCCAAAGCATCACAACAATCTTCAATTAGCCACAGATTATATTTTTTTACCAGCCGCATTACTGCATCGAGATTATAAGGTTTACCAAGAGTATGAGCCATCATGATAAGCCTGGTCTTTTTGCTGATTGCTTTTTCAAGCTGATCGATATTCGCATTAAGAGTATCTATATCAGAGTCAATAAAAACCGGTTTTAGTCCATAGAGAATTCCCGGGTTAACCGTTGTTGGAAAAGCCACTGCCGTTGTGATAAATTCATCTCCCGGTTTAAGCCTTTTCTCGCCGAATTTTTTCGATGTCAAAGAAGCCAAGGCTGCCAAATTTGCGGAGGATCCGGAGTTAACCAGTGAAACATAGCGAATTCCCATGAACTTTTTAAAACCAGCTTCAAACTGTTTGCCGAATTCTCCTTCGGTCCACCAACCGTCTTTTGCAACCTTAATAGCATTATTAATCTCATCATCATCAAATACTTTTCCCGAGACGCGAACATATGTTTGACCGGGAAGAAACTTCATATTGTTCATTTGATTAAACTCGAAACTCGAATATCGAAATCCGAAACAATTTTCAAAATCTGAATGTTTAAATATTTAAAACGTCAAGAATTTTTTCTTATAATAGAACCAAATATGTTCGTCAATTCTATAGCCTCTTGGATTAAATCTTCTCTTTCGTTTTCCAACTCTAATTTGTTATTTGTATCAACTAATCTTAACCAATAACAACTTTCTTTAGCTTCTTTACGACAAATTTTAATCCTCATAAAAAAATCTTTTTTACTTAAAGCTTCGTTAGCTTCAATATAGTTAGCACCTACTGATCCAGATGCTTTAACCAGTTGAATCGAGTCCTCTATATTACCTAAAGTTTTTGCTAATTTCTTAACAAATATTCTGCTTTTTAAAGCAAAGTTAAATGTTCTTTCTTCTAAATCGAATTTATGTTTAGTTTTTGTCATTTGAATTTTCTGAAATTTAGATTTGTTTCGAATTTCGGATTTCGTGCTTCGGATTTAGTATTTATAACCTCATCCACAATATACACCGGTCTTCCCTTTGTTTCTTCAACAATAACCTGTATATATTTTCCAATAATACTGATCGCTAGAAGTTGGATTCCTCCAAAAAAAACAATTGCTAACATCAGTGGAATCTGGGCTCTAATAGGATTGCCGAATACAATTACTGTAAATAAATATCCCACAATAAAAAGGAAAGAAAAAACAACCAGGATGAAGCCGGCATACACCATTAAGTCTAAGAGTAAATAGGAAAATCCAAATATGCCTCTTTCCGAATGTCTTATATAATCTATGAAATTGTATGAGCTTTTGCCGTATTTCCTTTTTCCCCTATGATAGGTGACATAGGCCGTCTTAAATCCCGCATAAGCTCTTAGACCCCTGAAAAACCGGTATTTTTCTGGCATCTTTCCAATAGCGTCCACAACCTTTCTATCCATAAGTCCAAATGCGCCGCTATTGACCGGCACCTCTATATTTGAGATCTTTTTGAAAATTTTGTAAAAGGTCTTTCTCGTGAAATTCATAAACACGCTGTCTTCAAGTCTTGTTCTTAAACCAACGACAACATCATATCCACGCTCCCATTTCTCTATCAGTTTTGGTATTACTTCAGGCGGATCCTGGAGATCGCATTCTATTGGGATAACTGCATCTCCGCTCGTATAATCCATTGCCGCTTGACCGTTTGCTTCATGGCCAAAGTTCCTCGAGAGAAAAACGCCTGTAACGTTTTTATCCTTTTTCGTCAATTTAGTTATCAGTTCTTTAGTTTTATCAATACTGCAGTTGTCAGAAAAAATATACTCGAATTCATATTTGCCTTTGTACTGGTCGGCAATTTTTTTTAAAGCTTTATAGGTAGTAACAATATTTAATTCCTCGTTAAAACAGGCTATAGAAAATGATATTTTCTTTTTCATGTCGATTATTTTTGTATTATACAACAATCGCATCTCGAAGGAAGTGCCCAGGTCCGTACAAGTCCACCTCTGAGGTGGACTTCTTAACGTCTATATTATTAGAAGACAATGCAACAATCTCAAGAGATGATATATATCAACAAAAGATAATATCAGTTTTATGTATAATCTTATGTATAATAATGATTAATTTAAATGCTGAAGGAGGGGATGTGAAAAAATGAGTACTAAAGGAATATATATTACTATCATTATCTTGTTAGTCCTTGGAGGTGCATTTTATTTCCTAAGGCAAAAGAAAGGGTTCGACCAGAAAACCCCTGTATCCGACAAAAAGGAGGAAAAGATGCAATCAGCTAAATCGTCAACTCAACAAACTCCTGATTTGAATAAACCTAGAGAAATAGTAGTTAAAGTCGCTGATTTTAATTTTGATCCGGCTGAAATTTCGGTTAAAAAAGGTGAGAAAATTTCGATTATATTCAAAATATAGGAATATCAAAACATAATTTTACAGTCGATGAACTATCAGTCCAAACAAAGACGATTAAAGGTGGTGGTCAAGACTTTGTCGTATTTACACCGGAAAAGAGCGGTGAGTTTGAAATGTATTGTAGTGTTGGCGATCGCAAGGAGAAAGGAATGTCGGGGAAATTTATTGTTGAGTAAAAAAACTATTCGAACAACAACGGCTCTTCTTAGTGTTCTAAACGAACACCGTACCATAATTGGGAAGGTCCCTTCGCCAGAAGTTGCACGCCGCCAAAAAAATATTCTATCCCACAAAACCACCTCAGAAGTGTAATATATCTACTAATCGGAATTTGTTGAAAAAAAACCTTCGAATAGATAGAATTTGGGATTATATTGTCATCAATGATGAAAAAACGATTATTTATCACTGGAGCTCACGGTTTTATTGGGAAAAATTTGGTTGAACAGTTACAAGATAAATATAAGATTTTTGCCCCCACCCATTTACAACTCGAGCTTCTCAATGAAATAGACGTTCATAATTATATTAAGAAAAATAGAATAGACGTCATTATTCATTGCGCCAATGTCGGCGGGGCAAGGGATACCTTAAATGTTAGAAATCCTTTATTTATTAATCTTAAAATTTTTTTTAATATCCTCAGAAATGCACAACTTGTTGAAAAAATTATCAACTTTGGATCAGGTGCAGAATACGGCAAGACAAGAGATCTCGTTAACGTTAAAGAAAACGAGTTGGATAAAGTTGTTCCAAAAGACGATTATGGTTTTTATAAATATGTTTGCTCAAAATTTATTGAAAAGACAGAGAATATTTTATCTCTTAGATTATTTGGAGTTTATGGAAGGTATGAAAATTACAAAATACGCCTTATCTCCAATTCGATCTTAAAGAATCTTTACGAAATTCCAATTACCATTAAACAAAATGTTTTCTTCAGTTATCTTTACATTGATGACTTGGTAAAAATAGTAGATTTTTTTATTCAGCATAAAACTCGCTATAAAATTTATAATGTTACGCCGAATCAAAAAATCGACCTGATCACCATAGCGAAAATAATAAATAAATTAAATCTGAAAAAATCAACAATCGCTATTGAGAATGAGGGATTGAATTTCGAATATTCTGGTTCTAATAAACGTCTAAAAAAGGAGCTGAAAATTAATTTTACTTCATATGACAAAGGTATAGGGAAATTAATTGAATACTACCGAAGAAATTTAGCGGGATTTAACAGGAGAGAAATTGTCAGAGATAAGTACATAAGGTATTGCTTAACTAAGAAATAAAGTACTCTGTCATTTCTTTATCTCGATGTAAATCCTCCATCAATCACTATCGTAGCTCCTGTAATGTAAGTATTCTTATCCGAAATCAAAAAGGCGACAAGTTCGGCTATTTCTTTTGGTTGAGACAAACGTCCTAAAGGAATATCTTTTTCTAGAAGTTTAATTTTTTCCGGAGAATTTCGTAAAACCATTTCTGTTGCCGTGAAACCAGGGCAAACAGAATTAACTAAAATATTATATTGGGCTAACTCAAGAGCTAAGGCTTTCGTCACGCCGTTTATACCGTGTTTCGTAGCACTATAGAGCACTTGTTTACCTCTAGCGACAATACCAAAACCAGAACTCATATTGATGATTCGACCCCATTTCTTTTTCTTCATATATCCTACCAGCCCACGAATCAAGCGAATAGGCGCTTCCAAATTTATCTGGAGGGTAGATTCTATATTCTCATCGGTCATCTCTTCAATCCATTGAGGAAAATTTATTCCTGCATTGTTGATTATGATATCAATCTCTTTGTTCCTATTTTTTTTTACGAAATTTTCTATTGATTGGTTGTTTAATAGGTTAAGTTCTTTCCGTGTAGGCGCTACGATAATATAATCTTTCTTAAGAAGTTTAACTATTGCTTCACCTATTCCCCTCGATCCGCCTGTAATGAAAATTGCTTTTTTATTTTTTTTCATTCCTTCCATAATGGAATTAACATATTTTTCTCAAATTCATCTCTTGCTAAGAACGGACCCATATCCTCGAGCGGGGGAGAGACAAAACGACCATCCGCGGTTTTTTTTGTCGTCAGTTTTGGCGACAACATCAGTTCCCTTACTGCATTGATGTCACACAAAATTGGCCCTTGATAATTTAAAACGTAATTTATCTTTTTGACCATATCTTGATGGTTATGGATTCTGATTGTTTTTATTCCATAGGCTTTGCCCACTCTCACATAATCCGGACAGCTGACCCCGCTTTTGGAATCGGTCGCGACAAATTTTCCCCCGAACAATCCTATTTGAGTATTTTTTATCGAAAGATAACCGTCATTACTGTAGACAAAAAGTTTGATATTTAAATTATGGTGTTTCATTACCTGCAATTCATGAATGTTTAGTTGAAGACTTCCATCTCCCTCCAGGCAAATTATTCTTTTTCCTTTTGCGGCAAAAGCAGCTCCAATTGCCGCCGGCAATCCATAACCCATCTGGGCACATCCAAGGTTAAGGATAATTCGCTGATTTGGCTTGACATAAAAAGCTTGATACATGCAGTTTAAAGGACCTACACCGTCTGATTCGACGATTATTTCTCCCGGCTTAAGAATTTTACCGATTGCCTCGATGAAACAGTAGGGATTGACATATTTCCTTTCTTTCCAATATTCTTTATGAACAACCAGGTATTTTTTGTTTAAATCTCTGCCATATTTCAACCATTTATTGATTTTTAATTTCATCGGCTTTTCTTTTAGTTGACGCAACATCTCTAGAATAAAGTCTTTCGCGTCATAATTTACAGCAAGGTCGATAGATAAAATAGGTTTATTAATTTCTTTCTTATCAACATCAACCATAATTTTATATGAGTTACGAGCATAAGCTTTATAAGTGAAGCCAACCGTTAAAATATCCAGTCGGGCTCCCATTGAAAGAAAGACATCGCTGTTTTGAACGATGAAATTTGCCGCCCTTTGACCTAAGACGTGTGATCGACCGAAAAAATAAGGATGAGAAGAAGGAATTAAATCATAACCAACGTAACTTGTGACAACAGGAATTTTAAGCTTCTCTACCAGTGCTAAAAATTCTTCCGCTACTCCAGCTAATCTTATTCCGTTTCCTGCATATATAACCGGTCTTTCAGAATTGGCTATTTTTTCAAGAGTTTTTTTTACAATTTTTTTGAGTTTAGGCTTATCAGTTTCGTATGGTGATCTTAATTCTTTTGGATTAAATGACCTCAATTTTCTCTCATCGATAAATGAGCCTTGTACATCAAGAGGAATGTCAAGCCAGACAGGACCTTGTCTACCGGTTCTCGCAAGATATAGGGCTTTTTCTAGATGATATTTAATATCATTTGGCTCCATTACTGTCACGGCATATTTTGTAATTGTCTTTACAATGTCAATGATGTTAATCTCCTGTGGCCCCAATTGTCTAAGTCCCATTTTATTTGGACCGGCACCGATTAGTTCTCTTCGAGCTTGCCCCGAGATAACAAGCATTGGTATCGAATCTAGCCAAGCGCCTAACATCCCTGTAATGGCATTTGTTCCACCCGGTCCTGTTGTTACCAAACACGCTCCAAAATCGCCCCGCAGTCTTGCATATCCTTCAGCAGCTGTAGCGCATGCTTGTTCGTGATGGTTACAAATGTATTGCAACTTACTTTTACCGACTGAGTCAATAAGATGAATATTCCCTCCACCCGAAAGAACAAAGATATGTGTAAGCCCCTGTTTATGAAGAATGTCAAAAATGTAGTCAGCAACTTTAATCATATTTCGGATCAAATTTTACTGGACTGGTCTTCTTTTTGCAAACGGAAATGAAAATTTCATCTTAAAAGATATTTACCTTTTTATTCCTGTGAAGAGAATAGTAGAATCATGAGTTGGATGCTTATCAAGTGCTCTAAGTTCAACCGCCCTATCTTTTTTAATTCTTTCACGTGCTTCATCAATAATTAAAGCCTTCAGTTTAGGATCTATGCCGCTTAGCATTGATCCATTAAAAAGAAACATTTGAACTGCTCCTAATCCCATTCTCGCTATCATTTGATCGGAAGTTACAGGCACGTCTACAAATTGTACTTCAACATCTTTAAACTGATTCCGTCCAATTAAGTCTGTAATTTATTCAACGGTATATCTATGAAAGAAAGGATTTACCAGAGAATTCTTGGGGTTAAATTCTCCAAAGACTTCCGACCATAATTTTCTTTCTTCTAACTGTTGTCTTACTACATCTTCAAAATATCTGTATACAACATTATCAGTGAAATGCTCATGTGGTAACTTTTTGATTATCCCACTTCCTGCTTGCACAAAAAGACCTCCTGATTTTAATACCCTCGCTGCTTCCGGAATAAATTGGTAAACGTCTGTCCAATGAATCACCTGCGAACCCATAACTGCATCAAAATGACATGTTGGAAAAGATATAGCTTCTGCAGCCATTTGAAGGCGCGGAGTAATAGTTTTAATGTCATGTGCATGTGCTTCTAAGCTCGCTTGTATGAACTCCCAATTGATTTCTGTTGAAACCAAATCAAAATTAGCCGATCCTCTGCGATTTAATTCTTCTACCATTCTGTAGGAAGATCTTCCAGGACCTGCTCCAACCTCAAGTACTCGTGCTCCTTGACCACGACTACTTAATCTTTGTAAGTAAGGATGAAGATGAGAAAGAACGGCATTCTCTGATATTGCATATCCGATATTTACTCCTGTATCAGAAAAGTGCTGTAGGTAAGCATCGACTGAAGATCTGTCAAATAGTTCGGGTGGCATAGGAGTTATTTCATCTTACTTTGGAGGAGCTATCCTTCCAACATTACTCCACCCTCCATCAACAACAATATTTTGACCCGTAATATATCCGCTTTCCGCAGAGGCAAGCCAAAGCACTGCATTGGCAATATGTCCGACTGGAACAAGTTCACCAAGTGGAGTTCCTTGTTTGATGTCTTCTATCTGATTAGGTCTAAGATTTTGATAAGTCATATCTGTTCCGACAAAACCTGGACTGACAGCGTTGACACGAATTTTTTGCGGTCCCAGAAGTTGAGCTAACGATTCGGTCATTCCGATAAGTCCATGCTTTGACATACTGTAAAGCGCTCTATTCCCTCTGCCCAATATTCCCCAAAGTGACGCAATGTTAATAATGCTTCCTCCTCCTCGTTCTATCATACCTGGAGCAAAGCCTATCGATAATAAAAAAGGGGATTCTAAATTTACTGTCATTACTTCTTCAAATGCCTTAAGTAATTCTGGAGTTATTTCATCTAATGGGGTCATCGGATTTATTGCCGCATTATTTACCAGTATGTCAAGCGGAACATTTGCATGCGCCTGGACATATTGTGCAACAGACGCAACATCAGCTAAATCCATCTCATTTCGAGACGGCATAATAACATTTGCACCTTCATCTACAAATCTCTGTGCGATCGCACCCCCGATTCCGCGAGATGCACCTGTAACAAGAGCCGTTTTTCCCTTAAGGTTCTCCATATTCACCGCTAATATAACATAACCGGTCGGCAAAAGCAAACTAACCTGTTGCAAATTGAAATGGGGTTATTCATTAAAGTATGCAAGATAGTTTTGTAGTTCTTTTCTTAGTTGATCATTCAATTTTACTTTTATTATTTTTATCTTTCCTATTCCTTTGCATAAAATTGCATTTAATTCTTCACCGACAACTTTTTTGTCCCTTGATAAAAATTCCATATAAGTATCAAGGTCATCGATCTTGAGTTCTTTGTAGGGAATATAATCCCGCAAAACTTTGGATATTTCCGCAAATTCTTTTTGGCTGATAAATCCTCTTTTCATCGATATGTAATTGGCCATATCCATTCCAATCGTCACTGCTACTCCGTGGAGAATGGCATTTTTCGTGTACCCCTCCAAGGCATGACCGAAGGAATGGCCGTAATTTAACAGCCGACGGATATTTTTTTCCAGTTCATCCTCTTCGACGATTTCTTTTTTAATTAATAAACTATCATAAATAACTTTTTCTGATTTTTTAATATCACTCGGGAGGAAACGAAGATTATCTTTTATACTTTTGTAGCTTTTTCCGCCTTTTAAGAGAGCGTGTTTTACTATCTCTCCAATTCCATCCAATATCATAAGTTTGGGTAAAGTCTTCAAAAATGCAGAATAAATATAAATATGTGAAGGCGGATGAAAAGATCCAACCTGGTTCTTGTACTTTCCGACATTTATTCCTGATTTTGAGCCTATACAGCTGTCAGCTATAGCTAAAAGAGTAGTAGGAATAAAAATCCACTCTACACCGCGTTTCAATATATGAGCGGTAAATGAGCCGATATCCTGGACCAATCCGCCGCCGATAACGACGATGACATCTTTCTTTTGGACTTTTTTCTCCAGCAGAAACTTGACATAATTTAAAACTTCCTCGAGTGTTTTTTTAGACTCGACGGCCTCAAACGGGTAAATAGAATTTCCTTTTTTAACTTCTTCCAATTTCGCTTTGTAAAATTTCCAAACCCCCTGATCGATTAAATAATGGGTTCTATAATTCTTATTAAGGCTTTTAATCAAACCCTTCAAATCTTCAATAAATTCAACCTCATAATCGCGGAAGACCGAATGGACCTTAATATTTTTCATTTTGGATATATTTTAGCAAAATAATTTTATTTCACTCGAAGATCTTCTAATTCCCTAAAGGTCTTTTCTATATGGTTAGGATCCGAAGTGTCAATCACCGCAACAGGAACATTTAGATTAGGAATTGAAGTTGAGTCGGCAAATAAAGTTAATGCCCAATCTAAGTTTTCTTCTGTTCTTATATCTGATTGACTGTATGGGTCTTTTATTCTCTCTTCAAGTCTCCTCAAAAGTTCATCTCGATTAGTTGTCAGTCTCAAAACTCTTAAAGGTATATTCCGCTCGTCAAGATGTTCTTTTAATTCACGAAGAATATCATGAGTATAAGCTGCAAAACCACCTGAAAGTATAACCGGATAGCCTAACATTGTATCTTCTGCCGCTATTTTACATAATCTTGTAAAAACTGATTTCATCATGGCTAACTGTTTTTCTCTATCCTTATATGGTTGCTTATCTCGTAGATTTACTCCTTGCCTCGATGGATCCATAATATTTCTCAACGGATCAACATCTAGAGAAACGAAATTAGATCGCTCCGTAAGCTTTAAAGCCAAAGTAGTTTTTCCTACCAATGGCGGGCCACATAATACAAGTACGCTTGGTTTAAATATAGTACGCTTTTCCTGATCGATACCGCCTTCACCTCCAAAGGTGGACGGTGACCGTATCAATCCCATATTATGTAATAATCTTTTTATATCAGGCGTGCCTTTAGCTTGACCTCTAATTGCTATTGCTTGATTAACCGCCTCATCATCCATAACCCCATTCGGCATCAGTACATCCCAACTATGTTGTGTCGGTGAGAAATTCATACTTTGCAACACGTATCCGTCAACTCCATTAACTAATGATTCTTTTAGAAGTCGAGATGAACCCTGGAGTACTCGAAATGATGGTGATCTATGACTTAGCCATTGCTGAAAAACTACTGCTTGACTTGAAGAATCTTTTACCGCTACTACCTTTGGCTGTGCAACTACCCATTCAATAAATTCAGGAGCGAGCGATTGTCCATGTTGAATATTTGGGTTGTTATAAATAGTTACGGGCAATCCACTTAGATTAACTAGTTGAGTTACCCTTTCGTATGGATTTGCATCTTCACCAAATAGAGGAGAAAGAACAAGGCCGTCAACCCCCAACGACTCTGCTCTTTCGGCAACTGCCAGCATTTCTTGACTGTTTGGAGAAGATACGTGAACTAGAATCGGCCGCCTTTTATTTATTGCGCTAACAAATCGTTCTAATGCTTCTCTTTTATTATCTAGATTCATGTAAGGGCCTTCACCTGTTGATCCCAAGAGAAAAAATGCATTCACATGAGGCAAGACGAAATCAACTATTCTTGGAATACTCTCTCTATCCACAGAAACTCGACCACTTTGCTCAACAGCCGGTGTTATTAACGGAATAATAGCTCTAACTGGACGATAATTGGAAAGACCTTCTTCTCTAAAAGTAGGATTTTCTGTCATATTACCCTTGTACTGAATATACTTTTAACTTGTTAAATATCTGATAGCTTCATGAATCGTCCCAACCGGAGAATCTTTAATCTTTAACATAAAAGGTGGTGATTCTAGTCCGTTTTTATTAAAACTTTGCGCATTTGTAAAGCTTTTTGGAAATCCCAATAACCCCATATCATTTCCATTCGGAGCGTCACCGAAAGTAGTTACTTGTTCTCTAGCGAAATTTGATCTAGCTAAAATCGTTTCAAGCACTAAAACTTTTCCGTCTATCGGTTTTCCATTTGCATCCAGCATTCGCCTGCTTACATCGGCAAAAGCTATCCCGCCCCAACCGATATTAAATCCGAATCCTTCCAACCTTTGCCTTAAGTACCCAATACATTCTGCTTGTTGTTCTTTTGAGGTTGGTAGTACTGTAGTAACCTTAACAGCTTCAGCAAAATATCTTCCACCGTATCTTTCCACCAATTGGCGGTGTGGTCTTGGCACTAAATCTTCAGGCAAGTCACGATCTAAAAAAGCTTTGAAAAAAGCAACGTTTCGAGCATCTGGTTCAATCCCTAACTCATGAAACATTTGATCAAAAATAAATACTATTAATTCTGCTTGATCGGGTGTAATAAAATTTGTGAAGATCGGTTCGACTTTTTGACCTTCCGCACTGAAGGTAACTCGACTTAAATTCATCCCATTTCCTCCTGAGGTCCAGAGAGTTAGCGGTCGACCTGCTTCTTGACTGTATGCTGATGCAAGTTCCCGAAAGGGAACATGTAAAGTCGTGTTTCTAGCCGAAATAATGGCAAAGTCAACGTCAGCTCTACTTACTTCATCGACCAATCGTATCACTCTAAGATGATCATCATACGGTGGCTCTTTTTTATCATATAAAGTACCATCGTAATCAGCTCCAATCAGTTTAACACCACTTCGTCTTGCTTCTTCTAATTTTTTTGCGGATAAGTAATGTTCTGCTTCAAGATTAAAAGAGGTATTATACTGTTCAACCATATTTCGAAATTTATTAATCAAAAAAATACAGACTTCCTGATCTTATCATTTTTTTATATGCTGTCAAGACACTCTCAAGTCCACCTCTGAGGTGGACCTGATTATTCAAGAATTGATTTAATTGCCTTATAGACAGCTGCAATAGGGGAGTTGTCGACTTTAAGAATGAATGGCGGAGAATTTAAATCTCTCTTTTTGACCTGAAAA
>MFZO01000037.1:0-27852 GCA_001788015.1 Candidatus Roizmanbacteria bacterium RIFCSPHIGHO2_02_FULL_38_11 | reverse complement strand
GAAGCTATAGGGGAAACTTAACAAACCGGCGTTATTGTCATTAGGCGCATCGCCAAAAGTTACAATCTGCGAATCTTTTAATTTCAATTTCTTCATTATTGAATCAACCATCAATAATTTACCGTCTACTAATTTTCCATTAACTTTCAACTGCTTGCTCACATCGGCAAAAGGAATTCTTCCCCAGCCAACACTTAATCCAATTGGCTCAAGCTTTTTGCGGAATAATTTTATATATTTCTCTTGCTCTTTTTCATCTGTCGGTAAAACAAAGGTTACTTTGACCGATTCCGCAAAAAATTTACCTTCATGCGGCTTTGAAATTTGTAAAAATTTAGGCGGAACCAGATCGGTAGGTAAGTCTCGATCTAAAAAACTTTGAAAAAAAGCCTTACCTTTTTTATCAGGTTTGATATTAAATTTTTCATAAACTTTTATTGCTATTTTTAATTCATTTAGGCTAATCGAATTCGAGTATATTTCTTCTACTTTTATTTTTTTCGGATCAGGGGTATAAGTAATTCTGCTTAAATTCATCCCATTCCCACCCGATCGCCAAATGGTTAAATTTGAATTAACTTTTTTACAGAATTGTGGTATTAGATCTCGGAGCGGTAATTCTAAAGTTGTATTTCTTCCTGAAACAAAGGCAAACTCTATATCTTTCTTACTAACTTCATAGGCCAACTCGATTGTTTTCCATGGGTCGTCATAATTTGGATCGTTCCTGTCGAAAATCGTTCCGTCATAATCACAGGCAATAAGCTTTATTCCTTTTGACTTAGCCTCATGCAGTTTTATCCTCGTATTTAAGTATTCACCGCTTAATTTTTTTTCTGGAAGATTTTGTTTAAACACGAAAATATTTTATCTAATTATAATTTTGGCTTAAAGAGATTATGGGATCGAATCGATTTTTGTTCATAGAGCATCTTTTTTATACCGAAAATCGTACTCCCATATGTTTCCTTGATATTATTTTTTATTGATACAATTTGACTAAGTAATTTAGGACTTTTTTCACTGTAAAATGCCTTCAAAAGTTTTGGATTGATATTGCAAACACTTGAAATAATTCCAGCGGCACCCAACTCTAAAGATTTTAGAAAATACTCTTCTCTACCCGTAAAAACTAAAAATCTGTTTACTAAAAGTTTCAGAATTTTTTTTGAGTATTTCCAATCTTTAGAACTATTTTTAATCCCTAAAACTTTCTTGAATTTAAAGCACTCCCTAAGTACCTTAATAGGCAAATCATTACCACCTTGAATATCTGGATTGTTATAGAGGAGCAAAGGTAAACTTGTTTTTTGTGAAACTTTGTATGTTGTTTTTAGTGGATCACTGTTATTAAATGACGAGACTAATACAAGATAATCTACGCCATAACTTTCGCAGAAATCGATTAAATCTAGAGAGTCGCTTAGTTTAGCTGAAGAAATACCAACGAGTAAAGGGAGTTTTCTTTTTATTACCCTTGATGCTTCTTTGACCAAGCTCTTTTTCTGTTCAAGTGTTAAGTATTGAAATTCTCCCATCGTGCCAAGGATAAAAATAGCTTCAACTTTTGCCTGCACCATCTTTTTTATCAACCTTCGAAAACTCAAAATATCGATATCGTTGTTGAATTTTGGCGTAATAAGAGGAACTATTAAACCGTGAAGCTTCATAGTGTATTTAAATTATATCAGCATTATGATATGTTCTTTTAACTGCTATTAGATATTCTAACTTAAGATATTCTTTTATCTACTTCTTATATGAAAGAAGTATTGACAATAAATTATGGTTTTAGTACTATGAAAAAAGTAAAATTTATTTTTATGGAAAAGAATAAAATCTTCGAAGATCTTTTTGTTTTGGAACTGGCAAACAATCACTGGGGAGATGTGAATAGAGGATTGAAAATCATCAGTGACTTCGCAAAGATTGTGCGTTTCAATAGCGTTAGAGCCGCAATCAAATTTCAGTTCAGAGAAGTAGATAGACTTATTCATAAGGATTATCGGCACCGCCGTGATATTCGCTATATCAAAAAAACTTTGGCAACACAACTGCCCGACGAACAATATGGCGTTCTTATTGAGGCAACTAGAAAACATGGTTGCATCACAATGTCAAGCCCATTCGACGAACGATCTGTAGACCTATGCATGGAATTAGGAGTAGATATAATCAAACTAGCTAGTTCTGAACTAAACGATTGGTTTTTGATTGAAAAGATTGCAAAAACAAAAAAGCCAGTTATTGCCTCAACCGGCGGATCGTCTCTTAAGGATATGGATGATCTTGTGAAATTTTTTGATAATCGAAATATCCCATTGGCTATCAATCATTGTGTTTCACTTTATCCTTCTGAAGACGGTGAACTTGAAATGAACCAGATTGATTTTTTGAGGGATCGCTATCCGGGACACATAATAGGTTTTTCCTCGCATGAATATCACGATTGGGAGGCGTCTATGCTAGTCTCTTACGCAAAGGGTGTGAGAACCTGGGAAAGACATATTGACATAGATAAGGATGGAATACCTGTTTCTTCCTATTGCTCTCTACCGCATCAGGTAGATACCTGGTTTAAGGCCTACTGGAAAGCCAGAAATCTATGTGGCGGCTCTGTTCAAGTAAAACGAATGCCGCCTCTGAAGGAAATTCGCTATCTGGATGAAACGGTTCGCGGAGTATACGCAAAGGCCGATCTTCCCGAAGGCCATGCCTTGACAGAAAAAGATGTTTATCTTGCAATCCCTCTTTTGAAAGGTCAGATGTCCAGTAAGGAATTTATGTCGGGTGAAATTCTCATTAAATCCGTTAAAACAGATAAACCGCTTTTTATTGACATTATCGATAGTCCATATGCTCATAACGAAACACTTAAAAAATATATATATGAGCGTGGGATTGATCCAAATTCTCCGAAAGTAAATAAAGCTCATAAACCTCTCCACGCTAAAAAGGGGAACGGAGAAAGCCCAAAGAGTCTACAGAATTACCTTCAAACAGTATCTTAAACAATTGGATTACTCTTTATCTTCTGTTATGGCTTTTTTATACCATCTAGTTAATTTTTTTATAGTTTGAGTTAATGAGTATCTTTGTTTCCACTTTAGGATATTTTTGATTTTTGAATAATCTAGCGATTGATAGGGAATTTCGTTTTTGGCAATATTTAAGATTTTATAGTGAATTTTTTTCTTCAAAGTTTTTTCGATCAACTTGATCAACTCAACGACCGACAAGCTCTCTTCCGACCCGAAATTAAATGCCTCCCCTTTAACTCTTTCTATATTACTGGCTAATAACAAATAACCGTTGACCACATCCTTGACATAAAGATAATCTCTTACATATTTTCCATTACTTCTAACTTTCAACGTCTCATTTCTAACTATTGACTTTATTATTCCTGGAATTATTCTTGAAAAATTCATGTCTCCTTCTCCGTAAATATTTCCGAAACGGGTAATCGCAACGGGTAAATTGTAAGTTTTGAAATAAGAATAGGAGATGAGATCCGCTGCAGATTTTGAAACTTCGTATGGATGATCGCCTTTTAGAGCGTCAGATTCCTTATATTTAACCCCCGAGGTTAGAGAAGAGCGTAATGACGGTAAAATCTCTTTATTTTGATATTTTATTTTACCATAGGCTTTATCACTTGATGCCACCACCACAGCATTGACTTTAGGATACAATCTCGCTGACTCCAAAACATTCACCGTGCCCATGATATTTGATTCTAAAGTTCTTTTGGGATTGTAATAAGCAGTCTCAACCAAAGCTTGAGCAGCCAGATGGAAAATGTAGTCAACGTCAAATTTTGTCACCATGTCAAACACTCCGTCAAAATTACATACATCTACATGCACCATCTTTACTTTTTTATTTAGCTTTTGAGTAAAAAAGTAAGATAGGGGAGAGGTGCTGATAAAAGTAGTTATAACATTCGCTCCCTGTCTTACTAATTCTTCCACCAAATGTGATCCGACAAATCCTGTACCGCCGGTTACTAATATATTCCTGTTCTTAAGACTGTTTGTCATATTATATATTGTTAACGGGTAAACGGGTTAACGGGTTTTAATAAAATTACCCTTTGCTTTTTGAGTTTCAAGATAACTAATAAAACTTCCAATTTTTCTGGCAAGTTCTAGTAGCATTTCATTGCATTCATTAAACTCACTTTGCGTAATATAGTTGACCGCCAAAGCAATATATAGATCATTTCTCACCTCACCACATGATCCTTTAGCAATGCTTAAAAATCTTTTTAGTTCATTGTTATTGTTTTTCTCAAAACCTTCTACTATACAGGATGAAACAGATATAATTGCTCTTCTTATTTGATTTTTAAGCTCAAAATCTTTATTAAATTCCTTTTTTGAAGTTAAATCGTAAATTAATTTAGTAATTTTCAATGCTAACTTCCATGTTTCTAAATCCTCGAATCTGGTTATTTTCATTTTAATAACTCGTTAACACGTTAACTCGTAACTGAATAACGAAATTACAATAACTTATTTCCAAACCTTCCATGTTGCTTTTCCTGATTTCCAAATTTTATTTAACTCCTCATACTCTTTATATGTATCTATGGCAAACCAAAAACCAGTATGCTTATATAAAGACAACTGTCCAATTTTAGCCAGTCTCTTCAACGCTTCGTGTTCGAGTTCTCCTATTTTTTGATGATTAAAATATCGTTTGTCAAATATCATATAACCTCCATTGACCCAGTCGCCCATTACCGGCTTCTCGCTAAATTCCTTTACTAAATTATCGTTATCTATTTTTACAACCCCAAATTTAAACTTGGGATGAATTCCCGTTATGGTTCCGATGGTCTTTTGTTTTTTGTGAAATTTCACTAATGCGCTTATATCTATATCCGAAACTCCGTCTCCATATGTAACCATAAAAAATTTATCTCTTTCCGGGATATAATCTCTACACCGTAAAATCCTTTCACCGGGTAAAGTCTCCAAACCCGTATCAACAAAGGTGATTTTGAAGTCGTCAATTTCCGATCTGTTTTCGAGAAAGAATTTTGTCTTATGATTTCTTGTGTTTAAGGTAAAATCTGATGTGAACGCTTTCTGGTTGAGAAAAAAATCTTTAATATAGTCTCCTTTGTACCCTAAAGCAAGAATGAATTCATTGTATCCATAGGTTGCATATATCTTCATGATGTGCCAGATAATCGGTTTATTTCCGATGTAGACCATCGGCTTTGGTTTAAATTCCGTTTCCTCTTTCATCCTCGTTCCCACACCACCACACAGGATTATCACTTTCATATTTTGCTCTTATTCTAAAGAATTTATTATAAAATTCAACTAATGACCAATAAAGCAAAAGCAATTTTCGTAATATTAGTAGGTGCTATCATTGGCGGAGCTACTTCAAGCGTCACAAAAATTGGTCTTTTAAAAATTCCCCCGTTTACTTTTACTTTCGTGAGATTCGTCATTGCTTCTCTTTGTTTGTCACCACTATTCATTAAAAAAATTAACCCTTTCGGCAAGCTCAGGGTTAATCCTGAGAAAAGTCGGAGGATTAAATTTAATCGAAGATTGTTAACGTTACTTTTAATTTCTCTGCTGCCCACTTTGAATGTAGCTTTGTTTGTCGTAGGAGTTAAAACAACCACCGCTTCAATCGCTCAAATGCTTTATGCGGGTACTCCTGTACTGGCTGGAATTCTTTCTTATTTTTTATTTAAAAATAAGTTGGCTTTAAAAAGATGGTTTTTTATTTTTCTTGGTTTAATCGGAGTAATATTGGTAGTTGCTCTTCCTCTTATCGAAAAAAATTCTCTCTATGCAGGAGATTTAAAAGGTAATATTTTAATTTCAATTGGCGTCATTTTTTGGTCCTTATATTTTGCCTTATCAAAGCATTACCAAAAACAGTTTTCACCCATCACTCTTACTTCAGGATTTTTTCTGACTGCAACAATGATATTCTTCTTCCTTTCTTTTTTCGAAATTAGCTCTGGTAACAGATGGTGGCTTGATTTGACAACATCTTCATATTTATCTTTATTGTACATTGCCCTGATATCTACGGTTGTATCTTATCTTCTACATCAGTACGCCATCAAGTTTTCTTCTCCAGTGATTGCCTCTTTTTCTTTTTATCTGGTGCCAATTTTTTCCTACATAAGCGCCTTCGTTTTACTAGGAGAGAGGTTAACTTCAGGACTAATTATTGGAACCATTCTTGTATTTATCAGCGTCGCCTTGACTACTTATTCAAGATGATAAATAGAGCAAAACAATAGATTTATCTTCAATTTTGTAGCATATAATCCATTGACATTTTTTCTTTTTCTAACTAAATTAAATTGGAATGCAAAAATATTCTACCGGACAACTTAAAACATTATCCGGCTATCTTAGTAATTTATCTTTAGCTTGGTTTTCAGGTGGCGTAATTGTACCCTTTTTTACCAATATTGATTACTTGTCAAAACTTACTTATAATATTATTGGACTGTCGTTAAGTTATATATTTATTAATATTGCTTTATCAATTTCAAAGAATCTTGATTAAATGGACGGAGAAATTTTTGGAAATACATTTTTCATAGCGGCAATATTTAGCCTTTTATTAGCAATTTATTTTCTATGGAAGCTCAAAAAGTCTTAAATTTTATCGCTGATCTTTTTGCTGGCGCAAATCCATTTCTTGTCATAATCACATTCATTTTAATTATCTACACTTTTTACTTACTTAGAAAAAGATAATTTTGGCTTCCGAAAAAATCCAAAAGGAAGAAAATGAAAAAATAAACTTTTTACTACTTTCTAAGTATTAGTGAAGTATTACATTTTACTTTTTGACAATTTTACGTGATCACGTAATTTTGTCGGCTTAACGGAATCCCAAATCGGTTATTTGCAAAGCTTATTCCCTTCTTACGCCTTCACAATAAAGTCTAATATAATCAATCAACTCTTCCAGTATGGCATACCTTTGCCCGCGGCGCTTCCGTCTGAATTCTTCTATTTTTGCAGGATCTTCCTCATTTTGTCTTTGTTCTTGTGAATAGGCAAGAGGGACTTCTGCGCTCATAACTTTTTTTCTCAGACGCAGCGCGTCAAATATGTAAAAAAACATATGATTTCCGATGTGCCTTCTTACCGTCATCTCATCTCCAGCAGCTTTTTTAAAATCATAGATGCGAATGATTTCTCTTAATAGCTTTGGATCGTTGCGATAAGCCCAGCTTCCCGAGAAAAAATCAAGATCAGGCTGATATGGCTTAAGCCAACCATAATTGCGGAGGAGTCTACAAAGTATAGCGTTTCCTTTTTGTTCCGATTCATACATATAGTCTGGGAATGTGTCCCTAAATAATCCTTCTTCACGTTTTGCCACAACAACGTCAGCGCCTTCAAATACAATAGGATGAACCAATTTGGGGACGCAATCCCGAATAATGGAATATTTTTCTGGTTGACTAGTAATGACTGCATTCACTCCAGTAAACTGAGACGCAGTTTGCAATCCGCTTAATACACTAAGAATGAAGTCATCACTTTCTCGAGGTGCTAAATCAATATTCTTGAATGCTGCCAAATTTCTCCTAAAATCTGGTGATGATTTTATCGAATCTCCAACGACCACTCTGTATCCCATCGAACTTGCCAATGAAAATGTTTCTATTGCTTTGTCACCGCGGATCTTATCCGTATCGACCGGAGACAATACACTACCCTCATACCAATCAGGATACCTTGTCATATAAACGATAGCGATTGAACGAGGATCTAAAATTTCTTTTGGTTGCGGACTTTCTGCCATATTTCCTCTCAATAATGCTTAAAGCTTTATTAAGGCCCAATTATATATGATACAATTTAGAAATGCCAAATAATTTTGATCCATCTTCAATTGCTTTTGCTGTCATCACTTATTACCCAAAATGGTACGGTGGGAATCTTCAAAGCATAAAACACACCGATAAAGTGAGGGGTGATTTGGCCATTGATTTTTTTAAAGAAGCAAGCAAGCGCGGCTATCAAGTTGTTGCAGCAGACGGGAAAAGTTCAAAAACATTTCGCAAAACCATCTCCAAAATTCCGCTATTGACGATCATAAATAGAAGGTCAGTAAAACGGTCTCTGGCAAAAAAGCAAGCCATAAAGAAAGCTTCAGGCCTTTTGGGTGCTAAAGTCATCGTCTTAACCGAAGCAGAGAAAATTTCCTTGGTCACCGACTGTCTGCCCGAATTAGTCAACCCAATTATCAACGATGAAGCTGATATTATTATTCCGAAACGCTCTGCGACACTATTCCAGAAGACCTATCCGGAATACATGTTTCAGTCTGAAAGAGAAGGCAATAAACTGTATAACGATATATTAAGAATTAACGGTTTTCTTAAAGATAGAGAAGAGTTCGACGCGTTTTTCGGCCCAAGAATATTTAAGAATACCTCAGAAATTCGTGCTTTATTTACGAGAGGATACAGGATTAAAATCGATAAAAAGGCTTTTCTCGAACCCTACTTTGACCCGGAAACATATTCTACTACATTCTCTCTTCCTTTAATCAAAGCTTTTAAAAAGGGGCTGCGTGTCAAATCCGTTGAGGTGCCCTTCTCTTATCCAATGATCCAAAGAGATAACGAGGAAAAGGGCGCAAGAGAACTGTTTGAAGAAAAACGAAGAATTCAACGCGTCGGTTTTTTGGTCGAACTCTTGTATATCATACACTACTTAAATCAGAGATGAACTATTGTTTGTGCTCGTGTTTTTCTCCTTCTTTATAATAGGCTCCGCAGATGCTACATTTCATCCTTTTTTCGAAAGTATGGCCAAAATGGGTGCATCCTTGCGTCCCGCATTTAGTCAATCCCTTATTGTATTCCTCTTCGGAAATCTCGGCTTTGCATGTGCCGGTACAGATATATACTGATTTATCCATAATTTACTATTAAATTTATAATAAATTTTAACGCTGATATAATTGTAATTGACTGGAACATTATTGTCATGCTGAACTTGTTTCAGCATCTCTCTCGTCATTCTGGCTTGTCCAGAATCTAGATCCTGAAATGAATTCAGGATGACACAAAAAAATGAAAATTTTAAATTTCGAAGCGAAAATTAATTTGGAGCTTTTTTTTGTTTTTTTTATATTCTCAGTAGCTTTATTTTATCGCCTCTATGGCCTGTCTACCAACAACCCTCCTTTTTGGGTAGATGAATTTGCCTCTGCTAACCAAGGAAAATTATTTTTACAGCAAGGACTTGCTGCGTTTTTTAATCCAAACATCGTTCTCGAACACTACAACGTCACGACTCATCTTTTGATTGCACTATCGTATAAGCTCTTTGGAGTAAACGAGTTTTCAGCACGATTACCTTTGGTTATCGTCGGATCGCTAGTTCCTTTGCTTGTCTTTTTCCTGACAAAATATCTCACCAACATTTCGACCGCAATATCGGCTAGTTTATTAGTAACTTTTTCCTACTTTGAAATAACCTGGTCCCGTCAAGCTAGGGGATACATCATTGTCCAATTTTTAATTCTTGCAAGTTTATTTCTCTACTTAAAATTAATAAACCTGAAAAAACCTCAACCTTTATTATCTTTAGTTTTTTTATTGACAATTTTTCTGGGAATAATAACGCATCCACTGTACTATATTTTTTTAATTAGTATTTTTTTCCATTTTCTACTTACTGGTTATAAGCGCATTTTTGAATTGCTGAAAAAACCTTGGTTTTATCTTATTTTTTTCTTTCTGATTTCCATAATTTATAAAATCGGTTTTATTAACGCTTTTATTCGCGTGTTTTCTTTAAAAATGTTTTTGTCAAGCAATTTTTGGTATTATCATTCGTTCTTGTGGCGTGAATATGGTCTCGTCACGTTTTTAGCAATTATTGGCTTATTGACTGGATTGATAAAAAAACAAAAAGGATTTGCTTTAATTACTATTTTCTTAATTACTCAATTAATCTTTCTTACCTTTATATTCAAACCTTATGTATCAAGATACCTCCTGCCAATTTTTCCTTTTCTTTATATATTAATGTCATATGGGTTATGGCAGTTTTTGCAAAACCTACCATCTCATCACGATCGTATCAAGATGCTATTGTCAGTTTTACTAAGTTTGTTTATCATTGCCAATGGCTATAAATTCGTTAATAAACCTAAAACTTATTACTCTCTCAATCACGACTTTAGAGAAATAGCCAATATCGATTATCACCAAGTTTATTCGATAATAAAGAAAGGCGTCAATCTTGAAAAAAATCAAGCCGTTGTGATAGAAACTTGGTGGGACCGGGGGCACTGGTACTTAGATGACTTTAAGAATATCGTTGCTTTTCGCTGGCCGGGTAATGGCTTTGTGAACGGCATTCCGAAAACAACCAATTACACGTTGAACGACCAAGGTGAAAAAATACTCCGAGGAGGAGCCTTGCGCCTGGTTCTGGAAGAAAGAGACCTTCTTTTATATCTGAAGAAGTATCCAAAGGGATTTCTATTTATCGATGACTTTTCACTTCCGGAAGACGTAAGAAATTATGCCGAAAGAAATCTCAAAAAAGAACTCTATCTTGACCACTATCCTTTGGATGATAATCCCTATTCCATCTGGCCGGCAACATTATATAGTTGGGGAATAAACTAGTTATGGTAAGAGATTTGTTTAAACATACTGGGATTTATTTTTTTGGATCAATCTTGAGCAAGTCTATAACAACTGTCGCTTGGATAGCTCTTGCCAGGTTATTGACTCCTGAAAAATACGGACAATTTATTCTTTATATTATGATTCTTGAGATGACTACCTTTATAGGAGACTTTGGCCTTAACCAATGGTATCTAAGAAACGTTGAAAAAGAAAATCGAACCTTAATTTTCAACAAGATTGTCTACGTTAGATCTGTAACGTTATTTTTATCTGTCGCAATTCTTTCATTTATTTTATTTTATTTTAAAATCTTTGATTTAGCCACCTCTTCATTTCTTCTTGCCAGTTTAATACCGATGTCTTACCTATCAGTCGCAGAAGGCTATTATCTTGAACAAAAAAAAGGCCTAAAAGTCTCTTTAAAGCTAACCAGTATTGGTGGAATTTTTTTATTAGGTTACTTACTCATTTATAAAAATTTAGACTTGCAAAAATCTGTTTTAACTCTTTTTGTTTCACTCATTTTGACCTTGTCATGGTTCATCCCTTGGAGACAAATAAGGCTGGTAAAATTTCTTTCTCTTTCGGAGATTTTTTCCATTCTTAAATCTTCTTCTTCCTATCTGTATCTGAATCTCACATCTTTCTTCTATAACAAGGGGGACTCATTTATCATATCGTATTTTAAGGGAAATAGCGCTCTTGGAATTTACGGGCTTGCTTATAGATTCTTGGAATCACTGAGTTTGTTTTCGACGTCACTTACTCAAAACCTCTTTCCTTTGTCGGCCAAAAAAGAAGGTGTCGGACTAAAACAGCTGCTAAAAATTTCTTTGTTAATGTTTGTATCCGGCGCTTTTGTTTCAATATTCGTCTACTTTGGCGCTAATTTTTTAGTCGTAGGTCTTTTTGGCTTACAATACTCTGCGGCAATTCCGATTTTAAGAATTTTCGCTGTCGTTCTACTTTTATTTTTTATTAATGCGCCTTTGGCTACAGTAGTTCAAAGTTCGCGTTTAGTGAAGTCGTTTCTGCCTTATGGGATTCTGAATACTTTACTGAATATCTTATTGAATATACTTCTCGTTCCGAAATTTGGGATAATAGCGGCCGCCTGGATGATGGCATTAACCGAAATCACTGGTTTTTTTATAAATTTGCATTTTGTTAAAAAACTCTATAGCTAACTATATCGTTATATCGACCTGCCCGTCCGGCAGGCGGGTATAACGGTATCCATATGAAAAAAACTGTTTCCATTATCATAGTTCACTGGAACACTCCGAAATCCCTTAAAAGTCAATTAAAGATTCTTTCTCAAAGTAAAAATTTTCAAATAATTGTTATCGATAACGCTTCAAAAGAATCGATCGGTTGGGTAAAAAAAGATTTTCCCTCCGTTGAACTAATTGTCAACAAACTAAATAGGGGCTATGCATTTGCTTGCAATCAAGGAGTAATTAAGTCCGAAGGAAGATTGCTCTTATTTTTTAACCCCGACGTTGAAATTGAACCAGATCAACTCAATGAAATGATTGAGTACGCTGAAGAAAATCATTTGGACGCCTGCTCCGTAAAAACAACCAACTCCTATCAAAAACCTCTCCCTTCATGGTTATCTCTTCTAATCGAGTTCACTCCAATGAATCGATTCATTGGAGTGAATATTTTTTCGATTAAAACTTTATTTGGTGGATGTCTATTAATTAAATCAGAAGTCCTAAAATCCATTGGCGGTTGGGATGAGAGATTTTTCTTATGGTTTGAAGACAGTGACCTGACTTTAAGATTACTTAAAAATAATTATAAAATCGGATGGATTAATTTAGCTATAAAACATTCCGGGGGTGAGTCTTTTAAAAAACTCGACCAGCAATTTAAAAGAGACGTTTTTTTTCATTCGATGGATGTTTATGCAAAAAAACATTTTTCTTTTTTTGGAAATATAATTGTCTCCTTAATTAAACGTAAATATACACAGAGAAAACTTTTACCTTCATTATTTGATGGCATCTCAATAACTGTACCGAATACGAAAGTGGAGCTTTTAAGTAATTTTTTTGAAAATAATAAACAGGTTGTCTCAAAGTCCCCTTACACCTCTGGAGTGCAGTGGGTCGTTGTAACAAGCTCAATTGTAAACTCGGACATTTGGGACTGGAGGAGCAGATATCCTGAAGTTAGTTTTATTCCAATTGAAAAAAATAACGGTTTTGCATCAACTGTAAATATTGGTTTCCGCGTTTCAACAGGAAAATGGGTTGGCACTGTAAATGACGACATAATTCTTTCAAGAAATTCTTTAAATGATATTTTAATCTGTACAAATCAATCCGTAGGTTCAATTAATCCAATCATTTTAAATAGAGAAGGAAGCGTTGAATCTATAGGTGTAAAAGTTTTATCTAAAGGAAAGGCCGAACCGATAAAAGTTGTCAAAACTGAAGACGACCGCATTCTCGTAAATCAACCTAATCGATGTTTAATAGTCGATGCCACTAATGCTGCTGCAGTAGTATATTTCAAAGAAGCTTTAAACAAGATTGGTTTATTTGACGAAAAATTTGGTTCTTATCTTGAAGATATTGACTTATCAATAAGATTAAAGAGGGGAGGTTATAAGAACGTTGTCTCCCTAAAATCTAAAGTAATACACATAGGACAATCATCTTCAAAAGATTTAGGACTAAAAAAACAGTTTTATGATTTTAGAAACTGGATCTATGTTATTTTTAAAAATTGGAGTCTGGCAGATATTGTTTTTAACTTCCCGTCCATATTTATTGAAAGGTTAAGAAATATCTCGGGACTAATAAAAAAATGTATTTCACTTTGAACTTTGAATTTTGAACTTTGAACTTATTTTGTATCGTTTCAAATCTGCTTCAACCATCATCCTCACAAGTTCATCAAAACTCACTTTTGGCTTCCAACCTAAAACTTTCCTAGCCTTATCTCCCTTTGCTAGCAACTCTGGTACTTCCGCCGGCCTTTTAAAGCGAGGATCTATCACTACATATTTCTTCCAGTTTGGTATTCCTCCATATTTGAACGCAAGTTCAACAAATTCCCTTACCGAGTGATTTTCTCCAGTCCCCACTACGTAATCGTCCGGATTTTTTTGTTGCAGCATAAGATGTGTCGCCTCAACAAAGTCACCTGCAAACCCCCAATCGCGCTTAGCATCAAGATTACCCAAATGGAGTTTATTGGCAAGTCCGTACTTAATTTTAGCCACGCCGTCTGTAATCTTTCGTGTTACAAATTGTATTCCTCTGATGGGCGACTCGTGATTAAAAAGAATACCATTACAGGTAAAAAGTCCATAGGATTCTCTGAAATTAACCGTTGTCCAAAATGCGTAAACTTTTGAAATACCATAAGGGCTTCGTGGATGAAAGGTCGTATTTTCATCTTGATATCCTTTTGTATTGCCTAAACCAAACATCTCTGATGTTGAAGCCTGGTAAAATTTGGTCATTGGAGAGTAAGCTTTAATTGCGTTAAGTAGATAAAGAACTCCTAAGGCATTCACCTCTGTAGTTATCTTAGCTAAATCCCAAGATCTACCGACAAACGATTGCGCCGCTAAATTATAAACTTCCAATGGCCTCAAAGCTTTTACAATATTATAAAGTGAAGACTCGTCTGACATATCTCCATCAACATACTCAACTTTATCAGTTATTCCCAAAAAATCCAGATTGCCAAAATTTGGATTTGAGTAACGTCTGATCATTCCATAGACTTTGTAACCTTTTGAAAGCAAAAATTTAGCTAAATAAGGACCATCCTGACCGAGAATTCCTGTGATAAGTGCAGTTTTTGCCATAGTTTATTTGTATTTTAACTTAAAAAATAAAATTGTGGTAAAAGAAATTAATATAAGAGTATTTGTACTAATAATAGGCCCTGATTTGAGGAGTATACCATACACAAGCCAAAGAAAAGATCCAAAACATCCTAAAACCACCATTCCCAGAGCTAAATCGTTTGTTGATTTAGTCTTCCAAATTTTATAAATCTGTGGAAGCAAAGTTGAAGTTGATACTATCCCAGCGATGTAACCCAACATACTTATTAAATCCATTGGTCAATTATAATGTATTTCTATTTCTGCTACAATATTTCAATGATTCCAAGGATTCTTCATTTTATCAAACGCCCCACCAGCAAAAATGTCATCATTAATACTGTCGGCAACTATCTAAACGTTTTTTTCACGGCACTTTTTGCTCTCATCTTGGTTCGCATATTGACACCTTCCCAATATGGAGTTTTGAGCGTACTGCTAGGTATAGCCTATGTACTGGCAAATATTTTAGATTTTGGAACAACCGCAACAATTTACTCTTATTTACCATCATTGTACGAAAAAAAAACTTACGAGCTTTATCGATTTATAAAAAGTACTTTCTATTACCAATCAATTTTCTCTTTTATAGTAATAGGTGGGCTTCTGATTTCATTCCCGACTTTAGATAAATATTTTTTCAAAACAGGTTCACCCTGGTGGGAATTAACGCTGACCTCTATTTCAGTGCTTTTTTTAATTTGGCAGAATTTTCTCCAGAATATCCTATTTGCTGCAAAAAAATTTGTCAAAACCAATATCTATTTAAATCTTGCCAATATCCTAAAAACGCTGGTCGTCTTCATCATGGTCGCAACAAAAACGGTAACGGTTGGTTCGGTAATTTTTATCTTCGGAATCTTGGGACCAGTGATATTCTACTTGCTGCTTTTTCTAGATAAGAAAGAGCTTGTGCCAATTTTCATTAGGTCAAAAGTTCACCATGGTGATTTCCGCTTTGGTTACACATTAACCTATTTCATTGCTTCTCAATTCTTTAATCTGGGACTTAGGATGGATCTGTTTCTTTTGTCTTATTTCCGATCAAAAGCCGAGGTAGGTTACTACGGGCTCTCTCAGAAAATTATCCTCACAATAATTACCACCGTCATCAGTATAACCCAGGTATTATCTCCTTCTTTTGCCAAAATTAACAAAAAAGTAGAAGCTGTTTCTCAACTAAAGACAGGCTTCATGTACCTTTTGTTGCCGGCCGGATTATTTTTATTGCTCTTCTTTACGCCAAAACAAGTCTATGATCTTTTTTTCACCGAAAATTTTGTCCAAACAGCCTCTATAACAAAAGCCTTGAGCCTGCCCTTCATTCTTTATGCTCTGGGAAGTTTGCCTATGCTTTTCCTTTTATACACCGTCAAAAAACCAGTATATATCTTAGTTTCTAATATCATTTTTTTTATCATCTTGACATTGGGTTGCTATATTCTGATCCCCAAATATGGCGTCTTTGCTCCGCCTTGGGCGATCACGCTTGCATTGATTGTTGCGATTACTATTCAAGTTTACGCGAGTATCCGCGAATTTAAAAAAATATTTACGTCCTAGAAATTGTCTCAAAACCTATAAATCTAGAGTTAATTGAGGCAAAGATATGCGTTTTGAGCAGATCGCCGAGGGGCCCCGATAAGCGGGGTGTCGGCGTGCTAAAAACGTCATATCGAGCCTAAGTTTTGAGATGAGTTCTAGCTTACTTACTCCAATACTACATTGAACTGTAGTTGTTCCATTTTTCAACAACCAATCCTCTGAATATTGATTGTTGTACTAACTTGTATTTTTTTCCGGATAAAATTTTTTGATAATCAATCCCGTGAATATCCACTACATAAGGAATCACAGTTATTTCTTTGTCTAGTGACTTTGCATCAGTTATAGATTTTAAGTCTAATATTTTCAGATCTTTCTTATAGTAACGTACAGGGTCAGAAGAAGATAGAATCATATAAACTTCTGATTTGTTTAAATTTTTTGCCAGACTTTTCCAGTCCTCTCTGTGAAACGTGGGGAAGAGTAAATAAATAACGGAAAAAATTAAAAATCCTCCTACTCCAATTAATCGATTAATTGGAGTGTGATTTTCTAAGGCCAATAATATTGAAATTATGGGCATTAAAAAAATAAATCTAAAATATTGAAGCAGAGGAGAGAAGAGAGAAAACAGAATTCCAAATCCCAATGATCCAAAGACCAAAAACAGTAAAAGCTTTTGTTTTAAGCCAACTTTTATTACATAAAACCAGATAAAAGATGTCCAGGCTCCGGAAATTACCCAGTAAAACCATTTCGGATAAAAACTGACTCTGCCTATCGAGAATTTTAGTGGAATAAGGAGAAGGTTTTTAAGATTTGCGCTTCCTAAAACCGTAGTCCAATTTGGGACAAGCTGCAATTGTTGCCTTGCATTAATAATTTGTCGATAGAGCAGAGAAGAAAGCAATAATATAGTAACTGTAAACAGTAACAGAAACACAAAAAAATTACGATACTTTTTTTTATAAAATAAATATATCCCCATTGGGATAATTAAAAAAATCGAACCGTAGAATGTTAAAAAGCTTAAAGATATAGATAAACTAAATAAAAAGATAGAGATAGAACCTCCGCGGTTGAGGAGCGAAGCGGGAGAACCGCGGAGGTTAATTGAGAGTGACAAATAAAAATATAATGCTGTCGTTAATAAAAAAGTAGCCATCATATACATCCTCGCCTCTTGACTGTAGTAAACGATAAGTGGATTAAAAAGAAAGAAAGCAGCAGCCCACCGTGCCCCGTGAAGTCCGAAGGACGAAGTGGGGAAAACCTGTTTACCAATTAAATAAATAACATATCCAGTCAATATACTAAATAAAACTGACGGCATCCGCAGCGAAATTTCTGTATATCCAAAGATGCCGGTCCACGCTTTCATCAGTAAATAATAGAGCGGAGGATGAAAATCATTTGGAGAGAATTTAGTGATTATTTCTAAAAAGTTATACTGTTGAACCACTCTCGCCGTAGTCGCTTCATCCAACCAGAGGGATTGATTAAGTGAGATTAAACGTATTAAAAAGGCTACAAAGAAAATAAATGAAATTTTATATTTCACGTAACTATTGTATAATTAAAAATTAGAAATTTGATTTTGAATAAAAATTAAAAATTTCAAATTGAAAATTTTGTTTTAGCGGCGGTAGTTCAGCGGTAGAATGTCTCCCTTCCCCGCCTGCCAAAGTGCGGGATTAGTTGAGCGGTTCAATGTCTCCCTTCCAAGGAGATGAGACGGGTTCGACTCCCGTATCCCGCTCCAGCGTTAGGCACGGCGGGCAGGCAAGGAGAAGGTCACGAGTTCAAATCTCGTCCGCCGCTCATTTTTTTGAAGGTTTTAGGTAAAAATACATTAACTGCGTAAAAAAGAGTACTACTATCAAAAGAAATAACGGAACTAAAATCGGGTAGTTTAATATTATATAACTAGTTTTTTCTCCAAAATTTGCATTCACTGCTAAATATATAGGCGGTTTTTTAAACACGTATTTGCTGAAAAAAATATTAGTCGCAAATATCGCTGCAACCAATAAAACAATTATTATAGACTGTTCCGTAACAATCGCTTTGCTGTTTCCATTTTTTCTTCTAAGAATTATGTCCTTTATTTCCATAAAAATCATAACAACAACAGAAATCATATAAAACAATCCACCAATACCAGTACCGGGTAATCCTGTATTCATAAATTAATGACCCTTTTCATATTGGGTCAATCTTTTTTTTAATATAATTTCTGTCCAATAAGCCTCCATAATAAAAATAGCGTTAACAATACGTAAAATAAAAAAAGAGGGAAAACTAAATACAACTTTTAGCAATTCTTTGCGTTTCAACCCCCTTAAAAAAACAGGGATAAAGACAATCGGAGCGTCTATTATGAATAAAAGCAATAGGTAGGGTGACTTAAAAATAACTGAAAAGATTGGAATTACAAATAGATACATTATTGAGGCAACTATCGAATCCCAAGTCATAACTGCAATTATGAAATTTAGATAAGGAACCGCTAAGACATCCTTCCAATGGAGCATTAGATTCTGCACAAATCCGTGTGACCAGCGAATGAGCTGTTTTTTCATAAATGTAAAGTTTTGAGGTTCAATTGGGTAGCATACGGCTTCAGGAATAAACCTGACATTAAACTTTTTTTTATGAAAACTCCAGGTTAGATCCATATCTTCAGCCATTGTTCGTGTCGGCCAACCGTTACTTTCTTTTAAGAATCTGGTTCTATACATAGAAAAACATCCTGATGAAATAAGCGGTTTCCCAAAATATTCTTGAATCGGTTTGTAATAGGTAAAAGCAATCAAATACTCTATATACCTGCCTCTTTCCCAGATTGTATTTACAAATCTTGGAATGACAAATCCGCACGCGGCTGCGGTGTTTTCATCCTTAAAAGCTTCCAGCAGTTTCTCAACTGCGTATCTATCCATTGTTGTATCCGCGTCAAGCGCCATTACGAATTTTGTGGTAGTTTGCCTTAGGGCATAGTTTTGGGCTCCGGCTTTTGATCCTGTATTAATTGGGGTCTCAAAAACAGTAACTCCCGCTTTCCTTGCGACTTCTGCTGTACGATCAGTAGAATGATCATCAACCACGATAATTTTCTTAGGTTTAACAGTCTGATTTTTAATACTTTCTAACGTATCCAGAATTGATTTTTCTTCGTTATACGCCGGCACTATAACTGTAAGATCACTTATTTGATTCTTCATAGTTTGATTTAAGCTCGAAAAGAATTAAATGTTTGCTGTAAAAAATCGAACGGATCGGATCCTATAATTCGGCCCAGTACTTTGATCCCCTTGAGAGTAAATTCTTTGTCTCTTTTACAATAGTCTTCTAACGAAACCTGCCTGAGTTGACCATTTCCTAGCGGAACAGCCATTGGAAAAAGATTTTTTACCCGTTCTACCCATTTGTCGTAATCTCCACCGTCGTCAAAAAAAGTACGCGCTGTAACTCTTGGTTTACCAAGTGTATCCAAAGCTTTATACAATATTCCAACCGTATCAGCTCCACTCGGCTCTCTAATTCCAAAATGCCAATCGATACTATGCAACATCTCGATAGGAAATCCCGGGAAAAGTTGTGCAACCAATTCTTCGGACGAATAATCAATCAGCCAAAATGGCAAGTTGCTACCATTATTCAATATTTCACGCGATAGATCATGTACTTGACAAAGAGCCATCGCAAACTCTACGCTCGTTCCTGATGGAAATAAGCTTCTAAACTCGTCATAGCTCCATAATTGTTGAACGATAGCAGTCATAATCCCAAGATGAGCTTCATACTTTTCATCACGATTTAGACCGTAATTCTTTACTAAAGCTGGATCTCCTATACTGTGTGTTTCAGCGAAAAGTGAATTTCTTGTCGTGACTAGTTCCTCGAACTGTTCACCAGTCAAACCGTAACAATTTGAAGCTTGAAGAGGTCTTATGGCTCTGACTGCTACCATTCTGTTTTGAACAATTGCCAACAAATCATGTGGAATATTGGGTGGAAAGATTGTTTCTTCACCCCGTCTTGCCTTTTGAAGTTCAGCAAAAATATTAAAGGCCCTAATTCGACTTACGCTTTCCATACTTCGCTAAGCTAATCTTTGCCTCTCTGAACGTATATCTTTTGGCTTTCTTCAAGCTCGTCGTAGCGATTAATCCCTATCCCGACGCCTGAAAAGTGAACCTTCAAACCAACAACTTTATTCCTTTGATCAGCGGCAATCTTAACCAAATCGGTGAGATAATATTCTCCAGAAACTTTAGATTTTTTAATTTTTTTAATATTATTTTTTAGAAAGTTAAAGTCAAAACAATAAAACCCTGCGTTAAGCTCTTTTATTTTAAGTTGTTGTTGTGTCGCGTCTTTCTGTTCTACTATGTCAACTATATAGTTATTTTCTTTTCTTATTATTCTGCCCCATGCTAATGAATTCGGACTATCAAATGAAGTAGTAATTATTGACATTACAGCTTTCTCCGTTTTGTGAAGGTCAATCAACTTGAGAACGGTCTCTTTAGAGTAAAACATAGCATGGTCACCATACGATATCAAAACCATTTCAGGAGTAGGGGAGTAATTATCCAGTTTCTTCAAACCAACTTTGGCAGCATGAGCGGTGCCCAGTCTTTTCCTTTGATGCGTGTAAACAACAGTATGACCCCGCAATGCATCTTTTACGCTTTCATAGAAGGCTCCAACCACAACAACTACCGGATTAGCGACCCCTGACAGAAGTTCAACGGCATAAATGATAAGCGGCTTATTTAAAAAGGGAAGCGTGACCTTATTTCTATCTTTCGACTTTATCCTTGTACCTTTTCCAGCGGCTAAAATGATGCCTGCAATATTCATAGTTAAGTGTTTATTATAACAAAAAAAAGAAGATTTAATCTAATAATGTGATGAAAATCACAATAAATGGAGATCGCCTGTTTACTTCTCCCATCCATTTGGATGACCTCGATACCACTTAATCAACGATTTAATACTGTCTTCTATTCTCCTTTTTGGTTTCCATCCCAATACCTTTCCCGCTTTTTCAATCGAAGCAATCATCTTTGCGTATTCGCCTTGACGAGATGTTGTTTTTTTTAATTCAATTTTCTTTCCAGTTGCTTTTTCTACCTCCCTCACAATCTCCAATACAGAATTGCCTGTACCAGTGCCTAAGTTTACAATCTCTGATTTGCCGCCATTGAAAAGATACTCAAGAGCCTTAAGGTGAGCTTCATTCAGATCGACTACATCAACATAGTCTCTTATCGGCGTTTTGTCAGGCGTATCGACTTCCTGACACGTCAAAAAAAATTGCTCAATTCCCAATACTCCGCGAATAGTATTCTGTACCAGTAACGAAGACGGCTTTTTTGAGTCACCAACGAGTCCGTCATCCGACGCCCCGCAGACGTTGAAATAGCGGAGGATGCAATAGCGGATATCTTTCAAATTTCCAAACCAGCCAATGATTTTTTCAGCCATAAGTTTAGACTCTCCATAAGGATTGCTTGGTTTCGTCGGATGTTTTTCATCAACCGGTACATATTCGGCTTCGCCATAAACTGCGCAGGTGGAGGAAAAAACCAAATTCATGACCTCGTATTTAGTCATATTTTCAAGCAGGTTAAGCGTGCCTAAAAGATTATTCTTAAAATATTTTTCCGGTTTTTTCATCGACTCGTCAACCAAACAGTGAGCCGCATAATGAACAACCGCGTCAAACGCGGCTCCGCCACTTTTAGTTTCTTTTTCAAATATTGAGTTCAATTCCTGCTGCAAATCTTGTTCGTAAAATCTGAATTTCTCTTTACCAAATTTACTTTGAAGTAAATCTAATGGGTGCCGATATCCTGTCGAAAAATTATCCACACCCACAACCTCGTAACCATTTTGCAAAAATAAATAAGTGGCAACCGACCCAATATATCCTCCCGCTCCTGTGATTAAGATTTTTTTATCCATTTTGTATTCTAACAAATGTCATTCTGGCTTGTCCAGAATCGATTCTGGAGTCGCTTCGCTCCCCAGAATGACAGGAGGAGAAGAGTTTTTAATTTTTAATTTGTGTATCGGATGCCAGTGGATTCTTCCCTCAGCCAGGAATATTCCGCCAAACACAAGAAGTGATCCGATGAAAAAATGTATCGTCGGGTATTCATGTAAAAGAGGTATCGCGATTAGTACTGCCACGATAGGATCAATGTATGTAAACAATCCCACCTCTTGAGTTTTAATCTTAGCTATCCCGTAATTAAACAAAAAATAAGCCAGAGCCGAAGACAAAAATACTCCGAATAGAATCCCTATCCATCCCTGAATATTTAGTTGAAGGATCGACCAAGACCGAAGTTCTATAAACATAAATGGATAAAAAGTAACGGCCGAAATAAGAAAACTTACAAAAGTAACCTTAAAGGATCCGATTTTTGCAATGACATTTTTTTGTAATAGGGGATGCATCACGGCACCAAGTGTAGCTAAAACAAAGAAAAGATTACCTTGCAACTCTCCAAACGCAAACGTTTTACCATCAAACAAAATAGGCGACAAAATAATAAGAATAACTCCGATTAGAGCAATAATCATACCAAAAAAAACTTTTAGCTGGGGTTTTTCCTTCAAAAATAAGACGGAAAGAAAAAAAAGAAAAACCGGGCCTGATGATGCAATAATTGGAGCGTTGATACTTTCCGCACGTTGAAGTCCCCAGAAGAAAAATGTAATATTGATACTTATGCCGAAAAACGCTCCTAAAATAAGCTCCATCCACTCTTTTCCTGATAATTTAATGTCAAAATTTTTAATAAAAGGAATGAGTGTTATTCCGGCGAAGAAAAAGCGAATAAAGGCGAGGGTAAACGGAGGAATATTTTGCAAAGCGAACTTAAAAATTGGGGAAGCCGCACCCCAGATGAGATTGGCGATGATTAAAGCCAGAATCGGGTTCATAAATTCTAAAAATTAAATACTAAATATTTTGAATTTTTGATTTTTGTCATTTGAATTTGTTTAGAATTTAGAGTTTAGGATTTAGGATTTTTTTTACTGATGTATACAATCAACTCTCCTATTATTCCCGTCATAATAACTTGAATTCCAACAATGATTAGGGATAAACCTAACCAAAGCACTGGTCTTTGATAAAGCAGTACTCCAAAAAAAAGTCTTTCGATTGTTAAATAAATAGATATCAGAAATCCTGCTGAAAAGAGAAGGCTGCCGACAGCACCGAAAAAATGCAAAGGTTGCTCGGCAAATTTATAGATAAAATAGGCAGTTAGAGTATCAAAAATTCCGACTACTAACTTACCTGATCCAAATTTACTTTTCCCAAACAACCTCGGATTATTTTTTACTTCGACTTCTGCCACTTTATATCCATTATAGAAAACCGCAAGTGGAAAAAAACGGAAATTGTTGCCGTAAAAAGTGAAATCAGATAATACTTCTCTCTTAAACGCCTTAAAACCGCAATTTATGTCCGCGAAAGGAGAACCAAGGAATAATCTCAAAAAATATTTTGCCAGCGCAGAGTATGATTTTATAATCGAACTGTCTTTTCTTCCCGTTCTCACACCATTGGCAAAGTCGTAACCATCCTCAATTTTTTTTAAGAATTTAGGCAAATCTTCCGGATCATCCTGCAAGTCCGCATCCATGAAAATAATTATATCTCCTTTTGCTTCCTTAATTCCTGTCACCAAAGCCTGCCCTTTACCCAATCTTTTTATATGTTCAAGTATTTTAATTTGATAATTTTGACTTTTAAGTTGTAATTTTGCATTTTTAATTTTGAATTTTGAATTGTCATTCGATCCATCATCTACCAATACAATCTCGTATTCCTTGCCAACTTTATTACATGCATCAATTAATTGATTAATTAGTACAGGCAAACTATCAGCCTCATTGTAAAAGGGAATAACTATGCTTAACATAAAATTCTAAATTCTAAATCCTAAATACTAAACAATATCAAAATTCTAAATTCAAATGTTCTAAAAAGTTTTGGATTTCGAATTTTGCTAATTTGAATTTGTTTAGAAATTAGAGTTTAGGAATTAGGATTTTACTTTCTTATATACTTCAAAATTCTCTCTTTTATATATTAAATTATAATTATAATCTTCCTTAAGTTTTTCATATACCGGAATGAGTTCCCATTTTTCAGGATAGCTATAAATCTCATTCAGCCTCACTATTACGTAGTCTGCCATCCTATATCTGGCCGAGAAAGTGTAAAAATATCGTCGTGATGTAAAAAAAGGCGAGAGCTGTCCGGTCGTAGAAATTTTTAGTTGCTCATCCTGCAGGGTTCTTGCCCAAAAAGCCACGTCTTTTATCTCCTTTTGAGGATATTTGAGTGGATGGATGTCAGCCTCCCTAGAAAACAATAAGGGACCTTTTTGGTAGGCCCAAACTAATGTAAAAATAAATAAATATGAAGATAACAATATGATAATCTTTTTTTCGACATTTTTTATGCTTTTTTTTCTAATAACTAATAACAAGTAACCAATAACTCGTTTTGCTCCATAAATCGCTGATATAAATACAAATGGAGTAATTACAGCAGTATATTGATAAATAATATTTCTCATATTTGGATTTTTAGATAAAAGATTGATCGCAAACTCCGGCGATGCAATAATAAGTTGGGTGGGGGAGAGTAGTGACAAAAATCCAACTGGGCCAAGCAGAGTTACCAAATATCCCAATGTGTCGACACGTAAAATATATTTAGAAATGCTATATGGATTAGTTATGGTACCTATAATAATTCTTATAGGAGAATCGCCGAAATCCGAATAGCGTTGGACTGCAAAATGCTGCCCGCCTCTGAAAAGAGGAATGATATAAAATACTGATGCGACAAACCAAAATATACTGAAAGATATCATACTTAGTGAGAATATTTTTTCTGCTTTTGTCATTCTGGCTTGTCCAGAATCGATTCTGGATGCGCTTCGCTTACCAGAATGACGTATAAAAATCAGAATGCTATAAAGTCCAAACATCATCGTAGTCAATGCAACCTGCTCTTTCGAGATTATGCTCAACAAAAAGAATAAGAAACTTAATTTATACTTTTTAACTAACCAAAAATAGAACATAAATAAGAGAAGAGTAGTAGATAAAGTAACCGCATGAAAATCATAGATGTTTGCCCGTTCAAAAGGAACATAGAGAAGATAGCATAGAGAAAAGATAAGTGCTATAAAATAACGACTATTTATTTTTTGAAAAACAAAGACCGCTATCTTAAATATTGCTAATGCTCCTAATGCTGATACTATTGATTGAATGACAAGCAAAGTTTCTGGACCAGCATGAATAAAATAGAATGGGGAAATTAACCCAAGAAGTATATCGCTGTGAATAGCCATTCGTTTTATCTGCTCTACGCCCGTGGGATTGGTCAACTCCAAAAATCTGCCCCAATCACCAGTCTTAATCGCCTGATAACTGTTATAAACGGTCTGATGCATAATACCCAAATCGTAATAAGAGGCGTAAAGGGTTTTATAACGAAGAATGGTAAAGTAGGAGAAGTATAGGGCGTATGCTATGATAAAAACCCACAAAATAATTTCAATCTTCTTATTTTTTATTAGACGAATCATTAATTTTCAATTTGCAATTTACAATTTCAAATGAATTTTCAATGTTTAAAAATTAAACAAATAAAAATTGATTGAAAATTGAGAATTGAAAATTTCAAATTATTTTATCTATTGCCAGAGTGGTATTTCTCGTGTATTTCTTTCAACCTCGTATCAGTTACATGGGTGTAAATTTGCGTGGTAGAGATATTTTTGTGGCCCAGCATTTCCTGGACAGATCGTATATCTGCACCGTGTTCTAAAAGATCGGTAGCATAAGAATGCCGCAATACATGAGGACCTATCCTAAATAATATTCCTGCTTTTTTTCTGTATTTGTCAATTAATCTCTCAATTGATCTAGCCGAAAGTCTTTTATTTTCATCAGTGAGAGTATCCGATTTGGGTCCCGAATATCTGATGAATAATGCTCTGTTAGGGTCGTTTCGCATCCTAAGATACTTGTTTAACCACTCTTTTGCCCGTTTGGAAAGAAAAACGACCCTTGCTCTCCCGCCTTTACCGATTACTCCAAATTCTCCTGAGTCTATATTTACCTGTTCACGATTTAACGCAACCAATTCAGAAACACGAAGTCCGGTGGAGAAGAGTACTTCAAGAATGGCTTTATCTCTAATTCCTAGGATTTCTTTGGTTTCGATAGCTTTAAAAAGTCTTTCTAACTCATCGGGAAGAAGGAATTTAATATTCCGATCTCTTTGTTTTCCTAGCTCAATCATTTCAGGCGATAGGGTATTTATTTTTTGTTTGATCAAGTAACGAAAAAACGACCTAAGCGCCACTAAAAAATAATTCTGCGTCTGCCTTTTCAACTCTCCCTTGAATTTGTTCCTGTATTGGTGGGATAAATACAATCTAAAGTTTCTAATAATATCATCGTCAATCTTTTCAACATCAAAATCGTCTTTTGGAACCTCCGAGGTTGAGGAGGAGCGAAGCGACGGGAAAACCTCGGAGGTTAATTTCCTGGATCTTAGCAACCAACTCTGGAAAAACAGAAGATAATAACCGTACATTCGAACAGTTTTGAGTGAGAGGTTTCTGTCAAGTTCACAATATTCTAAGAACCGCAACACAGCATCCTTAATTCCCATGCTCTTATCTTAAACGACATCGAATAAAAATTCAACTGTGTGAGAATCAAAAAAGTACGCGTTATATATGAAAATTCGAACATGTTTTCAGGAAGCCGCGTTTTTTTCATAACTCCGGCAAAGTTATATCTGTTAGAATTGAAACTATCATGTATTTAGGAATTGATATTGGTGGGACAAACATAAGAATTGGGGCTTTTGAAAAATCCAATCCCAGCGAATTGAAAGGAGTATCTAACTTCGAAGTAAGTCAAGATTTTAACTTGGCGATCAAAAACATTATTGCACAAATCAAGAAATCAACTCAAGGAAAAAAAATATACGGAATAGGAGTGGGTGCTCCAGGATTAATTAACAGAAAAGAGGGTCATATTGAGAAAAGCGCAAACCTTCCAAAGTGGCAGAAAAAACCTATTGGAAAAATCTTAGAAAAGGAATTCAATACTGAAGTTAAAGTTGAAAACGATGTAGCAGTTGCCGCAACTGGAAAAGCTCTCTATGGACACGGAAAAAGTGTAAGTAAATTTATTTATTTAATTTGGGGGACAGGTTTTGGCGGTGCAGTTGTTGAGAAAATTAACGGAAAATTAAAAATTACTTCAATAGAACCTGGTCATCAGATACTTGACTGGAATGGTATTGACTGTGCATGTGGACAAAAAGGGTGTCTCGAACCATATATTGGAGGTAGAGCAACCGAGAAGCATTATGGAAAACCTCTGATTAAGGTTAATGATGAAAAAACGTGAGATGATTTAGCCGAAAAGGCAGCTCATGGAATCTTAAATACAATTATGTTTCATCCAATAAAATTAATTGTTTTCGGAGGTGGGGTGATAAATAAGCAGGAACACTTGCTTTGGAGAATAAAAAAAGTGCTAGATAAAAAAATGACTCTTTTTAAAACTCCTGTTTTAACTTTGGCAAAACATGGAGAAAATAACGCATTATACGGAGGGGTTGGCCTTTTTCTTGCTGAAAGAATTTGAGTAAATAATTTTAATTTTAAAATATATTTAGTGTCTTGTGGACACCGTCCACAAACTAGTTGGTAAAAACGAT
>MFZO01000036.1:9554-10872 GCA_001788015.1 Candidatus Roizmanbacteria bacterium RIFCSPHIGHO2_02_FULL_38_11 | reverse complement strand
ATTCCTTACCCCAATCAAGTGTTAAGAAAATTAAAACATTTGCCGGATGTTGTATTGCTGCATCGGGGAGTTGACGAGGAGAAGTTCAACAAAGATAAGCCAATACCCTATATCCAAATCAACAAAGTGTTAAGCGCCTACAATGTTCTTATCTCAATCGCGGGCGGCGACACGATCCGAGAGGTTCAACGATCTATCTTCAACGGAGCGAATATTGTTGTAGTCTGGAAAGAATTTTATCATTCGTCTGCTCAAACCGGGCAATTGGCGCAAGATTTTTTAAGAGAGATAAAGTAGAACTTTATAGTCATGCTGAACTTGTTTCAGCATCATTCTCGGCATTTTGGCTTTGTCCAAAATCCAGATCCTGAAATGAATTCAGGATGACAGAAAAATTACTTATTCATCTTTTCTGTCATTTTTTTAAAACCTTCAATCACTTCAATGGGGATGGCAAATATTACTGTGTTCGCCGGATTTGCTGTGGTAGACTCGATTGTTTGTAGGGTTCGCAGCGAGATTGCTCCGCTTTGTGAAAGTATGGCCATAGCTTTGTTTAATTTCTCCGATGCGCTTAATTCTCCTTCCGAGCGGATGATCGTGGCTCTCCTTTCACGTTCTGCCTCGGCTTGTTTAGCCATGACACGTTTCATATCTGCCGGCACTTCAATATCCTGAATCTTTATGGCAGTAACGTCAATACCCCAGTCTGTGGTTTCCTGATCAACGATGCTTTTAATTTCATCGGCAATTTTCTGCCGTTCGGTCAGAAGTCCATCCAATTCAACTCCACCTATGATATCGCGTAGAGCGGTTTGGGCGTATTGAGTTATGGCGTAAGTATAATCTTGAATTTTCAGTACGGCGTCTTCGGGTTTTTTCACCTGGAAATAGACAACCGCATTTATTCCAACCGGTACGTTGTCTTTGGTGATGACTTCTTGCTGTGGGATGTCAGACGTAGTAATCCTCATATCGACTTTGATAACTCTTTGTAAGATAGGTATGAGTATATTAAGACCAGGCTGTAATGTTCCAGAATATTTTCCAAGCGTCAGAACGATACCTCTCTCGTATTGATCGATGATTATAAGCGTTTTTAGCAAAAGAATGAAGCCAATTACAAGAAGCGGAACTATAAGAAATTCCATGATTTCATTAAGACAGAATCAGATCATTTTGTCAACAGTTTCTTCAATTTTCCTTCCTTTTCTTCGTAAAGCTGGGCATTCTGTTCTAGCGCTCTTTGGGTAAAAAGTACACCTTTAAGGTGGTCGAGTTCGTGTTGGATGATGAGAGCTTTAAAACCGGAGAACCA
>MFZO01000036.1:0-9530 GCA_001788015.1 Candidatus Roizmanbacteria bacterium RIFCSPHIGHO2_02_FULL_38_11 | reverse complement strand
ATCGTAGAATTCAAGAAACACTTTATCGGCTCGCTTTACCGTTCCCCAAATTTTGGGAATTGATAAACAACCTTCGAGTTTTGATTTTGGTTTTGATGTTCGAGGTTTGATGTTGGATGTTTGATGTTTTTTTTGATCATCTAACTTCGAACTTCTAACGTCTAACTTCAAGATATGTGGGTTTACAAACACTTCGGTTTTCGCATCAGCGGTTGGTTTGATTATAAAAAGTGCAAGATTTATGCCAACTTGCGGAGCAGCTAATCCAACGCCTTGCGGGTTGACCTGATTTGCTAAAGTCTGATCCATATCTTTGACCAGTTTAGCAAGCAAACCGTCAAATTGTTCAACTTTTTTGACAGGAGAGGTGAGGATGGGATTTGGCACATTTACGATTTTAAGCATGGAGATATTATATAATAATATTAGCTAATATAAAATTTTCATTTTTTAATTTTCAATCAATTTTCAATGTTTAAAAATTTAAATTTTCAAATTCATTTCAAATTATAAATTACAAATTGAAAATTATGCGCTTGTCCCTTTGCATAGCGACTTACAATGAAGAAAAGAATATTCATTATCCTCTAGATTCCGTCTACGATCTGGTTGACGAGGTAATAATCGTTGATGGGCGGTCGACAGATAAGACGGTAGAAATAGTCAAATCATACGGCAAAAAAATTCTTGTTTTTATTGAGGACAATCCCTCGATGTTTCACATAAATAAGCAAAAAGCAATTGAGCGGGCGAGAGGGGATTGGATATTACAATTAGACGCTGATGAAGAACTTAGCGATGAACTAAAGAAAGAAATTATAGAAATCGTTCATCGCAATAACCAATTACCAATTTCCAATTACCAAATAAATTCTAAGTCTCAAATTCAAAAAAGCGTTAAAACCTCCGAGGTTGAGGAGGATCCCGCCTCGGCGGGAGACGGGAAAACCTCGGAGGTTAAAGGAAGCGTGGCATACTGGATACCTAGGAAAAACTTCTTCCTAACTCGATTTTTAACGAAAGGCGGACAATACCCTGATTATACTATAAGGCTTTATCGTAACGGATATGCAAAATTTCCTTGTAAAACAGTTCATGAAAATGTTGAAGTAAAAGGGGAGATTGGATACTTGAAAAATCCAATTCTTCATCATGCCGATCCTGACTTTTCCCGCTATCTTAAACGCTGGGATCGCTACACTACTCTTGAAGCAGAGCAATTATTAAAAAACTTCCAACTTCCAACTTCCCTGCCTTGCCGGCAGGCAGGCAACTTCCAACTTCTGTTTTTGTTCGTCGATTACTTTATTCTCAAACCAGCCGTTACTTTTTTTTCCATGTATTTTCGTCACCTCGGCTTTCTCGATGGCTTTCCTGGTTTCGTTTTTGCCCTTTTTTCCTCAATTAGGTTTTGGGCGATCTATACCAAAAAATGGTCTTTAACTAACAAGAAGTTGATTAAGTAAGATCCTTGACAAAGATTTTTAACGAGGTATCATAAAGATATGTACCTAAAGAAAAGCTTCCTTATACTTTTCTTCGTTCTAGTTTTACTTACCCCACTTGAAATATTTGCTGAAGAACCGTCTACATCAACAGACCCCGGCAGGATTAAAAGTGGACTTAAGGAGACCATCGCCAAGACTAGGGAAGATTTCAAGATGATGCTTGAGGAGAGAAGAAAAGAGGCCTCGGAGAGTTTTAAACAAAAAAGAGAAGAATTTAAACAAAAACTACAGACCTTGCGCGATGAAAAAAAGAAAATGCTGGTTGAACGAATTAACAATAAACTTGAAGAAGTGAATAAAAGACGGACAGATCATATGATAGCTGTTTTAGATAAACTAGAATCGCTTCTTGATCGGTTAAGTCAAAAAGTAGAAGAAGCTAAATCGGCTGGAAAAGATACATCTGGCGTTGAGCTTGCAATTGAGGCGGCGCAAACAAAGATAGACGAGGCTAGAGCCGCCGTTATCACCCAAGCGGGAGAAGAATATATTCTTGAGATTGGTGAGGAGTCGGAGCTTCGAAGTAGAGTCGGGCAAACCGTAAGCGAGTTTCAGGAAGATCTAAGAGATGTTCATAAGCTGGTAGTTGACGCAAAACAAGCCGTGATGAATGCGGTTAAGGAAGCGGCAAAAATTAAAATGAGTAAATTGAGCTTCAATACGGACACTGTAAGATTAATTTTTAATTTAAATTTTAAAAATTGAAAATTGATTGAAAATTATAAATTGAAAATTTTTTAGTCATGGATCCAATTCAATCCCAAACACAACAACAAAATTCTCCCCAGCAGCCGACTCAGTCAAATAGTAATCTTCCGCCGAGTCAACCCCCAACTGATAACAAAAAACCATTGTTCCTGATATTACTATTTCTTTTTGCAATAGTTGTTGTTGTGACAGTGGTAATCTTTTTAGCCTATCCAAAAGCTCCAAGTTCAAATAGGGGGGAAACAGTCAATCCCCCAATTTTGTCACCTACGGAATCGGTTTCTCAAGAGGAACAGGACCTTCAGAAGATCGACCTAGGAGATATTGATAAGGATCTCCAGGACATCCAAGCGGACGTTGAACAACTCTAGAAACAAAACTCCAATAAAATCCTAATTCCTAAATCCGAAACCCTAAACAAATCCTAATACCAAATACTAAATTAAAAACGATTTGACCAAGTTAGACTCGGTTTTTGAATTTTGAGAATTAGTATTTTGAATTTGTTTAGGATTTAGAGTTTAGTATTTTGAGTTTAAGAGATTATCCTATAATATTGAAGATGAGGCGGGAATATGGTATAATATGGCCCTATATGAAAAGCTTTTCCCTTGTTATACCCATATACAATGAGGAAGACATTCTAGAAAAGCAGGTAAAAAAATTGATTTTGGAGATCGATAAAATTCTGCTTCATGCGGAGTACGAGATCCTGCTTGTCGAAAACGGCAGTACGGACAAGACTTACGCTATTGCCCAAAGACTGGTAAGTCAAAACAGCCACGTCAGATTAATCCGGCTCGAAAATCCCTCCTACGGCCAAGCGTTCAAAGAGGGCGTTAGACAGGCCAAATTTGACGTTGTCGTTCAGTTTGATATCGACTTCTGGGACACAGACTTCTTAGATTTGTCTTTACTTTTACTTTCGCGCTACGATATTGTCATCGGGTCTAAAAATCTGGGCACCTCAAAAGACCAGAGGCCCTTTGCAAGAAAAATAATAAGCAAGTTCGTGGAACTTTTTCTCAAAAGTTATTTTGGCGTTCCGTTCTCTGACACTCACGGGATGAAAGCGATTCGAAGAAGGGTGATTTTACCTCTGATCGACGAAGTTCAAAGTCAAAATCACTTCTTTGACAGCGAGCTTTTGATCATGTGCCACTATCTCCACTATTCCTTTAAAGAACTTCCCGTCACTCTAGAGGAGATAAGAGCTACAAGATTTTCATTTCTGATTCGTGCGCTAGAAACTATACGCGAGTTTGGCAAGCTTCTTGCCATGAAACGATATTTAATTCGTTATTCATATCTATGATAAGGTTATACAGCGACGATTTTGGTTACAGCGCAAAAACTGATAAAGGCATCATTCGACTCATAAGAGGCGGGAAACTTTTTGGCGCGTCTGTTCTGTCGACTATGGCAAGCTCGCAAAGTCTAGCAAAGCTTTCACTTATTCTCAATCGTAAGAACGGCTTTATCTTAGGCCTGCACTTGAATCTTATAGAGGGAAAGCCCGCTCGCCCTTATAAAAAAATAAAATCATTGGTTGATAAAAAAGGTCATTTCTTACCTCTTCTATTCTTTAGCCTAAAGCTACTTTTGGGAAAAATAAATAAAGTCCATGTTAGATCCGAAATAGAAAGTCAGCTTACAAAGCTGCTCAAATCTGGATTATCAGTCAAGATGCTTGATTCACATCAGCACACCCATGCCTTTTCCCCGGTAGCTGAAGTTGTTGTTGACCTTTCCAGAAAATACAACATCCCCTATATCAGGAGTTTTGGCACGATTAAGACTTACTCTTTGAAGGCAAGATTAACCTACGCCATCCTTAAGGCACTTGCATTTTTATCATACTTTGTAACCTATAAAAAAATTGGCATGCCGGCCTCTTGGGAAGTAAACCAAGAGTTTGACTGGACTGTCATGAGCTGGGAGGGGGATAGTTTCGACGCCTCAACGATCAATAACAGCAGATCGGCATTTGTGATTCATCCATATCTTCCCTATGATACAAATAGAAGTTACCTGAAATACATAAAATGACCAATAACCAAGCTCCAAGAAACAAGATACAAACAAACTTCAAATAAACAAAATTCAAATAATTATATTTGGTTTGTGATTTAAAAATTGGAATTTATTTGTTTCTTGTGAGTTGTATCTTGGAATTTGAAAAAGAATTCCACTTGCATTTACCATATACTCTGCTATATTAAACTTATGGACGATCAGAAAAAATCTTCGCGTTTCGGATTGGGGGTTTTGATTGGCACAGTACTTGGCGGTTTAACGGCATTTTTCCTCTCGCCAAAATCAGGTGAAGAAAACCGCGAAGCAGTAGTAAAAAAGATAAAGGAACTCAAAAAAAATATAGATGAAATGGAGATTGACAAAAAAGTTAAGGAGGTTTGGGGAGAAGTCACGGAAGATGGAAAAAAAACTTTCGTCAAAGCTAAAAAAGAGCTTGTCAAAAGGATGGGCGACCTTGAGGAGAGGTGGCAAGAGTTTGACCGAGAAAAATACGTCAAAATGGTCGAGGACTCGGTTGAAGATGCCAAGTCAGAGACCAAAGCCACAGCCGAAAAATTGCTGAAACTAAAAGATATGTTTGTGAGAGACTGGAATAAAGTCTTCGTTGAGAAGAAGAGTTAACCTTTAAACTCCTTTAATATCCTCTAACTTCCTTTAAAATCCCTTAGAGCTTGTTTGAAAACTAGCTTTTTTGTCATTTCGACCGAAGCGAACGAAGTGAGCGAAGTGGAGAAATCTCTCTACAAAAGCCTGTAAGAGATTCCTCGACTCGTTTCACTCGTTCGGAATGACATTGTTAGGAGTTTTCAAACAGGCTCTTAATAAATATTTTTTTGATATTTGAAATTGTTTAGAATTTAGTATTTAGAATTTAGAGTTTCGTAGTTTTATACTTTTCTCCCATATCTCTCCTTCGATAACCTGATTATTTTCTCCTTATTCTCATTCTTTAAAGCCGGAAGCGGCAAGGTAGTAGCCGGGAACGGGGCAGATGTCATCCCGTCGATTGATAATTTAATAACAGTTTCATACTTACCCAATGACACGAGCTCATTTTCGCTGTAGATCTCGGCAAACTCAAAAGTCAAAAGGTGAGCGTCCCTGGCGCCAACGACAAATGAGATCAAGGATCCCACATTGCCAAATATGGCTTTTTGGACTTCTAATTCTAGCTGCTCTATGTATTGGTTGGCAAGCGTCAGCGCGAGTCTATACTTTCTTGCTTCGGAAAGTATTTTAACGAATGAAGTCGTAGCAAAATTCTGAAACTCATCAACGTATAAGAAAAAATCCCTACGTTCTTCTTCTTTTACAAAAGATCTGTTCATGGCGGCCAGCTGAATTTGGGTGATGATCATAGCTCCAAGTAGCGCTGCGCTGTCTTCACCCAGCTTCCCTTGCGAGAGATTTAAGATGAGAATTTTTCCGTCATTCATGATCGACTCCAAGTCAATAGATGATTTAGCCTTTCCTAGTATATTTCTAATCATCTTGGATGTCACAAATTGTCCCACCTTATTTTGTATGGGCGATATTGCTTCAGCCCTCAGTCTGTCGGGCATTCTTTCGAATTCCTTTTCCCAGAAATTTTTCAGAACGGGATCTTCTAACTTGCCGACAACTTTTTTACGATACTCTTTGTGGGAAAGAAGAGGAAGAATATCGACAAGAGTTGTTCCTGGGCTTTCAAGCAAGGTTAATATCACGTTTCTTAGAATATACTCCAGCCTTGGACCCCAACTTTCTTTATAAATTTTATTAAAAATCGAGACTATGCCCGAAGCCACCAAATCTTTTTGTTGTTTATTGCGGACCTCCAAAACATTTAAAGAAAACGGCCGTTCGGTGTCAAATGGTTCAAGATAGACGACGTCGTTCATTCTTCGTTTGGGGATAAAGTCGAGGATCAGGTCAGAAAGGTCTCCGTGCGGGTCGATGATGCCGATACCCCGGTCCTTTCGAATATCGTCAATTGCCATATTGGCGATAAGCGTTGATTTTCCGGCGCCGGTTTTTCCGATGATGTAGACGTGTTTCCTTCTGTCAGGCGTCTTGATGCCAAAAATTGTATCTTTGTTTTTGAATTCTGTCTTGGCAAAAAAGTTGACATCGCGTTTCTTCGCGATGTCATCGCGAGGAGCGTTAGCGACGTGGCGATCCCTTTGAGGAGATTGCTTCGCTCCGCTCGCAATGACAGATATCTGTGGGGCGACCGGCAAATTCTCGGGTGGTTCTCCAAGCAAAGTTTTTCCCCAGGCAATATTTTTAATCCCGGCCAAAAGATACCCCGACGGATGCCAGAGCGTTGCAAGTTCCTGGGCATTTAATACTTGATATTTTCGCTCAAAATAATGGGTTTTGCGCAGCCTAATTTGTTTTAAGAGAAATTTTTTAAATAAGAGATGTCTTCTGAAGACAAATTGGTTACCGTCTCCCAGAGAGAAACTTCCGAAGGTGCCGGCTAAGTTTTGTAAATAACTTAAAAGCGGCGTGCTGGAATTCGATCCCGCCACCAGTCGAACAAGAGCCTTTCCGCCTTGAAATGAGGCTTTTCTCATCATCAAAAGCTGTTGCGGGCTTCTGGTATATTTTGCGGCTGCCTCGTCATAAACCTGATGTCGTGCCGCTGCAACGGCCATATCCTGCCAGGCAAAGGCAGCCGGAGAGATCAGAATTTGCACCGCCATCCTGATATTGGAGTCTTGGCGTGATAAAAACCCGATTATAGATGAAAGCGGATCGATGTCTTTAAAGTCAAAGTAGGTTTTAATCGGTAAATAGGGATAAGAATTAAGCGCAACTTCTCCAGCCGAAAGGTATTTGGATTTGAAGATAATTTCCATAGGGTCAGAGGTTTTTTTAACAGCTGATTTTGGGAAAGAGGACGTAACCAGACTTTGAATCAGGGTTTCGTTTTCTTTTGGAGCGGCGACATAAAAATATATGGTTTGTCCCAACAGATAAATTTCAAAAGCATAAGTCTTGGGTTTTATAAAAAGCCTTTTCCAAAGAGGAATGTAGGGGTGGGGAAGTATTGATGCAAATATTTGGGTTGCCGCTTCGATCGGCGTCTCATCGTCCTTTGGATTGCGGACTTGGAGAAAGGAAAGATTATTCATATGAGAAAGATTATACACGCTTGCGTGTCAATATCCAAAAAAAGCTTTCTGTAAGTAGAAAAAGAGCAAAGACTCCAAGTACTCCAATTACCGCTGATATTGATGTATAATTTTAAAATGTTCGATTGGACTGCTAAGAAAATAAGAAATAATCCAGCATTCTTTATATTGATTATTATTCTTAGCATCATAACTTATGCCTCGATAAAGCCTGATTTTTATCTTGTTGGTTGGGATAACTATTCCTCATATTTTAACCTTAAATCTAATATCTTTCGCACTTTTTTTGCCACTTGGAGAGAATACAGAGGTTTAGGAACGCCATCGGACTCCGAATCGACAGATTTTTTTAGGCAAATTTTTTACCTTATCCTCAAACCTTTTGTTCCAGAGACTCTTTTAGATCAGCTTTATATTTTAACCGCCCTAAATATAGGAGTACTTTCCATGTATTTTTTATGCAAACGTATTTTCAGCTCGATTCACGAAAAATTATCAGAGAAAATACTTGATTTTTTATCATTTACCGGTGCTTTTTTTTATTTATTCAACCTCAATACGCTTTCTACTTTTTACTTTCCCATGATTATGTATATAAATCGTTTTTGGTCATTACCCCTTTTGGTTCTAATTTTTCACACCCTTTTCCATAAGAATAAAGTATCAAGCAAATTATTTTCTTTAATAGTTTTGACATTCTTGTTTGCGTCAGGTAGTTATGTTACTGCTACGGTCTTTATCACCACATCACTGGCTTTATTTCTCTTCAGCCTTTTTCAGGGAAACTTAAAACGAGGAATCACTTTGTTACTGTTTTATTTGAGCCTAAACATTTTCTGGCTCCTGCCCTTTGCAAATTACACCCTACAAAAGTCTTCGATAATTCGTCTTGCGCCAACTTTTATCGAAGCCAATGAAATACAACTTAACAAACCAAAGTCCTTCTATGATTTGAAATACCAACTTATCCTATATCCCAATTTTTTTGAGACAAAGTACAAAGACAGTACCTTAAAAAAAGATGTCTACTTCCATTCTTTATCAGGCAAGGAAAAACAGCCAGTATATTTCTTAATTTTTTTTATTTTTCCGCTCTTATACATTCTTGGTTCAATTCTCATGCTTATTAAATTTAGAAAAACGAAGTCGCTTCTTTGGACCCCTTTTATCATCTTTATTTTTTTATTTCTTGCGCTCAAAGAATTTTCTCCTTTAGGCTTTATTTATACTTTTCTCGATCACCTGACTCCCTATTTTGGTGTTTTATTTCGCTTCGGAGATACGAAATTCCATCCCTATATTGCTTTCGCTGGAAGCATCACCGCCTCTTATGCAGTTTTGATGACCATGCGATATATTTCTCGAAAAATCGTTCTTATTACTGTTCTGGGCATCTGTTTACTATATCTTTTCATTTATAAAGACTATCTTCGAGGCAAGCTTATCGGCGATTATATGTACAATAAAATCCCATCAGCCTATTTTGAGATAACCAAGATTATCAACAGGGAAAATGACGATGTAAGAGTTCTTCACCTTCCCTATGATCGTGAAGCCTACTGGAAAATGTATTCCTGGGGAATGCTGGGATCCTCGTTTCTAAATTTCATGCTCGATAAACCGCTTCTTGAAAAGACTTTTGAGCCGGCAAGTATGGAGAACGCCTATTTGAATAAAAGACTCGATCAACTGATCTATAACACTCAATCATTAGATAGTCAAGAACAAAAAAAACTGAGGGCAACTTTACTCTTTAATTTACTCAAAAAAATAGGAGTAAAATTTATCATCCTTGATGAGTCTATCCAAGCTCAGATCTATCCTCGCGGCATTACTCTTTGGGGAAAATTTAACCTCCCTGATTCCAAATCAGCAGTATCAAATCTTCTAAATTTCGGTCTGGCCAACATAGTAGGCAATTATACGGTTGACTTGAATGAATATAAAAATATTTATAAGCGCTGGGAGGAGAGAAGCGAGGAAGAAAAAAAACTCCTTACTGATAATAGTAAGGTCTCGATACAGCTTGTTGAGCTTAATGAGTATGTGCCCAAAATTTCATTTTTCAATAAGGTAACCTCCTTAGACCCCGATCTCAAAAATGGACTGGAAACGGATCTCTCTACCAATCTGGAAAATTACATCCAGGACCAAAAAG
>MFZO01000035.1:16852-18872 GCA_001788015.1 Candidatus Roizmanbacteria bacterium RIFCSPHIGHO2_02_FULL_38_11 | reverse complement strand
TTCCGTTTACTTTGATCTTTTTTCTGACGAGCTTTACCAAGGATGTTTTCCAAAAGACTGGCTTGTTAACCAACTTCTTAAAATAACAGCACTGATTAATAAAGTCGAACAACACCAGCAATCAGCAGCAATAGATTTAGCAAAACTACTTGCAGTTTCAACTCTTTATTACGCTATAAATGGCGGAGAAGCTTTTCAAAATGAAAGACTAGATTTTTTCACTGACGCCGCTGTGATTACTTATACTGGACTAAAAATAGTTTCACTTTTGAAAAGTCTTGCTAATATTCCTGATGATTTGGAAGATTATAAAAGTGCTGCTGGAACGTTAAGAACCTATTTGTCAGAGTCATAAACACAAATCGAAATTCCGTATACTTATAGTCAGCTACTGCTTTTATTCTAATTTTTTTCTGCTGGGAGACTTGGATTCGAACCAAGATAAACGGGTTCAGAGCCCGTTGTCCTACCGTTAGACGATCTCCCAACTTAAATGCCAACGATGACGGGCACGCCTTTAGGCGATCCCCGGTCAGTTGGCGCTTCTTAATTTTAACAAAAATTTCCTTTTTGTATTATAATACTTCGTCATGGGACAAGAAAGATACGCTAGGGCTTATGATTACTTAGGAGGTCAACTTCCGATGATGAAAGATTACGCGAAAAAATTCTGCGAAGCTCACCCTCATCTTTCAATAGATCTAATAAATACTCGAAGTCGGATTCAGCTTGCTTGCCACTGTAATACTCTAGTCGATAGGAGACCTTCCGGACTGCTTACTATTGGACTACAGCAAATAAGAGTTTCTACTTTAAATCAAGACGAGATTGATTTATTTGAAGAATCGGTAAACGGAATAATAACACTTTCCGAAGGAAGATTATCCAAATCAACAGCCCATGGAAATCCTCTAACTACTCAAGATGAAAAAGTAATTGGTTTTTTATCGATGTGGTATTTTATATCACCTAAAATAGCTATGTTTTGATAAGGTTTTTAATCTCAATAATATCTTTTAAAAATTAAAACGCTTGTTGACTTGGTTTTGAATTTATGGTAAATTGTTCCAGTGGAACAGGCTAAAATTCTTCTGTTCAATTTTATTATAATTCCCCATCTTATTCTGGCAAGCTCTCTCCAAACTGGAGACGCTTATTCAAAATCCTCGATACAAATTAATACGGACGATGAAAATGTAGTAATTCAAAACAATGATGTCAGCGCAATTTCAAATACCGGCAATAATAGCCCGTCCGAATCACAATCTACCGGTAACGCAACCGCCGTCTCGGAGATAAATATAAACAACGGCAATGTCGATGGCAAACTCGAAGTCGGAGTAAACGGAGAAAAAAAAGTACAAAAAGTTGACAAGCCCGGAAATTACAAACTTCAAATCGACAAAGAAGGTAAAGCCACTTCTACTTCAGAGCTTAAAACGCAGCAAGGGCCTGCGAACCCAAATACTCGTCAAAACTCTGCGAAGCCAGTTATAGTATTGTACCTGGAGAGATTTTTTAACTTTGTTTTGCGGCTTTTTAAGAAATAAGTCCAATTTTTCTTCCGCATCCTTTCGTCTGACATACTCGACATACCAGAGCAAGGAAAGAACAAAAACCAGAAGATATAAAAGATTATTAAACATGGAATTTGCTCCAGCCGCATTTGCAATATTTTCTGCCGCCAACACAGACACTCTATCTTTCTTCTCATTGACCGCTTGGACATTGCTATTCCCTTTCACTCTGAATTCCGTCATTGACTCATTGGAAGAAAATGTCTTAGCGTAGGTCGACTTCGCATCGCTATAAATTATACTTTTGTAAATACCTGCAGGAGCCTTTCGCGGAACCTGAAGGCTAAAAGTAAGTTTCTTTTGCTTTCCTCCCTCAATGTCACCTAATTCAAACCGGTTTTGAAAAACCAACTCTCCGCCAAAAATTATATCCTGGTAAACCAATGTATTTTTGGCCCTTCCCAGGCCTTTATTTTTTATCGTGGCAAAAAATGTAACCAGAT
>MFZO01000035.1:0-16814 GCA_001788015.1 Candidatus Roizmanbacteria bacterium RIFCSPHIGHO2_02_FULL_38_11 | reverse complement strand
CTCACCTCTAGCTCAGGATCCAGACCTGGATCGGTAGACTCTTGAGACTCATTAGTTTGGCCACTTTGCTCTTGATCATCGGAAGTTATCAGATAAGTCACAACAGAAAAATTATTTTTCGACGTATCGGTTTCAGGATCCGGCGTTGCGATATTGGCTGTTGTCACGATCTCCTTACCCCTATCAGCCGCCTCAACTGTTTCAACCAGATGCAGACTTGTATCTGACGGCATAATACTCTCAAATAATTTCGCCAAGACGCTCTCGCTTTTTTTAAACGATGTTGGCTTTTGAATATTTACCGAGAAAGAAAATGACCCGCTCGCCTTTGCCGCTACATTGCCGACAAAAAACTGCAGACGATTTCCGCTCACTGCAAAAGTCTGGCCGGGCACAGAATTGATTGAAAACTCTTGGGGCAGATCGATGTTCAAAGTCACGTTTCTTGCGTCTTCATAACCTACATTCGAATAATTCACTGTGTAATTCAGGCTTTCGCCGTAAGTGACTTCATCTTTGTCTGCTGACATCTCAACCTGCAGATTTGGATAAGCAAAAACCAGATTACCTTTCCAGCTTCCGAAAAGATTGATGATCGGCATGAAAAAATTGCTGCCGATAATATTAGTATTTAAGAAATTAAAAAGATTGGCGATGGCTATAGATTTTCCGGTCTTGATAAAAGAAATGAGGTTTCCCAACGTCTGATTCTGTCCGCTTATGGCCGAGGCCGACACGTCAGCGTTTACTTCAACTGTGTTTTTGTTTAATACGGACGTATTTGATTCGTTAGCAATGCTTTGTCCCTCAACCGCTGGCTCACTCGGCCCACCCAGCTCATAGCTGGCCGATGCATCTGCCTGCGGGCTGCTTGAGGCTGGATTTTCCCAGCTGTCAACCGTTCCGCTCCATATGCCGAAATTATTCAGAAGCAGGAAGTACCAATTGCTCATCAGTAGGTTGAGATTGGCAAAATTGATCGAGGAGGCATAGGAGTAAGCTTCTCCGGTTTGGAGACTTTGAACCTTTTCATCGATCTGCTGGTTTAATCCGCTGTCAGCCGTTGCCGCAACATTGGAGTTTATGAGGGCATAGTTTTGATTTACGATGTCAGACTGGCCAAAAAAATTATTTTGCGCCAGATACTCAAGAAAACGGTAGGGGCTTGGAACAATAATATTTCCTGTCAAACTGCCGAAAATATTGATTACTCCAAAAAGGAAATTTGAGCCGACGATATTGAGATTTACCAGATTGAATATGTTTGCCGAAGCGATCGAATCTCCCGTCTGGATAACTGCATTGCCGCCGTTGTCTGTCGCGCTGTTTTGCCCGCTCACGGCCGATGCAACTGCGGTCAGATCGACATACGCTTCGTTTGTGTTTAAGATCAGTAGATTAGCCGAGCCGTCAATGCCTGCCGACTGTTCGGCTATCTTTTGCTGGAGCTGTTTCCATAGCTCGTTGAGATCGATATCCCCGTTTTGATCCGTAACAATCGGCAAGACAAAGAAATCGAAGTTTGAACCCAGCACGTTCGTATTAATTATATTGGCTTGGTCTGTCTGGGCAATGCTTGTACCGGTTTGGATTTCTGCGTTTCCCCCGCTTCCAACGATATCGTTTTGGCCGCTTACGCTTTCTGCCGAAGAGGTGGCCTGGAGATCGGCCGAATTTGCCAGTTCAATTTTTGTCATTCCGGCTTGCTCTTCAGTCGTCATTCCGGCTTGCCCGGAATCTATTTCTGCCTCGCCTGTCGCTTCAACAATATTAGTATTCAGCAGATTTTCGGCTGTCGATTGGGAAAGTGCGTCTCCGGTCCCGATTTCTGCGCTACCGTCTGCATCTGTGATTTCGTTTCCGCCGGTCGTAGAACTTGCCGCGGTTTCGCCGCTTACTTGTGCATCATTAGTAGTCGAAGGGTCGCAGTTTAGATCGGCTTCAACACTGCAACCGCCGGTCGTCACATCACCTGTCGTAGTGGTATCCGTGTAATTAACAGTGTTGTCTGAACTGGCTTGACTGGCGGCATCACCCGTAGCTTCCGATGTAGTTGCCGGAGATTCGGTTGTTGTTTCCGGAGCTGGAGACGGTTGTTGATCTGTCGGAGTAGGTGATGGTTCTTGACTTGTAGTCTCTTGTGGTGGAGCGACTTCATCAGCATAGGCAACAGGCAGAAAAACCGAATTGAATACTATAGATATACATAATAGTAACGCTAATTTTTTTCTAAAATTTTTTGACTGAAATAAGTTAGAAATCATTTTTAAAAATTAAAAAATAGAAATGAGGCAAAAGCAATTTTTTTCACTTTCGAGGGGACCGCGTTTGACGCGGTGAGACTCTCGTGTGATAAAAATCGCGTTGCCGAATTTTGAAAAATTCAACTACTTTTATAAATTTTGTTGTGAAGTGAGGCGATTCATCAGAACCGCCTCACCTCCTTTGCACCTCGTATCCCGATTTAATCGGGAGTAGTGGTGTTTAGGTACTATTGACCGGCAATAGTACTTATCAATCATCCTCACCTTCTCCTACAGAGCTGTTGATCACATTGGTTTGCCAAGCGAATGCATCTGCGTCGCCTGTTTCCATTTCCTGTTCACCTCTGCGGTGTCTGTGGTGACCATCACCTTCTAGAGATAGGCCATCTACATTGTCTCCACTTTGTTCATTGAGGCCGGTGTTGGCAATAGCCACGACATTGTTGTCTGCTACTACACCTACATTGATTGACCTTCTTCCGCCTCTTCGATCGCAGCCGCAAGTGCTGGAATTGATAATATTATCTTGTCCAGCTGTTGCTAAGGCGCCACCTGTTTCTATATCCTGATCTCCACCACCACCTTGGTAATTAAGACCGGAATTGGCAACTGCCACTACATTGTTGTCATAAACTATGCCAACATTTAGACTTCCTCTGTGGTGGCGTCCTGAAGCAAAAGCGGCGCCTGCCATCGTTAATAAAGTAGCTACAGCGGCTCCTACTGCTATTAGTTTTTTAACCATGTTTTTTCACCCCCTTTCGTTAGATTCTGTTAATGAGTAATGACGAATTTAGATTTTCTTGAAACCGCCAAAGTTCGCTCCCCGCCAATGGCGGGGTAAGATTAGGTGGACGCGTGTAAATTATTGAAAATTTAATAAGCAGATAATAGAAGATTATATAGGTTAAAAATGCGCTCGAAGAAACTGAAGTTATTAAATGAGTCATAGAATTATGTTATGACACAATGATGGCATTGTAAACCTAGTAAAAAAACTTGTCAAGAAGATCTTTCTATTACTTTATGCTGCAAATTAGATATTTAAACATTAAACCTATATTAATCTGTAATTTAACCGATAGAAAAATAAATAAGTAGATTCAATCGAAGCAAAATATAATTTACTCCAACACAACGCTTTAATCTATTACTATAAGGATAAAAGTAGCTCTACAGAAGCACAAAATTCAATATCTTACCTTTAACGTATATGGCTTTAAATTTTTTTCCAGACAAATACTTTTTCACCCTCTCATTCTTTACGGCTAACTCAATAATTTTGCCTTCATCAAATAACAATCTACTATTAACAATTAACGTTCCTCTTAATTTTCCATTAACCTGGATCGGAATCGTTACCGTTTCATCTGTTACTGTTTCTATTATTTTTGGCCATTTTGATAAATGTATCGATGTATTTTCTCCAAATACATTTCGCCAAATCTCTTCGGTCATGTAAGGAGCAAAGGGGGCTAGAATTTTAAGAAAATCTTTTGCTGCTTCCTCTGACAATACATTCCACCTGTCAGGTGTAATGGATGATTCCCATGCGTTAAGAAACTCCATCATCGCCGCAATCGCAGTATTCATTTTGATTTTTTCAATATCTTGGCTTACTTTTAAAATGGTTTTCTGCAATTTGGAAATCAATTGTTTATTTTCTATAAAAGCTGCCGAATCTTTATATAACTGAAAAATTTTCCAAACACGGTTCAAAAACCTATGCACTCCGGCTATTGTCTTATCCGACCAAGCGCTCGTTGCCTCATACGGCATCATAAAGCAAAGATACATTCGCACAGTATCGGTTCCATACTCTTTCACCTTATCGTCGGGATTGATGACATTGCCTTTGGACTTGCTCATTCTATTGCCGTCCGGGCCCAAAACCACTCCATGTTGAACTCTTTTTAAGGCAAACTCTTCATCGTCAACAAGCCCCAAATCATGAAAAAACTTTGTAAAAAATCTCGCATATAGCGTATGGCCTAATGTATGTTCCGCTCCGCCGAAATATACATCAACGGGCGTGAGTTTTTTTACTTCAATTTTATCGAATGGGCCTCCATCATAATGCGGAGAGACATATCTGTACCAATACCATGCCGAGTCAAAAAAGGTATCCAAAGTCTCGGAATCTCTTTTTGCCCCGCCTCCACATTTTGGACATTTCACGTTCAACCATTTTTCGTTTGTAGCTAGTGGCGGCTTGCCTTTTGGCGTAAAGTCAACTTCATAAGGTAACTCTATAGGTAAGTCTTTTTCCGGAGCAGGAACAACTCCATCTTTAGGACAATAAATCATCGGAACGGGACTGCCCCAGTACCTTTGTCTCGAGATTGACCAATCGCGAAGATGGTATGAATTAATTCTTTTCCCCCAACCTTTTTTCTCAGCATAATCCATGGTTTTTTGTAACCCCTCTTCAAAATCCAAGCCATTCAAAAATTTCGAATTGACCATTTTACCAGGCATTCCTTTGATAATAATCTGTTCAGGTTTATTAATTTCTGACGTATCTGCATCTTGTCCCACAACAACTCGAATTATTGGTAAGTCAAATTTTTTGGCAAATTCAAAATCTTTATAATCATGACCCGGACAGCCTTGCACTGCTCCTGTTCCCACATGACCAATTACAAAATCAGAAACCCAGATTGGCACATCCCATCGTGCTATCCTATTGATTGCATATAATCCTGTAAAAACTCCTGTTTTTATCTTTCCCTCCATTAATCTATCCATTTCGCTTTTCTTTTGTGCCTTCTTGAAATAATCTTCAACTGTTTTCCTAGTTTTTGACTCAACTTTTATTTCACCCTTGATAATTTTTTTCACTAATTGATGTTCGGGAGCAAGAACTATAAATGTCATGCCAAAATTTACAGGGGCAGTAGTAAAACAAGTAATTACCTCATTTGAATTTTTTACGGGATAATCCATATTTATCCCTCCCTTTTTCCCGATCCAATTATTCTGCCCCACCCTTACTGACATCGGCCAATCTACACCGTTTGAATTCTTGTCCCACAATAACCTATCTGCATACTTAGTTATCTTCAAAAACCACTGCTCGACTTCCTTTTGCACGACAGGGTTTCCACATCGCCAACATTTACCGTTTTCAATATTTTCATTCGCCAAAACGGTCTGGCAACTTGGACACCAGTTGGATAAAGCCTTGCCTCTATATGCAAGTCCACGTTCGTACATTTTTAAAAATATCCACTGATTCCAGCGGTAATATTCCGGCAGACAAGTGATCACAGCGTCATCCCAGTTATTAAGCATCGTACCGATGGTATGAAACTGCTTGGTCATGTTCTCGATATTTTTCATCGTCCAATCCTTTGGGTGAATCGCCCGTTTTATGGCTGCATTTTCTGCCGGTAGACCAAACGCGTCGTATCCGATCGGGAAAAATACATCATAGCCGTTCATTCTTTTAAATCTGGAAAGCACATCAGGAGTGGTAAAAGTAAACCAGTGTCCGATATGAAGATCCCCCGAAGTATACGGTAGCTCAACGAGATTGTAGAACTTTTTTTTCGGGTCTAAAGTCTTAAATCTAAAGTCGTATATCTTTTCTTTCTTCCATTCTTCTCTCCACTTTTTTTCAAACTCTTGTGGTTGGTATTTCGACATACTTTGCATTATACCAAGAACTAAACAATGTACAAACTAGGAGAATGCATGTAGAATTCGGGAGTATTTATCAACAGTGAAATTTTAGAAGCAGGACTGGATCGATGAAATCATTACAACCATGGTGAGGGATCTCTTTTGACAATAGAATCAGCAATTCTATCAAGCAGATTAACGCGTTTAACAGTCGGACCTACAAATTCAAGCCTTGCTAGCGGTGGTTTTAAAAATGTTCTTTCAACTCCTTTTGCTCTATGTAAAGGTTTATCTACTCTGTTTAAACTCAGTGTAATTGGATCAGATTCGTCTCCTCCCTCCATTAAAACACAACCTGTTAAAACACTGGAGACATTTGGTTCAGAAAAATAACCTATATAAGTTTTCTTAATAAATGCTTCAAATTGATATATTGTCTCAGGTAAAAATATTAGAGAAGGCCGTCTTTGCTTTCTCTTGTATCGTATTTGTTGTGTGGTACTAAATTCTGGTTGGTTTACCAATGCTCGAAAAAGAGACTTGACTAAACGTTCATCACTTACATCAACAGGATTTAAACCTAGCAATTTTTTAAGAACTGTCTCTTTTTTTGGTGTATCCATCTCTGGTTGTAAAGACATTTTAGAAATAGTAGCAGATTTTTTTTCTGTTTTCAAGGATTATTTTCCCTGACCCACGTGCAGATGTTCAGCCTTGGAATAGTAGGTACGCTTTTGTCATTGCGAGGAGCGAAGCGACGTGGCAATCTCTTTCTTAGTTTTGAGATTGCTTCGCTTCAACATTCACCGCTCGCAATGACACAAAAGACCAAATGTCAACAAGTGCACGTGGGTCAGTTATTTTCCTCACGCTTAAATCAAACGATGATTTTCTCAAAAATTTTCCTACTTAAATTTTCTTAAAATTTCTCTCACTTTCATTTTCTTATCCTCCGTCACCTCGACCATTACGACGCCCAAATCAATCTGGCCATATAAAACGACAGAATGTAGAGGGGCAAAAAGAATTGCCGGCAAAGCCAAAAGATCCTCTTCACCCTTAACAACAATCCATGATCTATTTTTATTATTTATGTATGATCTAATTGCTTTTTTAATTATCAAAGCGGTACGTAAATTAATACTGCCTGGTGGATTGTTGTAAATTCGAAATCCTAAATCCGAAATCCGAAACAAATTCAAATTTTCTAAATTCAAATTCTTAAAACGTTTTGAATTTTTGTCATTTGAATTTTGGTATTGTTTAGAATTTAGATATTCGAGTTTAGAGTTTATGGGTTTCCTTCTCGATCTTAAATCAATAATCTTCACGTCCGGATCAAATCCGACTCTTAACATTGACATCGTCACAATATCCCCAACCGTAATCACCATAGGGTATATCGTTATATCGATATAACGATATACCTTAAGTGCAGTTTGTTCCAGTTGACTTTCCGCTCCACCGATTAGTTTTCCCAATGGTTTTCTTAATTCTTTTCTTAAATACCTCGGCAGAGTTAGAGCTTTTTTTTGAAAATTGAAAATTGAAAATTGAAAATTGTGTCCTCCCCTATCAATCTCTCCCAACCGGATTCTCTCCGAAGTCACAACTTCTCCATCATCTCCTCGAACTAACGGAGCAACTATAATTTCCATCGACGGCAAACCATTTTCAACTCTGATCTTATTTACCTTTTCTGCGTTTATTCGAGTCAGTTCAGTAACCAAAATAGAGTCTATTGTTCTATCGACAACCGCCGGTCCATAAATGTCATCAAGCCTGAAAAATCTGGCTCTTTTTAGCCATTTTCGTTCACGTATATATTGTTCCACCGCCCTCCTTCTAACCTCGTAGGTTAAAATTAGGTTGGCTAGAGGCTTTGATTTATAGAGTTTTTCCGTAGTAATTCCGATTGATACTTTTTCTGTTAATTTAAAAGCTTTATCAAGAAGTTTCTTGTGTCCAATATGAAGTCGGTCAAATGTTCCGGCAAAGACGAGATGAGAGAATCGATTCATTGATTAATTGCTTCATTGTTAGCAATATAACCATATAACAATGGAACAATGTATTTTGGTAATCTATTCTCCCAGCCTCCACCTTCCAACATCAAACGTCTAACTTTTTTTCCCTCGTACAAATATCTCTTGTAAAATCCCAAGCGCAAAATCGGATACCCAGCCGCTTCAAAAATCCGATTTGTCCATTCATTATTACCAATCACCACATCAACTCTTCCGGCAGCCTTGAGGCTATTATCTAACCAAAGCTTGTCATTATGAAAATCCTTCAAGGGTACAATCTTACTTACCTTATCATTCCATCCTTCTTTTTTAATTACCACCTCAAGCATTTTTTTTCTCTCTTGATATGTTAAAAAGTTATCACGATCTACAACTCCCACGCTCCCTATTCCTATAATCATTGTATCGATATAACGGAATGATTTTTTAATAAGATGAAGATGGCCCTTATGGAAAGGTTGGAATCTGCCGATAAAAAAACCAGTCTGATATTTTTTAACCCCATCAAAAGTCATACAGCTTAATATTTTACTAAATTAATCTCGATTTTAAATTTTCCTTCCCTGATTCTTGATTTAACAAGAAAAATTTGGTTAAAATATGGTTCTTTATTATGGTCGACGATGAAAAAATAAGTAAGCCAGATAACTCTCATGGTCTACAAGCTGTAGTTCAACGGGCAAGAAATCATCTTAAATTGATATGTCATTCGGTTCTTATTAACGATGGCGACCTTTTTGCAACAGAGAGTCAAAAGTTAATCCCATTTTTAAGATATTCGGATGCTAGAATTATTTTTGTAGAAAATTTGGGCGACGAAGAAGTAACCGATCTTAGTCTTGCAGCAATTCAATTTGCCAAAAGTTCATACCTAACTCAGGTGATACAAATTGAAGACGAAAGTGGTGTTTCGGAACAGGCTTTCAGAGTAGATGAGGAAAGGCAAGAATTTTGTCAACGTTTAGCAATATATCTAGAAAAATTGCTAGAAAGATTTAGGACAAATCCTGACAAATCTGAATTTGAACTCGCTAGAGCATTAAAAGACTACTGGAGGGGTAACACAATTTCTGATTTCCCAACAATGCTGGACGATATGGACCCAAGCTTGTTCCCAGCCACCACAAGATGGGAATTGGTTGAAATTTCTTTAGCTACTCTTGGACTTAGTCCTTTTCAAAGAAGTTATATTGAAGAACTTATCAAGGCTACCCCAAGCTTGTAACCATAATTAATGAGTTATGCTAGAATTGTAGACATGAAAAACTTGCTTTCAGAAAAAGTCTCGCTTCCACTTATCGTCTTAATCTTCTTGGTAATTTTTCCTATCTTTGCTTTTTATCTTGGATTTAAATTCTCTCCAAACGACTCTCTTACTCCCTCACCCCCAATCATTCCTTCCATTGAACCGCTTCCAACCGAACCTATATACCCAACAGTTTGGGAAAGAGATTGCCGTCCGCGTGGAAGCTGTGCACAAGATGAAACTTCATGCTTAGAAGGCACTGTTTGTAGCGGTATGCCTGCCTACAGATGTTATCCTCCTGGCTGTCCTATGCCCATATGTCTTTCTTCAGACGTAACGGTTGGTACGCCCGATGGTGAAAAAACGATCCATGAGATAACACTTGGCTCTCTCGTCTGGTCTCTCGATTCAAAAGGTCAAAAAATAGTTGCGCCTGTAATCAGAGTGGTTAAAACACCTGTTTCCCCCTCACACAAAGTAGTTCACATTATACTTCAAGACGGCAGGCAAGTCTCTGCCTCGCCGGGTCACCCGACCATTGATGGAAGAACGATTGACCTTCTCAAAGTCGGCGATGCTCTTGACGGATCAAAGGTTGTCAAAAAAGAGATCATCGCCTATAAAGACCAATTTACCTTCGACCTTCTCCCCGAAAGCGACACCGGTTTTTATTTTACCAACGGAATCCCTCTTAAAAGCAGCCTAAAGTAACCATGTCAAAATTTCTTTCTATAAATCCAAAAAAAGAAGAACAAAAAATTACTTCTTTTATAAGAAAAGTTTTTAAACAAACCGGCTTTAAAAAACTAATTATCGGCCTTTCCGGAGGAATCGACTCAACAACCAGTCTTTATTTGATAAGGAAATCTCTTCCGCCTGAAAATATTATCGTCGCCCACCTTTATTACTTCAAGCCTCAAATTTCAAACATCCAACATATTTGCTCTACTCTAAAAATTCCTGCCCAAAATCAATACATTATTTCAATAAAAATGCCTGTCTACGAACTTAAGAAATTATTAAGTATTTATTCTTCGAGCGACCCCGACGTAACGTCGGGGGAGTCGAGAAGTTCTCGATCGCGTCAAACGCGACAACCACGTTCGACGTGGCAAGCTCGAACTATAACAATTAACAATATTCGATTAGGCAATATCATGGCTCGAGTCCGCATGATCATCCTCTTTGACCTGGCAAAAAAACACAGCGCTTTAGTCTGCGGAACCGAAAATAAATCAGAACACTATCTAGGTTACTTTACACGCTTCGGCGATGCTGCATCAGACATCGAGCCGATCCAACATCTTTATAAATCACAAATTTCTCAGCTAGCTAGATATCTTAACGTCCCCGAAGAAATCATCAAAGCCAGACCCACGGCCGGCCTCTGGCCCGGACAGACCGACGAAAGACAATTTGGTTTTTCCTACCAAGAAGCCGACCCAATCCTGTATCTCTATTTTGATAAGAAACTAACAATCCGAGAGATAGAAAAACTCGGCCATAAAAACGCCAAAAAAGTCATCAACTTCGCAAGCAAAAATTCCTTCAAACACAAAACTCCCTACAACATTTTTAGCTAATTTTGTCAATATTTATGTCAAACCGCCCGCAAAGCTTTTTTAAATTCTGCGAGCTCAAATTTTAGCCTCTCAAGCAGAGGGTTTTCCTTCCATCTTCGCTCAATTTCGCCGACTAACCGCCACATATGGTCAAGCTGCTTCTCTCTCCCAGCGTTAAAATGACGAAACATACCATCTCCCTCACTCATATATCTTTCTCTCATTGCTCTCATATTGTGAATAACATCGGCAGTCTTGAGCAAAAGCGAATCTTCATGCATCTTCTCGATATGAACTAATGCCTGTTTTTTTCGCTCATCCCAGGGTAAACTTCGATCTGGCTCTGTCACATCATCTACTATAGCGGTAACTTCCTCGCCAAATTCACTTGCTAAAATCTTCCGCGCTACTCCATAATCTTCAATGCAATCGTGTAGCCAACCTGCCGCAATTACCCTCTCTGGGGCTGCAACTGACTTTAAGATATAAACTACTCCTGCGGGGTGAATAATAGATGGTAAATTCGTCCCACGTCTTTTATCTCCTTTATGGGCAAGCGTTGCAAATCTTTTTGCTCTGTCAACTAGAGATAATTGTCTTAAGGCTACCCCGTCAACTTGAGGTTCTTGCATTATTTCTAAAATATCTCAACAAACAAAAATAATAAATATCCTAAAAGCAAAACCAGGCCTTCCTCTCTTGAGATGTCATTTTTAGATCTGGAAAAAATATAAAAAATTAAAAGGCCTCCTACTATAAAAATAAACGTCTGTAGAAAATGGTTTGGAACCACCGTGCTAGCACCATTTGCCAAAATTAGTCCTCCAAAGATTACTGTGTTCGCGGCGGCCGATCCGAGATAATCTCCCAATGCCACCTCTTTTTTCTTGAGAAGAAGAGCGCGGATGACTAAAGAAAGCTCAGGCAAATTAGTACCTAATGAAACGACAATGAGGCTTATTAGAAAGGGCGAAACCTGAAACAGATTGGAGAAGTAAATCGTCTCATCAACTATATATCTGCTCGCAACAAAAACAGTCCCCACCCCGAGTACTATTTTTATCAGATCGTTGACGATATGATTTTTGTTGTGGACCAAATTATCTTTTATTCTCTCAAGGAGTCCTTTGCGTTTTTCGACAATATATACCAAATCCGCGTAAAGAAGAATTGAAAATAGTCCCTCGGCCAAGCTGATCGTCCCGTCAAGAGCAAACATGCTGGGAGCCGCAATAACAACAAGTGCAAAAATTAGGTTGTCCTTTTCCAATTGGTGGACAAGTTTTACCCCATCCCCTAAAAGAGCCAATAGCGGAATAATCAAAAGAAAGATGACGACGATACCGCCGATCAAATTTCCGACAAAGATTTCCGGTTTTTTATCGATAAGCGAGTTTACCCCGACAGAAATTTCGGGTACCGACGTTAGAATTCCCAAAAGAAAAAAAGAAACCACAAAAGAAGATAAATTTAATTTATGAGCCAACCGATCAACTGACGTCACAATCATTCCGGAACCAAACCAGATAAGTAAAAATGCAAACACGTAGAAAAATAGTTGCGGTATCATTAAATAGATATTATCAGCAATTCAAATATTTTTCAAACCTCCTATCTACCTAATAGAATAATTTTTGAGAATAAAATACTCAAATTGTGAGTATACTGATGTAAATCATGATCTTAGCTTAAAGAATAATTCTTAAATTGCGAAAAACTGGATGTCTGAGATGTATTTGAGGAAGTAACCAGTAGAATAATTTCAAGATAATCTATAATTAAACTAGCGTCCGAAAACACATCGAGTTCAGTTTGAGCAATTTAGAGAATTTATTCGAAAATTTTCCGTACTTATTCTCTCCTAAAAACCGTCTCGTCTTCCTCCACCGTATCCTCCACCACTTCCACCACCGCCAAAATTATTTCGCGGCCTTGGAGGTCTGGCTTCAGAGATGACCAGTTTTCTTCCTTTGTTGTCTTGACCATTCAAAGTATCGATTGCCTTTTGTGCCGCTTCTTCTGTCTCCATCTCGACAAATCCGAAACCTTTTGATCTTCCGGTGTCTTGATAGCGAATCACCGAAGCTGAAACGACATTGCCTGCTTGGCTAAAAAGATCACGCAGCTCCTCATCAGATATCTCATATAAAAGATTGCCTACATAAAGCTTTTTGTTCATGTAATATCACCTCCTTTAGAGTTTGTTTACGAACTTATAACATAAGTGAGTATTACAAACTCTTAAGCCCGCCAAAACTCGCTCTTCAAAACGTCGAGCGAATAGCGATGAGTTTAGTTTTGAAGTAAAAGTCGGCGGGGATTCTTTAAATAAACCAATTACTATTTTGAAACAAGAAGTTTGAAAACCTCTCACGAATATATTTGAATAAATTTTAGCGGAATCTGTTGAAGCTCTTCTGGAGCTAAACAAAAATTCTCGGAACGTTTGGCGTTCTAAGGAACGTCTGACGTTCTAATTATTCAAAGTATAACAAGAAATAATCAAATGTCAAAAGATTTTTTTGCGGCGTCTATTGACAAAAGAAAATCTTCGTATCTATAATGAAATTAATGACTCCTGATAATTCTGTCTCAAATAACTTACCTCCATTTCTTACAAATTCTTCCTCGCAAAACCATATCAGCCTTTGGCTAACCTTTGAATATGTTATTCTTTTTATTGCTCTTTATGCAAGCACCATATCTTTAGCTGGTATTACTAGCCATGCCATTGACCAATTCATCCCTGATAGTACAAATCTCACAAATATTATCTATCAATCTGAGTTTGAACGGGGCATGTTACGTGGCTATATAGCAACTATAATCGTATTCTACCCGGTATTTTCTCTTCTATTTTTGCATCTCAAGAAACTGGAATTAGCAAATCCCCAACTCAAGAGCATAAAAGCAAGAAAAATGTGCATATATATCACTCTCATAGTTACATTTCTTATAACAGCGGCAAACATCACTTCTACTTTATACGGATTCCTTGCCGGCACTACAACCTCAAATTCTCTTCTACATTTTATTGCTACACTCTTTATAAGCGGTGGAGTTTTTGTCTATTATCTTTGGCAAGTTAAAGATGACCGAAAAATTAATGCGTAATACCTATATCACAATTACAATCCTCACCATTATATATCTTGCCGCGCTTTTTTACGGATTTAGCCAAATCGGTAGCCCATTTGAGGCTCGCCATGTAAAAGTTGATGAAAATCGAGTGCGCAAGTTACACAATATCAAAAGTTTAATTGAAAACTACTATTCTACCCATCGCATATTACCCCAAAATTTATCCGATCTAAATATAACTGATCAAGCTTCTATTAAGGATGATGTAACGAATCAATTTTATAATTATCAATCAGTCGACCTTGATAGCTACCAGCTGTGTGCCACCTTTGATACTTCGAACCAAAAAAAGGACTTAAGCGCTTATCCACCACCCTCCTTTCCATCGTTCCTTCATCCTAAGGGATACTATTGTTCCGATATGGAAATTCCGGAATATCTTAAAATAAAATCCAACTTTCAGCCTATCCCCCCAATCCAGATAACCCCAACACCTGCACTTTTCCTACCAACTCCTACAATAAAAATATACTTTTCACCCTGCGGAAAATACAAAACGACTAAAGAATGTGATTCTGCTTACTTGGACGGACTACAATGTTCCTGGTACGCCTGCAAATATGTCTGTCTGACAACCGGAACTGACGCAGCTGAAGTATGTAGCGGGAACACTTTAAAAGTAGTCACAGAATGACTTTCGTTCTTCTGTTATAATCTTCCTATGACCATAGAGGAAAGGCTTAATCTCATCAAACAAGTAGGCGAAGAGATAATTCAGGAAGACGAGCTAGTTAAACTTCTTGAAAGCGGCGAACAGCTCATTGCCTACGACGGCTTTGAACCATCCGGCCAGATCCATATCGCCCAAGGAATAGTCCGCGCCATCAATGTTAACAAAATGACCAAAGCCGGTATCAAATTCAGAATGTGGGTGGCCGACTGGCACGCCATGGCAAACAACAAACTGGGTGGAGATTTAGACAAAATCAAAACAACCGGCAAATATTTTATCGAGGTCTGGAAAGCGTCCGGCATGGATTTATCCAAGATCGAGTTCTTGTGGGCGTCGGACATGGTCAAAAAGAGCGACTACTGGAAACTTGTCCTTCAAGTTGGGAAATCCAATGCCTTAAGGCGATTCATTAGAACCGCCGAAATGATGGGAAGACAAGAATCCCTTAACTCTCTGACCGGAGCCCACATCATCTACTCCTGCATGCAGGTGGCTGACATTTTTATGCTGGGAGCAAAAATAACCCAGCTTGGCATGGATCAGAGAAAAGTCAACATGTTGGCCCGCGAGATCGGCCCCCAGCTCGGTTACTGGAAACCGGTTGTCGTCTCTCACCACATGCTCATGGGACTTCGCCCTCCAACCCCCGGGGTTGAGGAGGAGTCCCGAAACGAAGTTCGGGATAAACTCCGCGACGGGAAAACCCCGGGGGTTAAAGATAAAATGGCAAAAACAATTGCGCTCAAAATGTCCAAATCCCTCCCCGACTCCGCCATTTTTATGACCGATACCTACGAAGATGTCAAAAGAAAAATCGGTAAAGCCTATTGTCCGGAAGGAATTGTCGAAGAAAATCCTATTCTTGAGTACTATAAATTTATTCTATTTGAATCTTTAGATAGGCTGGGACTCCAGAATATCGTTGTTGAGCGACCTCAAAAATTCGGCGGCCCGGTCATCCTCAACTCCTATGAAAATCTTGAAAGGCTCTTTAAAGAAAAACAAATCCATCCTTTGGACCTCAAAAACAAAGCTATAGAGCTTCTCGACAAACTCCTCCAGCCCGTCCGCAAGCACTTCGAAGAAAACCTCTATGCTAAAGATCTTCTTCAGAAGGTAAAAAGTTTCCAGATTACGCGATGAGTTAAGAATTACACTATTGCAGAAGAAACTCTCTTGACTACTCCCCTCTCAAAAATCGACGGGATAATCTTCTCGGACGTCGGCTTCTTTACCAGCCCGGCCAGATTCTCTGCCGCCTTGATCAACATATTTGAAGTAATAGATATAGCTCTATGATCTAACGCACCGCGAAATACACCTGGAAAAGCCAAAGCATTATTTACCTGATTTGGGAAATCAGACCGCCCGGTAGCTACCACAGCCGCACCTGCTGCCAAGGCCGCACCCGGCATAATTTCGGGAGTCGGATTGGCAAGCGCAAACACAATTGCTCCCCTATTCATAGAAGCCACCATCTCTTGACTCACTATCCCGGCAGACGACACACCTATGAAGACATCACTTCCTTTTATAGCTTTTTTCAAGTCTCCGGATATATTTTGGCTGTTAGTTATCTTTGTCAAACTTTCTTTATACTGATTGTTTCCTCTTCTTCTTTTGTATATTATTCCTGCTCGGTCGCAGACCAAGATATTTCTTGCTCCCCTCTTGTGGATCAACTTAACTATCGCCGATCCTGCAGCACCAGCGCCCGACACAACGATCTTCACATCTTGGATTCTTTTCTTGACCACAATAAGAGCATTTGTCAAGGCAGCCAACGATACGACAGCCGCTCCCCACTGATCGTCATGGACAACCGGTATATCAAGTTCTTTTCTTAAACCTTCCTCGATTAAAAAACATCTAGGAGATGCTATATCCTCCAGACAAATTGCGCCAAAGGTGGGACTTATCGCCTTAACTGTATCGATGATTACTTGAGGTTCTTTTGAAGATAAAACAATTGGTACGGCGTCGATATTGGCAAAACGCTTGAAAAGCGCACATTTTCCCTCCATGACTGGCAGTGCTGCCAAAGGCCCAACGTCTCCTAGTCCAAGTACAGCCGACCCATCCGAAACTACTGCAACAAAATTGCCTTTGACTGTATATTTGCCGATCTCGGACTCGTGCTTGGCAAGATAGCTGCTCACCGACGCCACACCGGGAGTATAAACAAGCGAAAGGGGTACCGTAACAAAACCGTTTGGTAAAAATAGTTCTTCTACTTGTAATGATAGCATAAGATAGTACAAGATGGGGCATATGAAA
>MFZO01000034.1 GCA_001788015.1 Candidatus Roizmanbacteria bacterium RIFCSPHIGHO2_02_FULL_38_11 | reverse complement strand
CACAAACTAGTTGGTAAAAACGATTTATCTACTTGTAATGATAGCATAAAATAGGTCAAGATGGGGCATATGAAAAAATATAAATGCCCGATCTGTTTCTCTACCGCCTCTGTTATCAAATACGGAAAACAAGGAAGATCTTTAAGGTTTTTCTGTAAAAGATGTAAAAAGCATTTTTCCATCAATCCTAACTTCCTCAATAAGAAAGCCGTCGTCAGTGATCATCTTGATGGTCTATCTTTTAGAAAACTTGCCGTCAAATACGGCATCAGCAAATCCTTTGCCTGGGAAATATGTCATGAGGAGTTGAAGAAGTTGCCAGACAACAACAAATTTACTTTTAATTACTGCAACAGATTTTCATCAACCTTTGTTTTTGACGGTAAATATTTTAATGTTGCGGATCTGGAGACGGATATGGTACTTTTGTGGGGAATTGATTACTTCAGACATGATATCCCCATCTTTACCATAGCCTCTTCTGAAAGCTATCAGGCCTGGGCAAGATTTTTCTCTTTCTTTCGGATTATCTCTCATCATCCCACACTTTTAGTTTGTGACGATAATGTAAATTTGAAGATGGCGGCAATATCCAGATTCCCACAGGTCAAAATACAAACCTGCTATAACCACTTTAAAGAAAACATAAGACGTGAACTTCATGTAAGATCGGATAAGACATATAGAGAGTTTATGAGGCGTATTGAAGATATATTTGCACAAAAGTTAAATGATGAGGCTATGAATCAAAAACTTTTTGCATTGTATAGAGATTATCGAGACGATCCAGTAACCGTAAAGGTTTTAACAAACATTGAAAAATATAGACCGGAGCTTTTAGGCTATAGAGGAATATCTCATGCTCCCATAACCAGCAATCTTATTGAATCATTTAATTCGCATCTTGAGGCTCGATTGTTTTCTTTAAGATCGTTTCAGACAGCTTCTTATGCACGGCTCTGGCTAAACGGATATGTGCTAAAAAGAAGGTTGACTAAATTTACCGATTGTGAAGGGTTTTTTCGCTTCCTGAACGGAAAAACAGGGGTAGATATGACTAAAAAAGATCGGATTGATATACCAATCCTTTTTTAAGGATTACCAACTAACCTGTGGACGGTGCTCCCAAAAGAAGAAGCGGCAAAAAATCTTAATCAGGAGTTGAGAAGGCATTACGATGACTTAACAAATCTTAGACGTTCAAAACAAATTCAATCAGGTCACATAGCGTCAGGAGGAAAATTCTGGTGGCAAGAAGTAATTTATGGACCAGATATATCATCATTAAGTGATGACGCTTATAGAGGATACTTAATGATTGAGCCGGAAGATTTTCCACGAGCATTAGCTTTGCTGGAAAAAATTGGAGCAGACAGAAAAAATACAGGTAAGAGATTGGATTTTAAATGGTTACTTATGACTTATCCAGACGGGCTGGATACTACGCAATGGGCCAATTTTGTTAACGATCCAAATAACATCGGCAGATATGATAGGTTAGAAGATACTAATCCACGGATTGTGATCTACGGGGACTCTTCAGCCGAAGTGCAGGAAATCTTAGCTTTATTGGCAGAACATCCTGAATGGTCTGAGATAGAAAGGCATAGACTAGATAAATATGGAGGTAAACCTGAAAATGCAGCAAGGCGGCCAGGTACTAATGCCTTTAACTACAATGATAAACAGTATAGAAGCTTGAATTGGAACGACCAACCTGGTTATTCGGAGGATGAAGCAGAAGATGAGGACTGGAGAGCGAAAAAGGTAGGAGACAGAACAGTTGTTTTAACTCGTTGACATAGGTTAAAATTTTTTCTATCCAAAGTTTTGTCAAATTGTGAAGGATTCCCAAAAATCAGTTGTAAGTTTAGAATAGTATTGAGTATAATGTTTATAGTATGGGGATGACAAAAGTAAAGCTCACTGTGAAAAATCCGTTTGATCTTAAGAAAAAAGCAGAAGGGGAATTTTTAGTTGATACTGGAGCCCATTATACCGTTGTCCCCTACGATATGGTAAAAAAATTGGGACTAAAGCCCGCATTTGAGCAAGAGTTCTCGGTGGCCGATGGGCGGATAGTAAAAAGGAACGTTGGATCGGCATTTATACGATATAAAGATAAGGAGGGAGCAACAATGGTAGTTTTGGGAGGAAAAAAAGACGACCCGCTACTAGGTGTGACAACATTAGAAAGTTTTGGGTTGATGATTGACCCATTCACTAGACAAATTTATAAAAGCAAGCTCATGCTTGCCTAAATAGTTACTATGACAGATCAGAATAATCAAGATATGGCGAGGATTTTAGAGAAAATTAAAAATGTTGCCCAACAGGGCATGCAAGCCGCTGGCCCGGAAGATCAAAAAAAATCATTCGAAAGTTTTGTCGAGCAACTCATTGAAGAGAGAAGCTTCCCTGATTTAACTCCGGAAGTTAGGGTAGAGCTTAAAAAGGATTTGATCAATAGACTCGATAGTTTTATCGCAGCTAAGGTGATTGTTGCTTTATCCGACGAAGACGTTTTAAAATTTGAGCAGATGCTTAAAGACAACAAGCCCGCGGAGGAACTTCAGAAGTTTACCGTTGAACACGTTCCTGATTTTACGACATTTTTGACCAACGTACTTTTGGAATTCAGAGGCGTTTATCTTGGCCTCATTCAGGCGCCTGTCTCTCTGGATGTGGACTTGGTTGGGGCAGCAAAACAGGTAAAAAAACCTCAATCCATGCCTCCGGCACCAGCCAAGCCTTCTTTTCTTCCACCAGCGCCAGTACCGGTGGATAAGGTTAATTAATCCAACGGCAAAATAAGCTTCGAGGCAAAAACCTTTTTAAAATCCGTATCAAAAGTGGCAAAAGTATCGATAGAGTTTGCTAGCATTATCAGGAGATGATATGAGTCCCTAGGTTTAAGATCATATTTTATCATTATATCAAGTATCATGAGTTGAGAATTAGAGTCAATAGGTGTCCCAATAATTCTTAGAAAAGGTAGATCAAGAATTTCTTTAAGAGCATTTTTTAGATTGAATATTTCTTTATCAAATTTAGCTCTTCTTTTAACAGAAAAGAGCATGGCGTGAATGAATTCATCAATAACTAATGGAGAAACAAAGATATAAACTTTCCTTTTAATTAAGTTAGCTAGTTTGGTCAATACTTCTCTATGCTGAGGAGCGTTTTCATTTTTAAGGAACACAAGAAAATTAGCGTCAAGGTAGCACTGACTCATATTGTTGCATTATTATCTTTTTAATTTTTTTAGGAGAAATTTTTCCTAAATGATAGCCTCCGGCTATTTTTTTTAATTTCTTCAGATTTTCATCCACATCAAAATCTTTTTTTTTCTTTAGAGAGGTTAGTTTGGCCACTGGCTTACCGTCCTTTGTTAATATAATTGTCCCTACTTTTTCCAGTTTTTCGATGATCTCACCAGCGTTTCGTCTAAAGTAAGTCACAGGAAGCAGCCGTTTTGTTAATTCTTCAATATCGATGAGTTGTTTCATACTCTTATAATGTATATTATAGTGATCATTTTGTCAAGCACTAAAAAACATCTAAAATGCACAATTAAAGTCAAATAAAATTTATCTGCTTTGGCGAGATAGAAGTAAATAATATCTGCAATTAAACTGTACGTCGAAAATGTAAGTTTAGAAGATGATAGGAATTTGAATTAAATACTAAAAGTAAGAATTAGAAAGAGTACCATCAGCTCGTGATTTATTAATAGCTTCTAAAATCCGTACTTTGAATGCTGCCATCTCTTCAGGAGATAAGTCCACAGAAGAGACTCTTTTTTCAATAATAATCTTACGTAATCCTAATCCATCCAAAATCGACTTGCTTGAAAATACCATGAACAATGCATGCAGAGCTGCATGTTTATAATCTCTTTGAGATATCTTTCTTGTAAATCTATAAGCTTGAGTCAAAAAAATTGCTGCAGGAGCTAATACCAAAATATTGGGATGACTTCTTATGAGGCTACCTGCGGTATTTATCTGATCGGGAAATCTTTCTGCTAAGGCGGTAAGGCCATGATTTATTAATCCTCTGAATTTAACAGTCTCCATATTGTGGTATCCTATAATATATTAATTCTAATGTCAATTACAGATACGAGTTTAGTTTTCGTCATTCTGAGCGAAGTGAAGAATCTCTGAACTTGTTTCAGAATTGCTCGCATTCGCGAGAGATCCTTCTCTCGCCTTTGGCGGGATCAGGATGACGGAAAGTACCAAACTCGTGATAGAATATAAGGATATATAGTAAAATTAAACAATTTCTCCATCAAGAGTTTTAGTATCGGGGTTGATGTGAAGGCCGACTTTTTGAAGTTGCCTTTGGCTTTTTTGCCTTTCTGCAAGCATTTTTTGCAGATATTTTTTTATTTCCTCACTTAATGGATGAGTCTTTAGATAATCGTCGGTCATTTGTTGCAGATTAAACATTAAAATGTTTGGAGGGTCGACTTTTATTAATGAAGGAAGAATGCCGCTTTTGTCAGCTGAGTTTATAAGTTCAACATTAACAGTAACTTTAAAAGGGCCAGCTTTTATTGTAATAGCTCCCTTAATGCTTCCATGATTGTCTGGATCAATAGCCAGATTAGTCGCTGTTAGATCAATCTGTGGGTTGAGGTTTTTGACCGTAGGATTCTCTGTAATTCCCTGGATTAGAGCATGAGGTAAAAGACTTACCACCCCGTTTGGAGTAATAGAGATGTTTAGTGGTTGATCTGGCGGTTGAGCCTCAATGGAATTCATTAACCCTTCAACAGTGTTAATCTGTATCGCCCGAGGTTCTACTGGTTCTGGAGGAGGTTGACCTTTTTGCTTTTTGGTTCCTGTAAACAATCTTGTAAGTTCATTCAATTGGGCGGCAAGGTAAGTTGTGGAAGAAAGTTTTATTGAGGATGTTATATCACCATCAGTTTCTTGGAATAATAAGATGGCATCGGCGCCTAAATTCTCATAAAAACTTTCTCCCGGACGATCAGGCCGCTGGCCGCGGGTGAAGTCGGCTAAGATATTAACTTTGTTTACGTTGTCCAATGCGGCTTGAGACAAAGCCAGATACCAGATGGTTTTGCCAAATCCACGACCTCGAAAAGCACTGTCTATTTTAACCGCCTCCATTGCCACTGGGTCGTTCCATTTTTCTGCGCTAGGGTGAAGTTGTGGCGGTCTTCCGGTTTTTAAAATATCTTCTAGCTGGTTTGAAGAGCATTTAGCTTCTTGTGAATTAGCCAGTTTAGTAAAATCGACATGACCTACAGGTTTTACTTCTCCATTTTTTTCGAAAAGCAGGCAGGAATATTGGGTTGTGCCATCTTGATTTTTCTTTCTAATAGCTTGATAATAATATCTTGAATGATCATGAGAGATTCCAGACAATTCTATTGGATTTAAAATCTCTACGTTATTTGCAAATGGTAGCCAATTCTCAAATTGAGCTTTTAATCCTAATTTTTCCAAGTACGGTATCGGCCTAAAGTCAATTTGATCTTGGGTTGGAATCTGATCGGGCCTAACTTGGATGACTGTTGGTTTATCAACGTCTTTTTTTGTAAGGTCTATAACTTCCAGTGGAGCTTCCGGCTTAAGAATCGTGATTTCAAAATCACTTCTTTCTGGTTGTTGAGATTTTATCATCTCGATAAGTTGGGGCACATTCACGCTATGCGCAAAAAATTCAATCCATCTGAGATGGTGAGGAGCCAGCTTACCTGAAGCGAGCGCTTTCTGAAGATCTGATGCTCTTTGATGCCAGAATCCTATATTCATATAAGTGATTTTCCCATCGCTGTCATACATGAGTAGACGTTCGTTTGCTGGCCGCAAAATTGTTTTTTTGGGATCTTTAGGATCAGGTATTCGATCATAAAATTCAAAGATCCTAAGTGAGTCGATGATTGTCGGATCATCCCATCGGTTTGGACCTTGTTGTTGAACTCCATACCATCTATCGAATAAAGTAGGACTTCCGGCGTCGGCAAATGTTCTAATATGAGTTTTAAGTATCGCATCAATCAAGGCATGATAAAGCTTAGCCTGTTTTTCTGGCGTTTCTGCCGAGGCAGCAGCCAATGCCAAAAGGCCGGAATCTCCATTCGTTGCCATTTCGCCGTTTACATAGCGTTGATTGGCGTTTGGATTTTTCCTTCCCTGTTCGTCGACCGCTCCCAATTCAAAAGCAAAGGGAACGACTTTTCTGTTGGGATTGCATCGGATTCTGCCATCTGATCCAGGTTGGATATTGACAAAAAATGGCTCAACTACACTCAATCCTTCCATCTGATCAGGAGTAAGATTAATGGTGTCTGGAGGACTATCTACAAAATATCTGTGGTTTTTTTCCACCGGTCCCTTTACCTGTACAAATAAATCTTTAAACGCATGCTCTCCTTTTGCAATTGGTTCCTGTCCTGGAGGGGGTGGAGTTGTAGGTTCGGGTGGACGTGGAGGTTGTGTCGGTTTAGGCGGTGGGGGAGGTTTTACGCCTGTAAGTTGTTCTAGAAGATGCTTGCGTATGATAAAAGGAAGAGTCAGATAGGCAGGTGGGTTGTCGGCCAAAGCCATGATCTCCTGTCTTTGCGGATCTGTCAGGTGGTTGTGGATATAAGACAAGGTGAGAGAGTAGCTGGGACTTCCTGTCTGCATAGCTTTTCTTGCCTCATACTCCATGAGCGCATAGATGGTGGAAAGATAATACGGTTTTTTTAATTCACCCTTTAGTTTTCTGAATTTCTTACCGTCTTTTGTAGTAACTATTTCTGTTGCGTATTCACGACCAGATAATTGAGCGGCTAGATGTCTAAATCCATCAGGTGTAAAATATGCCTCGACAAATTTTGTAAACGCTTGATCATAAGATATTTTTTGCTCTTCCATCATTTGCTTTATTAGGGTGTTCAAAACTTTCCGTTCTGATTTGTAGGCGTCGATGTCAAGTGGGGAGTCAAGGCTTTTTGCCCATTGGTTAGTGAGTTCTACGGTGACCGCCTCCATAAGACCTCTCCCACGTTGTTTAGTGATAATATCTCCTTCCTCATTTAGCCCGACTGGTTTTAGTACAAAAGGGCCGAGCTTGCCCACCGCGACCTTTTTATGTTTGTCACTGTTTGCCTCCTTATCTAGATACCAAAAAGCAAGATCAGAGGAGAGGTGGGTGGTTTCGTGTGGACGGATTTCGTTCAAAAGTCGTATAATAAGAGTTCGAAATTCTTCAGGAGGTAATTCTTGCCACGGTTTATGAGCAAGATTAAGCGCGGCTTGTGCAATAGTATCCATATCCATAAATATCGCGGGAACAGTTGGAACAATAAACGCTAAACTTTTCCTGTCAGGATTATAATATTGAGCTGTTTTGCCCCATATTGGTTTAATAGCGATTTCGCCTATCTCCGGAAGTTTTAATTTATATTTTTCTTCGACAAAGCTTCGATACGCACCCATTGCGCTGTTAAGAATGTTAACGAGTTGTACACGGTTAAGACCGAGTTTAGCAAGTCGACTTTCTAGAATTCCATTTTCGTGTTCTATTTCTTTCGCAAGGTGTTGTTCTGTCAAATGATCAAATCGGTGTAACGCGTATTGTTTATCCTGCACTTTCAATTTATGAGCTATTGCGGTTGGGCGGACCATCTCTTCGACCAAATGTTCTTCAGGAAAGGTTCTTATTTTGTCAGGTTTGTCTTTGAGTGGATTAAAGGCTTTTTCATATATCCATTTGTATCCTGCTGGAAGCGGTTGGCTTTTTTCTACCTCCTCAAATTCAAAGTCTTCGGGTTCGGACGGAGGTTTGCCTTGCTGGGGAGTCGGGCCGGGAGGCGTTGGACCAACAACTTCTTTATAGGCGTGCGCTTTTTGTAGGGCTTCCAGTAATTCAATCTCTCTTGACCGCAGATTGTCACCTCTGGTTTTTTCCGTGTCGCCGACTTTTTCTTTCTGAAGCGCGGCATTGATTTCTTCTTGCTGTTTTTCTGCAATTACATTTTTGATTTCCGCGTCGATAAGCTGTGCCAATATTTCATATGAATATTCTTCGCCAAAAATACTGCCGAAAGCTTGGATGGTGGGAAGGTCTTTCTGAAGTTGTTCAAAGTTAACCGTCGCCTGAGCGGTTCCATCCTCTCTAGGTTCTTGTTTTTTTATATATTGGTTTAGGATATCCTCTACATATTGGATGACAGAAGAAGGGAGATAGGTAGTTTTTCCGTCAAGAGTTATAGGCGCCAATCTTGAGTCTTGAAAATATCTCTGATACAATTTTTCTGCCTCGGCTTCGTTGAATTCTTTCCAGTTGATATCGCCGGTCTTATAATTTCCAAAAACAGCTCTATAGTCGTCGCTGGTCGGGTCATTAAATATAGCGACAACCTCTTTTTTCCAGGCTGCTTTTTGGGCTTCGGTTTGGGAGAGATTTTCTTCTTTACCTCTTTTTTCCCAGTATTTGATTCGCTCATCGGTAGAGAGGTTTGTCAGTAACCGGTATGTGGTGTTGGCTCGAAGATCGAGTTGGTCAAAAGATTTTTTAATCTCCTCCGGTGACTGCGGTATGGGTTTGCTGTGGTCAAGCAATTCTTGACCCATGAGGAGTCGAACCCTTAAGCCGACAAAGTCGGTATTATAAGCTAATTTTTCTTTTGCAGGAGTGCCTTCTCTGGTAGTTGGCGCTTGATCTACCTCTGACATATATTTTTTTAATTAACGTGAATTACGAAACTCAAACGACTGTCATTGCGAGGAGCGAAGCGACGTGGCAATCTCTATTATATTGAATAAGATTGCTTCGCTTCAAAAATCATCGCTCGCAATGACAAAAACTGGGTTAATTTAACAAGTTGTCAGAGTTTCGTAATTAGAATTAATTTTTATTTTTATTTTCTTCGTCTTTTTTTTGCTGTTCAACTTCCCCGGATGGCTTTTCTTTTTTTTCGTCTGATTCTTTATCTTTAACCTCTTCCTTCAGCTCCATGGTTTCTTCTTTCTCTTCTTCTCCCTGCTGCTTTTCGCCGGCTTGTTTATCTTCGGTTTCTTTTTCTTCGAGTTCTTCTTTCATCTCCATGACTTTTTCCTTTTCTTCTGCCTTGGGTGCCTCAACCTCGACAAACTCTTCAACTTTTTCTTCTTTGACCTTTTCCTCTATTTCTATCTCTCTTTCTTTTATGACTTGAACCTCTTTGGCGGCCTCAAGTTTGGCCTTAAGATAAACAAGGAGCTGATCACCCTTAAGATTGTTGATGAGGAATATGGGAAGAATATAGCCAAGCTCGTCTAAACCTTCTTGCTTTATCTCCGGCGAATCAGAGACAAGCTTGTTTAAGGTGTTGGTGATAAAGACAACATCTTGTCCGATCCATTGATCTCTTGATTTAATCTTGTCTGATATCGGAACCTCACCTCTCTCGTACTGGTCTTTCCACATCTTCTTGACTTGTTCATACTCGTCCAAAGAGACAGAGGGTGGAATGGAGATGGTTTGCTCGATATACTTTTCCGGTTGCGCAACAACGGGTAGCTGATTCTGGACGATTTTCTGAAGATCGCTCTCTTTAATGTTTTCCTTTTGGCTGATCTGTTTTACCATATCTTTGGACGTCTTGAGATTATTGACGACCGAGTTAACCGTGTGGACGACCTTTTCTTTTTCAATTCCGGTCTGTTTGGTAATGTTATTGACTGTAGTCGACAGAGGCTGATTTACGTTTTGAGTAAAGGTGTTGAGAATTGTTTTTACCTGATCAGTCTGTAGATTTGTTTGATTAGCAAGCTGTGTGATAAAGGTATTGTCGGTTGAGGCGCTTGAAAAAATAGATTTGGTTATCGACGTAGCTTTTTCTATGGGAATACCTATCTGGGTTGATATGACGTTTACCACTGTCTCTTTCTCCCTCTCTAGAATTTGTGGGATGGACAGTAGAACCCTTTCGACTTTTTCTTTCTCAACCCCAGTCTGCTTGGCAATATTATTGACTGTAGTTGACAGAGGCTGATTTACGTTTTGATTAAAGGTATTTAGGATTGTTTTTACTTGATCGGTCCGTAGATTGGTTTGCTTCCCAAGTTGTGTGATAAATGTGTTGTCGGTCGATACGGTAGTCATTACTCTCTCTTTTTCCTTCTGAAGGATCGTGGGTATGGTCTGAAGAATTTTTTCAACTCGTTCTACCGCCACCTGTTCTTTTACCGCGATCCTGTCAACAATCTGCGATTGTCTAATGACATTGGTTGTGTTCTGTATGATGCTTGCAACCTTTTCTTTTGAGATGTCAGTCTGAGCCGCTATGGATTGTATAACCTTGGACGTCGGTTGGGAAATATTTTGAGTGTAGGCGTTGAGTACCGATTGAACTTTTGTCTGGGGTATCTGGGTGATCTGTGACAGCGACTGGAGCATGGTTGTATTTTGTGAGACTGACTGGACAAATGAGGAAGTTGCCGACTGGACTTTTTCGGTTGGTATCTTTACTTTGATAGAGACGATATGCGTAACGGGGATTGATTGAGGAGTTGTCTTTAACATCTCCTCCCGTCTTTGCAGCTGCTCGATTTTTGAGGTAGAAATTGAAGAAAGAACCTGTTTGGCAGTCTTGTCTTCTTTTATGGCTCTGTTGAATAACTCGCTTCTGATGTTCATGTATTTCTGTCTCTCGGTTGGGGTCTCAGCTTTCATCGG
>MFZO01000033.1:1697-6472 GCA_001788015.1 Candidatus Roizmanbacteria bacterium RIFCSPHIGHO2_02_FULL_38_11 | reverse complement strand
AGGGACGGGTTAAAAGCCGCAGGCGAGCCCTTAGGCGCCGGCCACACCGACCCCTCCGGCTTCCACCCTGAGCAAGTGGTCAAGGTAGGAAGTTTGTAATTTCGTTGCAGCCTGCTTTATTACGGCTGATTTATTAGGGTCAAACAGCTCAATCAGGCTTTCAAAACTTTCTTCAGCTCTTACATTTATACCCTTTTGTTCGAGTAATTTATTGATGGCTCGAATTAGCATAAAAGGACCTGTATCTTTAACCTGACTAGTTTTTTTAAGAACTTTTTCTTTATATAATTTAGAATATTTTGCAAGATGTATTATCGGATCAGGTGAATTTACTTGATGGTCAATTTCTTCTGCCATATTCTGCATAATAAAAAATAAATCATCCCAGCTTGAAAAATATAGACCCAAAGGAATCATAGGTAAAAAATTCAAATCGGTAAGAAGACGCAAAAACAAGAAAGGGTCATAGGATAAATAAAGAAGAAAATCGCTGATATATTCCATCCTTCTTTTTTCTAAATTAGGATCATAATCCAAGTCTGACCAAGGAGCATTATAGTTAGCATCAAAGAAAAGTTGGCGTATTTTTTCATAATCATAATTGGCTTTTTTCTTTAACTCAGGCCAAAAAGTACGAAAACCCACTCCCTTCAATTTTCCCATTAACACAAGAGGAAGCTTAGTTGTGAAATGGTAGAGTTTTACAGACCAAGGATTTTCAAAATATTCAACCAATTCTTTTTTCATCCTTAAAGACACTTTATTATCATTCATAATTACTTGGGCATAAGACACAATTTCTTCCCCTGGAAAGTACGGGTTAACTCTAAAATCATCATGTCTTTGTCCGTTATACCCGGAAATGTTTTTTAAATCAGCCGAACGGCCAAAATCAGACTTTAGTAAAAATTTGCCATCAACATAAATCAGAATATTGAAAAACAATCTAGGAGGCCCGTTGATTCCGCCAATTTCTGTTTGTTCGATTACCACTCTATAATTTTTATCATTGGTGTTACGATAAAAAGCACCATCATTTCTAATAAAACCTTGATTAGCAAGAGAAGTTACTAATGCTTGATGAATATCATTATCTTGATTTCCCTCCGTAAGATCGTAGCGGAAATCAATATCACGAGGCCCGATTGCAAGCCGTTCTACCAATTCTTTAGCTTCATTTTGTAACTGACTAGTATCTGCCTGGCTATAAATTCTTGATATATCCCAGTATCCATCAGGATCTCCGAGCAAGAATCTTTTTACCGTGCTACCCTTAACTATAAGTTCTCTAGTTAGTCCGTCTTTATGAGGACGGCAAAGCGGGTAGATATCGACTAAAAGTTGTGAAACAATATCTGCCGTTTTGGTTCCTCTTACTTCTGGAAATAATTTATGGATAAAAGCAGGTAAATCAATTTCAATTGGTTGCTTTTTTTCGTGTTTTCTTAATAATTCAACTACAGCTACCATATCATTTATTGAAAAAAAACCCCTTATTTTTAACTGTTTTTATCAAATCTACCTTCAAACCTAGTTTTTTAAGCTTGTCTCGTAGACGTTTAATAAATTGATCTAAAGCCCAGTCTGTATAAGAGTTATTCTCACCCCAGATAGATTTGGCGATTTCTTCGCGCGAGACAATTTCTATCTTTTGGCTAAGAAAATGTCTAAGAGCAGCCCTTTCTTTTTTACTAAAATACAAGTCTACGATAATAGAATTTATTGTAATTCTATTATTTTTGTTTATAGCGATTGAGGTTTCTTTGGCTGTCTGCTTAATAATAAATTTATTTAATATAGGAAAAGTGAAATTCATTTTCTTAAAGTAATCGACGACAGCAATCTCTTCGTCTGTAAAAAATTGATCCCCATTAACAATTTTTTCAGCAACATCTTTTTCTCTATCTTCAAGCTCGTCATGTACAACTTTCAGTCGGAAATTCATCTCTTGGTGGTCAAAAATACCTTTAACGTCATTTGTTTTTGCCAAGTAACGGACGGCTTCTTTTATAAACCAAAGATTTCCGCCGCACTCTTTACAGACCAGGTTTTTGATTTTTTTTGGAATAACAATTTTGAACTTATTTTCTAAATAGAGAAGGAATTGCTTTTGATCGTTTTCATTGTAAGCTGGATAAAAATAGATATTTTGAAATAAATAATGGTAGGAAGAAATTTTTTTTAGAGTCCAGGGATATGTAATATTGCGTCTGAAGAAAAAAATTAGAGAAAGAGAAGGATTTTCTTTAGTCAGCTTATTGAAAAATGATAAAAAGGACTGTTTTTCTTCAAGTAAGCAATCAGAATTAATGATAAGATACACATTTTTTTGGTTCTTTCTTAGATCTGGCAGATTAAAATCTTCGGAATCTTCAAGTAAATAATTATTTAAGTCGATGACCTTAATGTTAATTTTTTTTAAACGACTGTCTTGATTTATGAATTGGTTGACACGATAGATCTGCTCTCTTTGACTTAAACCTATAATACTACCTGATTCATTTCTGGAAGTTACATCGTCTATAAAATCACTAAAGTTAGAAAAAGACTCTTTTGAAATAGGAAGGACTACTTTTTTCACAACCTATAGTATATCAAATCTTTGTCAAAATGACAATATCGCGTCAGATTTGACGTCAAGCTGAAAATAACTATTAAGAATAGAATATGTCACTTTTATAAATTTTTTTATTTTTAAATATGGGAGTAAGTTTACAAGAAGTTGATCAAAGACAAATAAATCGACCATCACAACCTATTCAGTTTTATTTATCTAGTTTGATAAATTGTTCTGCTTTTTTTCCTTCATCAAGAAGGGAAAGTCAAAAGAAGACATTTTACAAGACAACACTTTGGACAGGACCGGGACAAACTTGTGATGGCACAACAACAGATAGTGATTAGTTGAAAGGATTCATGATTCTTCCAATTCTTATACTCACGATAGATCCAGATCCTCACGCGGATTTTGTCGAGAGAATTCTAAAAAGGCGAAAACGAAGGGCGATTAGGCTAAACACCAATCAAATAAGCGAATTCTCTCAAATATCTTTTAATACATCTGGGTCAATGTCAACAATCGGGGTCAGATCGGACGGAAAGCTGTATACCCCGAAAGAATTTCAGAGTATATGGTTTAGGAAACCCTTTTTGCAACTTCAGGAGACTTCTCAGATAGGAGTGGACAAAGCTTTGGAGATCAATTTCAAATTTGAAGAATACCGCAATGCCTGTACTGCATTTCTATTCGAGGCCAAAAAAAACAATGTATTTGTTCTGAGTCATTACGATAATATCGTAAAAGCCAACTACAAACTTCTTCAGCTGATCGCAGCTAGTAAAATAGGATTTCATATTCCGGAAACACTTGTAAGTAGCGATGTTAAAGAAATAAAGTCGTTTATAGACTCTCACGACAAAACTGTTATTATGAAAACTCTGGGAAAGCCGTTTGTAGAGGTGGGGAACAAGAAAAAAATATTTTATACTTATATGCTTACAGCTAAACAGTTTTCCGATTATTACAAAGATAAAGTAATTGACTTTCCACTACTTGTTCAAGAAGAAATAAAGAAGAAGATAGAATTACGTATTACCGTAGTCGGAAATAGGATATTCGCTTGTGCCATTGATTCTCAGTCGCTTGCACATTCAAAAGTAGACTGGCGCATGGCCGATCCTTACAAACTCAAGCATGAAATGATCAATTTACCTAGCGAGGTAGAACGGTGTTGTTTTGAAATTTGCAGGTCTTTTGGTTTACAGTTTAGCGCTATTGATATGGCTATTACCCCAAAGGGTGACTACGTGTTTTTTGAAATAAATCCAAACGGCCAGTACTTGTGGATTGAGGACATTACGAAAGCGCCCATATCTTCAGCTTTGGCCGATTTACTGGCTGACCCCAAACAATATATAATTTCATAACAATGATAGTTAAGTACACCTGTCAGGTGTAGTAGATTGTTGTAAGGACTCATTTCAAATTTTTCAATATTTTTTCGACTTCTTTGTCGTTGATATGGTGGTATCTTCCGCGGTGGGCGAGAAGCGCGCCGGAGAAAGTCTTGGGGATGTGCATGAGTTCATGTACTAGGGTTTTCAACTGTTCGCGAGGCGAGAGTTTATCGAATTTTTTGGCGATTACTTCGATAATATAATGCGGTTCAATTCCGACGACTTCTTTGAAAAGTTTTGCCATGCCCCAGATTCTCGCATAGGCTCTTGTCTTAGCATCAAATGACCGGATGCAATGTATTTGATCTTTTTTGATATGATCCATATTCAATTGATTAATCAATTGAAGTATTTTTTCCTGAACGTCAGGCGCTTTTGAATATTTCATTTATCTCCCATTCTTTGAATCCTACTTCTAACAATTTATCTCTGGCTTTCTCTTTAGATTTAAATAGTTTAAGGAAAGCATCATAAGTTTCTTTCAATTCATAGGGAAAAATTATCCAGGCGTCGATTTTTTTTGACCAAAAGTGAGGGAGAGGGCTTGTCTTAGATTTTACATAGAGTGCCAAAGTATAGATCTTTTTGATTTGAAAATTTTTAAAATATGATTTTGCCCGTTTGAATGTCCGGCCGGAATCAGCAATTTCATCGACGATTAAAATCCTTTGCTTGTTGAAGTTTGTTGAAGGCGTTTCGGTGATAAGCGTATGTTTTTGTTGCTTAAGATCCAGATACGACTCAATGGTGATATGAGAGATCGGCGTTGAAAGAAGGTCGGAAAAAATACGCGCTACAACCAATCCGCCCCGAGAGAT
>MFZO01000033.1:0-1673 GCA_001788015.1 Candidatus Roizmanbacteria bacterium RIFCSPHIGHO2_02_FULL_38_11 | reverse complement strand
GCACAGGAACAGATCCAAAGTTTTGACAGCAAAATTGTCATTAATAAAGACGGGACGATTGATCTAGAGGAGAAGATTGTTTACGATTTTGCTCCGCTTGCTGGCGGAGAGAAACACGGGATTTATCGGGACATTCCTTATGTAAAGAAAAACAAAGCCGGAAAGAATTTCAGGATGATCTTTGAAAAAATCTCGGTAACGGATGAAAAAGAAGAGCCTTATCCTTACAAAGAAATTGATGAAAACGGTAAGCTGCGCCTTAAAATCGGTGACCCGGACAAGACAATCACCGGTCTTCATACTTATATCATCCGTTATCAAGTCTCGGGAGCGCTTACCTATTTTTCCGATCACGACGAGCTTTATTGGAATGCGACTGGCAACGAATGGACCGTTCCAATCGCATCTCTAACCTCGGGAGTTAGACTACCTGTTGGAGCAGCCCCAATAGAAATTTCTGCAACTTGTTACACCGGATCCGTTGGAAGCACAAGCCGAGATTGTGAAGTAAATAAGACTGACAATAATGTAAGTTTTAATACAAACGGTATTTTGCAACCGAATCAGGGTTTTACGGTCGTAGTTGGATTTCCAAAAAATATAGTTTCGGTTTTAGAACCCAAGCCGTATGTAGGTTTTTGGGAAACCACTTTAGGCAAGATTGTTATAGCTGTTATTATTTTTGCAGCCTTTTTATGGTATGTCGTCTATCCGATCTGGATTCCAATCAAATGGTTGAGAGAAGGCAGAGATCCAAATCCAATTGGAACAGGTGAAACAAAGGCCTGGTTTGATCCACCTAAAACAAAACCAGGGAGACCGCTTACTTCCGAGGAGACAGGAGCGTTGGTCGATGAGAGGGTAGATATGCCAGACATTTCCGCAATGATCGTATCTGTCGCTCAAAAGGGATTCCTGAAGATAGAGGAGAGAGAAAAAAATAATTTTTACTTGGTGAAAAGAAAAGATTTTGCGGGAGATGCTTCAATATTGCAACTTGAAAAAAGTTTTTTAGATGGTATTTTTCAAAGCAGCAACGAAATTTCACTTAAAAAGAGAAAGCTAAGCTTGTATACTGCGGTAGAAGAAGCAAAGAAAAAAATCTATGAGCAGCTTGTGAAAGAACGATTTTTTGCCAAGAACCCAAATAGCATCAGAATATTTTATACTGTCATCGGGATTTTAGCCCTAACTACGGCCAATTTCCCCCTGGTATTTTCAGCATTTTTCTTCGGCCGCCATATGCCTAAGAAGACTCCGTTAGGAGTTGAAGCCAAAAATGTCGCAAAGTCCCTAAGGAATTTCTTGTCCAGCCAAGAAAGGCAACTTGAATTTCAGGCAAAGAACCAGTTGTTTTTTGAAAAATTACTACCCTATGCGGTAGCTTTTGGAGTAGAGAGGATTTGGGCAGAAAGATTCAAGGATATACAGATGGTCACGCCTGACTGGTATAGTGGATACGGAGCAGCAAGATTCAATAGCGTCTATTTTACCAACAGCCTCAATTCGTCTTTTTCCAGCCTGCAGTCGGCTGCGACTCCGACAACCAGTTCAACCGGTCATAGCAGTGGTTTTTCCGGAGGATCGTCTGGAGGGGGTGGTGGGGGTGGCGGAGGAGGTTCATGGTAAGGTTGGTAACCCTTTAAAAATATTAAATCTTAAATATTAATTTT
>MFZO01000032.1:3654-5168 GCA_001788015.1 Candidatus Roizmanbacteria bacterium RIFCSPHIGHO2_02_FULL_38_11 | reverse complement strand
TTGAAATAGATGTCCTGTGATTTGAAAAATGGTGTGTACAGTAAATCCGCAAGAACCGGCGGCAGTGTCCACCATATATTCCCCAGCTTTAGGATTGAGCATTTTCACACACATATCAATCACATGACGAGGCGTGAAGTATTGGCCTTTTTCACCTTTTGACGATTTGTTAACTAGGTATTCAAAAGCTTCATCTATAATTTGCAAGTTGGAATTGAAAAGTTTTATATCCTGCAAGCCGGAAACGCTGACAGATAGATGAGAAGGTGAAAGCTGAATTTGGCTTGCCTCGTCAAAAACGCCCGGCCATTTGGCTTTGGCTTCATCAAAAAGTTTTTGAATTTTCTTTTTGAGTTCGCCTTCTGATTGTCCCGTGTTTCTAAATTCCAAAACCCTGAAGTTATTATCATCAATCTTGCTAATTTTTTCTTTTAAATCATCATATGATATTTCTTTGCTTTTTACCGCCACATCTTCAAACATAGGTTCCGCCACCATCATTGGAAAATTCTCGTGGGTTAAAAAATAGTTGATGATTTCTTTATCTTTAGCGCTCTTACGTTCATCGTAAAGTTTGGTAAAAATGAGTTTAAAAACTTCTTCAAAAACATCTACTCCAGCATTAGCCAATACTTCATCTTCCATTTCTTGAATAATAGTTTTGAGTGATTTTCCCTCATTTGGGAGTTTGTCTTTAATGATTAAGTCTTTGAGAGTAAATCTTTCTTCCAAAATATCTTCAAGCGTTTGGTCGGCTTTTGGAATGTCAGTAATGTCTTCAAAGTAATTTGGGTCTTTGCGGTTATAATGAGAGATTTGTCCGCCGTTGGTCCAAACGGCAATCGGCGCGCCAGTTGCATTTGTGTAGGAGCGCAGTTGATTTTTGCCATCTTGAAGTTTTGGTTTTTTGATTTCTACAATGATGTACTCAACAGTTGGGCGATCTTTATCAAAAATAACAATGTCGGCAGATTTCACCTCGCGACCAAAATGGATTGCGTGCTCAAATTTGATTTTTTGCTTTGAATAACCGTATTCTTCGAGAAGTTTCATCGCGTAAAGCTGGCGAACAACTTCTTCCGGTTTTAGAACAATTTCCTTATCGCGAATAGCGCAAATGATATGCGGCCTGCCGTCTTTGATAATGATTTTTCTTTCAAGTTCGTCAATGAGTTTTTGATCAAAAAGCGAAAAGCTGTAATTTGAATCTTTGATAATATTTAAAATATTTTTCATAAACTTTTATTTCATTAGATTGCCAAACTCGCCATGGTATGGGATTTGAGCTTGCAATATTGGAGAATATTGTAGTTTTCAATGCTACCCGCAACAGCACCATGCAACACAACCCCAAAAACCAACTTTGTGCTGAAAGTATACAATAATTAAATGTTCATTGCTAAAATGCAGAATACTAAATGTTTCGCTTGAATTCAAAATTATCAAAAAATCATCAGGCAAAAAATATACACTTTTTTTAAAGGGGGTCGAATTCGACCCCCTTTGAAATTGGG
>MFZO01000032.1:0-3627 GCA_001788015.1 Candidatus Roizmanbacteria bacterium RIFCSPHIGHO2_02_FULL_38_11 | reverse complement strand
AATCGAATTTTTACGCTGCTAGCAGTTATTAATTTCAGTTGTAACCAAATTGGGGACAACTGAATATTTATAAATTCTCTTTGCTTCATTTTTCCCAATATTGCCTTGGATAGGGACTTTCTGTTAGAGCCTCTACAATATCCACTATTTTAACTTTTTGCGATTATAATTTTCTAACTCTTTTCTTACTTTTTGTTCCATTTCTTTATGCGAAACATTACCCGTACTATCCAATATTTCCTTTTCATTTAATGTCAGAAAATTATCAAGCTTCAAAATCCAATCCTTCATATACATTACTCTTTGTTCAACGCTTTGCAATTCCGCAAAAGATAAAAATTGTTCCACCAATAAATTTAATCTTTTCAATTCCAATTCTTCCAGATAATTTTTGGCTATTTCCGCTTGTTCGCGCGTAACAATATTACCCTTAAAATTTGTTAAACCCATATTATCTTTACCGCCATCCACTCTGTTTACAACAATCTCTGCGGCAGTCAAACCTGTAATAGCAAAATGAAATTTATTTTGTACTGTAGCAAAAAATCGCTTGGCATAGTCTAACTTTGGATTATAATCGGCGCTTGTTGCAAACACATCTCTGATTTTTTGATAAAAATTAGCTTCCGAAGTTCTAATCCTCCTGATTCTTTCTTCCCATTCTTCAAAATATGTCTTTTTTACTCCGCCTTCCGCCAAACGCTCATCATCCATAACAAAACCCTTAACAATATATTCTTTTAACTTTTGAGTCGCCCAAATGCGAAATTGGGTACCTCGAAGAGAATTTATTCGGTATCCAACGGAAATAATAACATCCAAATTATATATTTTAACCGATCGTTTAACTTTTCTGTTGCCTTCTTTTTGAACTACTAAGTAATCCTTAGTAGTTGCTTTTTCGCTTAATTCAGCGCTTTCAAAGACGTTTTTAAGATGGAGAATTATGTTTTCTATAGTGCAATCAAAAAGCTCTGCCATCTGCTTTTGCGGAAGCCAAACCGTGTCATCTTTCATTTTCACTTCAATCTTCGTCTGCCCGTCTTCTGTATTGTAGATTATAATTTGATTGTCTTGCGTATTTTTCTGCATGTTATAAAAACTTAGTTATTTTTTCTAATATATTTTTACTGTCTTTATCTAACCTCCTCATCTCCTCCAGAATCTCCTTTGGCTCTCGTAAAATCACCCCATTGCTTTTGGTTGGGTTTTTGACGGAGAGATCAAAGGTGCTTTGGTCAATATCTTTGACATCGATACTCCACGAATTTTCGCTTTCCGCTTTGGTCTTTTGCAGTTCCACAAATTCCGCTAAATCATTTTCGTTAAGTGGCTGACCTTTGCCAAGGTTGCGGGTCAGGTTGAGCTGATAAAACCAAACTTTTTTCGTTGGTGTTCCTTTTTCAAAAAATAACACGACGGTTTTTACTCCTGCTCCCTGAAAAGCACCTCCGGGCAAATCCAAAACTGTGTGCAGATTGCAATTTTCTAAAAGAAGTTTTCGAAGCGAAACACTTGCATTATCCGTATTAGAAAGGAACGTATTTTTGATAACAATACCGGCACGTCCTCCAGCCTTAAGAATTTTTATAAAATGTTGCAAGAATAGAAAAGCAGTTTCGCCGGTTTTGACAGGAAAATTCTGCTGAATCTCACGACCAATACCGGCACCAAAAGGGAGATTCGCTAAAATAATATCAAAACGATCTTTTTCTTGAATATCATTGATGTTTCCCGCCAGCGTATTCATATGGCGGATGTTGGGAGCTTCAACGCCGTGCAAAATCATATTCATAATGCCGATGATGTAGGCGAGGGATTTTATTTCTTTTCCGTAAAAAGTTTTGTTTTGCAAAATCGCCGTTTGGCCTGAAGAAAGTTTTGATTGATTTTCAGTCAAGTATTTATAGGCTTCCACCAAAAATCCCGCACTTCCACACGCACCATCATAAATGGTGTCGCCAACTTTTGGATCGACTACCTTGACAATCGTTTTTATAAGTGGGCGTGGCGTGTAATATTCTCCACCGTTTCGACCAGCATTGCCCATGTTTTTGATTTTGGCTTCGTAGAGATGCGAAAGCTCATGCTTTTCTTCGTAAAGTCGAAAGTGCATATCGTCTACCACATTCAAAATCTCTCGCAATTTGTAACCGCTAGAAATTTTATTTTTCAGTTCAGAAAAAATCTCGCCGATTTTGTATTCAATCGTATTTGGATCTTCAGCTTTAAACTTTTTGAGATAGGGAAAAAGATTGTTATTTACAAAATCTTTCAAATCATCGCCATCAAGAGCTTTGTTATGATCTAATTTTCCGTCTCGACTTTTTGGACAAGCCCATGTATTCCAACGATATTCGGGTGCCAAGATGTATTCATAGCTTTTGCCCGACAAGGTAGCAGACTTCTTTTTATCTTCCTCCAAATCATCAAGGTACTTTAAAAACAAAATCCATGAAGTTTGCTCAACATAATCCAATTCGGTTCCACAACCAGAATCGGTACGAAGAATATTGTCGATATTTTTAAATGCTTGTTCAAACATACTTTTATTTTATTAACCCCCACCTCCGAAATCAGCCTGTAAACCAGTGCCCAAACCCCCTCTATTTCTTTGTATTACAAGAGCCAATCTGGCTTTAATTCTAACATAGTTTGCCTTTTTCTAAGTTTTAAAAAATTGAGTGAAGCAATGTATTTATAGCCACTTTCAAAAACATCGAATTCGATGGGTTTAAAATTTCGGTAGATTTATCTCCAACTGTCTTGCCACAATCTGGGCAGCTTTTTTACTTTAATGCTTCGTCATAGTTATTCTTTTGTTCTAGAAGATTTTTGCTTTACAACTTTAATCATCTTCTCAAAATCGTTTTTGTAACTGCGGTCCTGAATTACTCGAAACCTTGAATACTCGTTTAGCGCTTTTTCATCGGCTTGATCTTTACTTATTTTCCCTAATCCTTCAAGCACAGGATACCCATTAAGGATATCCACTCATAAAAGTAATCCAATCTTGCATAGTAGTTGGCAGTTGTCGTTCGGCTCTCATTTCTGCCAAATCAAGAAAGGCACTTACAGCCAGTCTTAACCTATGCAGCTCTTTTTCTTTTAAATAATTTTTTGCAACCGTAACATCTACTCGTTCATAAATTATTTCTGCAGCAGTTCCACCTGCAACGGCAAAATGTAATTTATTTTGAATAAAGGCAAAAAACTCTTTAGTAATAAAATTGTCCTTGTCATAATCCGAGGCAAGTGCGAATATATCAGTAATTTGCAAATAAAGTCGGCGTTCACTCAAGCGAATATCCCTGATTCGTTCCAGCATTTCTTTGAAATATCCATCATCAAATTTCCGCCCTTGTTTAAACCGATCATCGTTGAGCACATACCCCTTTTGAATATATTCGTGAAGCACGCGTGTGGCAAATTTTCTAAATTGAGTAGCTTTGATGGAATTGACACGATACCCAACCGAAATAACCATATCCAAGTTATAAAACTGAATTTCACGATTGATTTGCCGTTTCCCTTCTTGGCGAACTACTCGAATTTTTCGAGTAGTTGAACTATCTTCTAACTCTCCGCTTTTATAAATTTCTTGGATGTGATAAGTAATAGTATTTT
>MFZO01000031.1:76364-77491 GCA_001788015.1 Candidatus Roizmanbacteria bacterium RIFCSPHIGHO2_02_FULL_38_11 | reverse complement strand
CTTTTGTGCTGCCGTTTTCTATTATTTAAAGACATTTCCATTTTTTTAGTATGTTTTGTTGAGAAGAGACTACTTTCATATTGTAAACTATTGCGGGTAAGCCAAAGGAAAGTCCCTCAAGAATTCCAATAACAGGAAATAACGGCTCGTATCTCGCCAGATGTAGGAATAACTGGCTTGCAGATAAAATTTTTCGTTTCTTTTCTTCCGACACCGATCCAAAAACAGAAATATTTTTGTCTAATTTAAATTCAGTAATTTTCTCTTTTAGTGATTTCAATATTTGATCGTCTGCTTGACCCATCAGAGCTAATTTTGCGTTCGGGATTTTTTTTATAACCTGGCTCCAGACGTCAAGTAATTCGAATACGCCTTTTTGGACAGTCATTCGTCCCAAATAAACACCCAAAAATTTTTTTTTAACTTTTGGTAGAGGAAAAGAACTATCAACGCCTGATGGTGTGAAATCAATCGATTCTTTTCTGTAATATTTTTTTAAGGCAGATATGAGATCCGGGCTTACGGTAAATATATAATCGACTAAGTTGACTGTACGTTTGATAAGAAAGGTACTTTGTAAAGTTGCATAAATTGTAAGAATGCTTCTAATAATACTCTGTCCGCTTTTTCGAAGTTTTTGGTAATAAGTGAATACACTTTTATCGGGAATTTCAAAGTTTAGAATATCGACGACCAATCGGATTTGGGGGAATTGCAGCTTAAGAATAATAGCAGGTAGATAAAGGTGAAAAAATTCTCCGATCGGAACGTAGAGCACTTTCGGTTTATACTGTCGTATAAGTTTTTTAGCTGTGAAATAGACAATCCAAGCTGTTGTAATATTTTCAAGCATAAACCATAAGATAAAAAATCTTTTTTCAAAAACCTTTATTAGTCGAGGTGTTTGATACCGGATGAGTTCATTTTCTGACGCGACGTCGCTGTAGATGGTTGGAGTGTTATCGAGCAGTTTAAATCCGATTGTTTTGGGAGCTCGTTTCAGGAATTCGCTAAGCCTAATGTATCCGCCGGCATTTTTTGATAAATATGTCTGGTGCCAACTTAATATGAGTAGATCGATACGCTTCATTTTAGATAGTTTGTTAGATAGTTTGTAAGATTTTTCT
>MFZO01000031.1:74661-76229 GCA_001788015.1 Candidatus Roizmanbacteria bacterium RIFCSPHIGHO2_02_FULL_38_11 | reverse complement strand
TGTTAGAAGTTTTTCCTTAAATACTAGATATCCAAAATCTTTGTCAGTTGTAACGAGAATTCTGTCTTCTTTCAAGGCTGTAAGAAGAATATCTACATCTTTAACTCCACGAGCAATATCTGCAATAGAATAAATATCGTATCCTAATTTTTTGAGATTGTTTGCAACTTGAAGTCCAAGGCTTTCATCAGCTATAAATTTTTCGGATTTTGTTAAAATCTTTTTCATCAAAATAGTAGACCTCTTCCTCGGTTATAACTTCATGAGCATATTTTATAGCTGCTTTTATATCTTCTCTTTTCAAATATGGGAAATTATGAAGGATTTCTTCAACCGTTTGACCTTGTGCAAGAAGTCGCAGTATTTGCTCCACAGTAATTCTTGTGCCGGTAATAACCGCTTTACCAAGCATTATTTTTGGATCTCTAATGATTCTTTGATTTTTCATAGAATAATTAAACCATATTGAGCATGTTTTTGCAATAAAGATATGGTTTAATGGGTAAACACGTTGACAATTTCCCTTATCTCTTTTTCGGTGAGTTCAGGATTGTTTCCAAAGTAGAGACCTTGCTCGTGGATGAGTTTGGCATTGGAATTTTTTAAAATATCGGTGTACCTACTCATATACTTCGAAAAAAAGGGCTGCTTAGTCATGTCTCCGCCAACAATTGGCCTAATCTCTATTTTCCAGTTGCATCTTCTTGCCAGATCGCTTCGAATTTTTTGTGATTTGCATATCACAGGGACGGCGAAATTTGATACAAAATCAATATGGGAAAATCTAATAGGGTAATATTTATCTTTGCGTTGGTATATTGGGATTGTCATCTTCAGGAAATTATTATTCCTTTTTTTGACAATTTCATCAATATAGCGAAGTTGTACGTTTCCGAGAAATCCAGCTATCTCGGTTGGCCTCAAATTAAAACCTAAATCATAAAAAGTGTATCTCGAATAAAAAAACAAATTGATCTTGTGTTTTTCTCTTATTTTATTTTGATGCAAAAGGCTTAAATTTCGATCCCAGCCGTGGGCTCTAACAATTCTCAACATTACCGCTAATCTTTCGCTATCTGTGCAGACGGCTCCGCCCTCCACTGTTGACATATGATGGCCTACATAAAAAGAAAAAGTGCTGGCTAAACTGAAGTTACCGAGCTTTTTACTCTTGTAGACAGTACCCATAGACTCACAATTATCTTCTATCAAAATAATCTTTCTTTCAGCGCAGATTTTTTTTATTTTATCAATGTCGTCGCAGAAACCGAGAAGATTGGTTAAAAAGACCATCTTTAGAGGATATTTTTTTAGTGTTTTCATGAGCATTCTACTGGAGACATTTAGCGTATCGATTTCTACATCAATGGGTACTGCCGAGAGTCCAAGCTGGATGAGAGGCATTACATTAGTTGACCAAGTTAGAGCAGAAAATCCTACAAGATTTCCTTTTTTTAATTTTTCCAAATTCAGAAGTGCTTGAATGATAGCTAAGTTAGCGCTGCTTCCGCTGTTAAGCATCACACAATGTTTTCTGCCCTGGTATCTGGCAAAATTTCTTTCAAATT
>MFZO01000031.1:53219-74638 GCA_001788015.1 Candidatus Roizmanbacteria bacterium RIFCSPHIGHO2_02_FULL_38_11 | reverse complement strand
CGTAAGTGAGTCGAGAACCACCAACGAATAAAACTTCTCGACTTCGCTCGAAGAGTAATGACCCACCTTCTTATTAAATAGATTCCCGCTTTCGCGGGAATGACAATTGAGTCACTTGGATTTTGGATTTGATTTGACATTTGAGTTTTGAAATTTGGATTTATTAAAAGAATTATTAAATTTTAATTGTAACAAGATCATTGAAGCAATTGTAATAACATATAGACTTCCTGAAAGGATAATCCCTATCTTGTAAATCTTATCGGGTTTGAAGTTCGGCTGGGTTGTGGCATTTACGTCACAAAGTGCGCCGGTTCCGTAAAAATTCACTCTTATGACCTCGGTATTGCAGATATTCCAGTAGGGGGAAAAACTTTGGGAAAGGACATGGATTGCTTTTTTATTATCTTTGATTGAATCTTGAGATATCGGTTTATCAACCTCAATGATTTTTTTCGAATTAACTTGAGAATAAAACTCGTTTCTAAGTTTTTTATAGTCTTCAAACGGTATTAGCAAAAAATAATCTACATACAGCGATCCCGGTTCAAGATTTTCAATAGCTATGTTTACATTTGATTCTTTTAAGTCAACTTCCCCAAAGTCAATCCACTCCATTCCCTCACTTTTTTTTCTGAAGTTAACCATTTTCTTTGATTTATTGTCGATAGTAATTTTCAACGAGTTAGTTTGACCTGGCGCGCTTGCCGTACTTAGCAAGACCTTATATCTACCTTTTTTAAACTCGAAATTCTTATCTATTTTGTTTCCTTGACCCTCGGTCCGGATAATCTCCGGGTTATAGAAGACAATGCCTGGCTGGGTTAAAGAGCGCAAGTATTCGGCCGGAAAATAAAAATCTTTTGCCGAATCCCTCGGAAATCTCACCTCCGGGAAGAATGAAATTTTATACCGGTCCAAGCTCGTATAAAAGACGTCGTCCAAGGAAGAATTGTATAGTAACAGGTAAGGTGAATAGTTTTTAGCAAGAAGTTCGATCTGATTGGAATTAAGATTTATTAAGGAGAGTTTTCCCGAGAGATATTTAACTCCCGGTACGTCTCCAAAATAATATACGGCGTCTTTTTCTTTTACAGCTTGTTTGTTATAATCTACAATTTCGAAAAGAGTAAAACCGCTGACTGCGTTGAGTTTTTTAAGCTTAGGGTTTTTATCTAAACTTGCAAGAACTTTTTCATATTCGGGAAGGCTGTGGTCAACGATCATGAATCTGACCATCTCCTCTCCCAGTCTTTCCGCTGTCCAGGGTTGATCCAGGTTTAACTCGAGATAATCCAGGTAGCGGGAAGACCAGTCGGTCATTGTTCTATTGGATACTGCTAGGTTTTTTGAAAGAGGGAAAAGTATATGGAAGACGTTGTAATAGGAAGATGGTAGCAAGTTTTTAGGAAACCAGTCGTATTGGCCGATGTATTTGTCGTTTGGATAAATTGCTACCCTGAAATTGCCTTTCTCTTCGCTGAGAAACCGGTTTAATTTTTCGTACTTGTCAGGCAGTTGAAAAGGAACGATAATATTTCCAAAGTTACCGGAAGTAAAACTTGGACTTACGTATAAGAGGAAAAATACAAATAGACCAACCGCAATAATTGAAGATTTTTTTCCAAATAAATGATAAATTAAGAAAAAAGCGTAAGGAACGAAAAGTGATAGACTAAACAAATAAAGAATCGCAAACTTACCGACATCCCTGAACGGCTTAAACAAAAAAACATTAGAGAAAAGATACATGAATATCTTTTCAAAGGGATAGTTTATTCCCCAGGAAAAAATAATCCCTGAGGCAGCCACAAGAAAGAGATAGAGAAACTTTCTTTTAATTTTAGATAAAACTAAAAAAGCCGGAATAAATAGCATAATGGCGAGGAAGGGAATCAGGAGCTTATAGCTTATTACAGTTTTGTATTGTATTTCGCCGACAAAGGCTTTTTCTGATCCGCTCCCATTGGCGATAAGCTCGTTAAATTTTGTCGATTTAGACGTTATATTCACATAGGAAGAAGAATAATAGGGAGTTTCGATATAGGCTAATTTTTCGGGGTAGAATAAAGCCGGAAGCCAGATGTGAATATTCAATAAGATGCCTATCACAAGTGAGGCTAGGACAAAACTCAAAATCTTTTTGATTTTCTCTTTATCCGGAACGATAAAGATGAGGAAATAAAAAAATAACAGGATTAGATAAAGACTCAAAAGTTGGGGCATAGCCCAGACAAGTTGAGCGATAATTAAGCCAGATACGAAAATATAAAAGTAACCTTTTTTTGGATTTTTTTCTTCGATACCCTTGAGCGTACAAAGAAGCAGAAGCGGAAACATAGCGTGTCCTAAGCTATAGCGCAGATGTCCGGCAGATATTCTTGAGCTCATTTGGCCGCTTACGCTATAGATTACAGATGCAACAAAACTCAAAAGGTTCAAAACGAAAGGCAGTTTCGTAATATCTTTAAACCAAAACTTAGCCAAAAAATACATTCCAAGAAAAGGCAGAAAGATGCTGAGGATGATATACATTTTGCTTGAAAAATTAGCAAAGATGAGTTGAAAAATGGAAAGAAGCGATAAAAACGGAAGATTGTATCCGGGAGGAATGACAAAAAAAAGAGGGTTTAGTCCATAGCTTGTTGAGATGCCAATATTTGAGTGTCCTAAACTTGTATAGTCTGTCCAGGCATTTAAAAATTGTTTTAGGAAAAAGAAATAATCAACTGAACCAAAAAACTCGCCATAGAGTATCTGTCCACTTGTAAATAAGAATTTTCTAGAAAAAAAAAGCGTTAACCCGACGAAGATTATAAAAGGATAAAAAGTTATCAGTCTTTTTTTCATAAACTTTTTTATATTATTAACAGGATTTACGCACTCAGCCGTCATCGCGAGTCCCGCCAAAGGCGGGACGTGGCGATCTCAAACGAGATTGCTTTCCCCGAGTACTCGGGGTCGCAATGACAATCTAAACTAAAATTAACCACGCAACTTCTATTATTAATCAACTTACAGCCAAAAATTTCCGATACCAATGAATTGTTTTCTTTAATCCTGCGTTAAGTGAAACTTTCGGTTCCCATTTTAATATTCTTTTGGCCTTTTTCCAAGAGACATACTGTGAGGGTATCTCATGTTCTCTACCCTCTTCAATTCTTTTTATCACAAGTTTTTTAGATGAAAGTTTTATAATTTTTTTAATTAAAGCTTCTATAGTTATTACTTCGCCGGTTCCAAAATTAAAAATACGATTTGTTCCTAGCTGCGGTTTAAGGCTTGCTAATTTTATATAGGCATCGATGGCGTCATCAATATATAGAAAGCTTCTTTTAACTTTTCCTCCCCACATGGTAGGTGGTCTGTCAAGCAAAGCGTTTTTTATTGTTTTGGGAATAAGACGTTCAAAATTTAAATCTCCGGGTCCATATATATTAACAAAACGCGGGATAAAGACTGGTAGATCGAATGTTTCCGCGTAGGATTGAGATATTATATCGGTCGCCGTTTTCGACGTCTCGTAAGGCCTTGATGGTTTTGGTGGATAGTCTTCAAGATATGGAACAGTATTATTACCATAGACGTGCGAGGTTGAGGGAATTATTACTTTTTCCAAGCCGTTTTGCCGGCAACATTCTAGTATGTTTAGTGTTCCTTGAATGTTAGTTTTAAAAGTATGATAAGGGCTGGTTTGACCTGTCTGTACAATTGAAACTCCGCCTAAATGGATACATATGCTGACATTAAGTTTCTTCAGTAGCTTAGAGAGAGCGGAACGGTTAAGTACGCTTAACTTAAAAGTATTTTTTGACCTGTGTGTTCTGGAAGTTCCGAAGACAACAGCTCCCGAAGATAGGAGTTTTTTAGCAAGATGTGAGCCTACAAATCCGGTAATACCCGTTATTAAAATTATTTTATTTTTGAGCGATTGTATAGTGTTCATTTCAAAACATCGGCTCGATATGACGTTTTTCGCACACCGACACCCCGCTTATCGGGGCCCCTCGGTGATAGCTTAAAACGCATATCTTCGCCTGGTTTAACTATATTTTTAAGTTTTGAGATAACTTATTTTTCATTTCTTCATCAAAAGGCCAAGCAAGCCGGCCAAGACTTCACCGCCTCTTAATAATATCATGCCGAAAGTTAAAAAAGGGTGTTTTAACAGCAGTTTCCAGTGTTTAATATAGGCAGACTTTATTGGAAAAAATTGAAATACGGCAATTGTTGGTCTTCTTTTCAGATATTCTTTGAAAGCCCTGCTGTAATAATATTTTTTTTTGATCCGGTCAAAGAATTTGGTTTCACCTTCGTCATGGTTGATGTGGCTTTTTGTTTTCCCTATTTTCCCTATTGACTCCATCTTGTAGTGAAAATCCGAATCCTCTACTCCAACTATGGAAGGGTCGTAAAGGCCGACTTTTACGGCTTCTTTTTTGCGGAAAAACCGGCAACATTCATTTAAACCTTTTTCCAAGTAGACGGTAATATATCTGTCCAAAGAGACACATTTTGTCCAAAAGCCTTTGCCTATCGATTTCTCCGGTATGGTTAAAGCCACATACTTACCTTCTTTTAAACTCTCATAGCATTCCTCGACAACTTTCAGCGTGAGATACATATCCTGATCTAAGATTAAAATATATTCGCCTTTTGCTTCCTTGATGCCGCGATTTCTTTGAATACTACGTTCTGGCCCGTCTTGGTAGTATTTGGCATATTGCTTGATAATTTTTTGGCACTTTTTTTGCTCGTTTTTAGCGTAGTTTTTACCATCAACCACAATTATTTCTAGGTTTGGATAGGTTTGTTTTTTTACAGATTTCAGACATTTCTCAATGGTTCTTCTAGAGTTGTGGGTTGCGATAGCAACAGATATTAAAGGTAGCTTCGTTTTTTTCATAATCGAAGAATTTTTTTAAATTCTTTATAACTCCGATCAAAGGTAAAGGATTTACTGAAATTCAAAGCATTTCTTTGCAATCTTTTATAAAGAAATTTGTCTTTGAACGCTCTGATAATATTTTTAGCCATATCATCTGGTGTATTATCTCTACAAACTAGTCCAGTAATATTATTTTTCACGCTATCTCGTAATCCGTCTACATTATAGACAATGGCGGGCGTACCTTTACTGTTTGCTTCGGTTATGACTAAACCCCAACCTTCTTTTACCGGCGTAGCTAGTAATAGATGACAATGTTCCATCAGCTGTGATTTCCTTTTTTCATCGACTCTTTCAAGATAGGTAATATCTTTTTTATAGAGAGATGAATTGATAACTCTTATTACTTTATGACCATAAGAGTTATTTGAATCTCCGGCGACGATGAGCTTTAACTGCGGAATCTGTTTCTTGGCTATTTCAAAGGCTTCGACTTGGTGATGGGTTCTTTTCATGGAGCGAATTGAACCGAAAGAAAGAAGGGTGAATTCGAGGGATTTAGCGAGCTTGCGGAATCTGCGTATATTGATACCGACAGGAAAGATAAATATATTTTCTTTTTTAAACCCATATTTAAGAAGGTCTTTTTTTGTGCTTTCCGATTCGGTGATGACCTTATTCTTATTAAGAAATTTCAGATATATGGGTTCAAGCAGATAGCCAATGAGGCTAAGCGGAAAGGGAAATTGGTAAAACCATATTTCCCGGCAGAGTTGATAAATAAGTAGAATTCTTTGCGGTTTGTTTTTGAGATTCCTCGCTTCGCTCGGAGTGACGGAGAGGGAACTTGTATAGAGTTGGGTGAAAAAAGGAATCGTGTTGACTTCTTCGATTATGAGGTCCGGCCAGCTTTGCAGATGTTTTCTAAAATAGCGAAAAGCTTTCCAATAGACAGTATATCTATTCCCTACTCTGATGATGTCGTAGCCGTTCCTGGTTTCTTTTTTCTTTGCTCCTTTATATCCGGCTACCAAAAATTTTAGCTGATGTCCGTCTTCAACCAGTCTTTTAGCAAACTCTTCGTTGATTAATTCTGCTCCTCCGGCCTGCGGATTTTTTTTATCTTTCCAAGTAAACCAGAGAATATTCATTTTTTATTGACAATAAGTTTTTTGTGTGGTTTTTTATAATAATTGAGAATGTTTTTGCGATAAAAAATGGCTAGAGTATCTTGAAGAATGCCAATAATTGACCTTAAAGTGGCTGACGAGGTGAGAGGACTCAAAGTATAGTCTAACTTTATAGGTGCTTCAAAAATTCTCTTAAATCCAAGGCTGCTTGCGACGACAAGAGTTTCCAAATCTCCAGCAAACCTTTTTTCAACAAGTCTGGGAAGAACTTTTTCCAAGACTTTCTTTCTGAAAATTTTTATTCCGGCTTGAGTATCGTGTATCTTGATGCCAAATAAAAACTTGATGAGGAGATAGTATCCGTAACTTAAAATTTTTCTCATGATTGAGTATTTGACGAAGGAGGCGGGATGTCTTTTTGAGCCGACGATTATGTCTGCGTCGTACCATTCCATATGCTCAAGAAGCATTGAGATGGCGTTTGGATCGATTTCCATACCGGAGTCAATAAACATAACATAATCGCCTATTGCTTTTTTCATACCTAGCCTAACGGCATAACTTTTGCCTTGATTTTTAATGTAACCTATTGTTTTCACGCCCGATATTTTTGCATTCTTAATTTTCTGCAGTGATTTATCAGTAATGCCGTCAACGACGGTTATGATCTCGTGGGGATAGCGGATCTTATCGATAATCTTTTTTATCTGTCGAAGATTTTTAACGATAGTTTTTTCCTGTTTGTAGACCGGGATGACAAGGCTTAAGAGATGATATAGATTTTTCTTTTCCATCGGTTGATATTATAGCTAAACTTTTTTCTATTTTTCCTATACAATATTTTTATGGGTGGGAAATTATTCTTCGAGCGGAGCTTAAGCGGAGTCGAGAAGGAGCCAAAAATTGTTCTCGACCAGGCTTAGCGTAGTTCTCGACAAGCTCGAACAATAACATTGTCTCCCGGTCACAATAATTTTATGCTGAGAACATTTTATACAATTTTTCTCGTCATTTCCTTCAGCCTGATTGGGAGGTTGGAAGATTCACCACTTTTTTTTATCATGCTTAGCGCATTCGTATTTGCCATGTTAATTAATTTTAAGCTTATTGCAAGTACGGTTTATTTTATTCAACAAGATATTAAGCGCTACAGCTTTAACAAACAGGACTTTCTGAAAAGACTGATTTTGGCAGAAATCTGGGTTGCGGCAGTGTTTATTGCCAGAAACGCGGGAGGCGCTGGCTGGCTTTTTGGAGCTTTGGATGATGGCACTCTACTCTTTTTTAGCCTGCTTGGATTGTTGGTCCTTTTAAAGAGTTCTTCTACGACAAGCGCTCTTTTATCAGTTGTTGCCATTACATACGCGGCATTTTTTACTATTTATAAATTCGAAAAAACAGGAGATCTTTTTACCATCTTGACTTTCTATTTCTTTACCTGGGCGGTTATACAAGCGTTTCGAAAATCAGCTATAATATGAATCTATTAGGTTTAGCACGGCAGGTAGTTATATTTTTCTATGAGGTTATTAAATTTCTTTGCTGGTTCTTGCCGGTGCTTTTTTTCTCTTTTCTTGCCTTGAGTTTTTTATTTACATATCTTTTCCCTGACTTCCCGATCGAATTTATCCAAACAACCGTTCTCTCTCTCAGGAATTTCGAATTGGGAGCAGTTCTTTTGCTGATGTTTGTTTTAACAATTTTGGGAATATACTTCCGTCACAAAGAAAAAAAAATCGTGGTTGAATTTCTGCCTTTTAAAAGCAGGGATGAGATGATTGTTACTTTAATCATTTCCTTCTTTTTCAGCACTTTCTTTATTAAAAGTTTCTTTGAATTTAAGAAGCTTGAACCTGTTTTAATCATATTTTTAACCTTTTTCTTTTTTGCTCTTTTACCCCAGTTATTACTATTTTATTCCTTCATTGATTTTAGTTATTTTAAAAAATTAATTAGTTCCTCGAATGAAGCAAGACCGAGTTTATCCGAAATTAAACAGTTTTCACAGGTGATAATGGGGTTTGTAAAGAAGACTATATTAATACTTGTGAGGCTCGTTTTTTTTATTTTTATTTTATTATTTTCTGCTTTTTTCTTTAAAAAACTTTCTTCCCTTATTTTTAATGCTTTTCTAGAATCTAAATTTCTTTTGATTATACTTTTTAGCTTTATTTTATTTTGTTTTGGTTACTTAGTAGGTTTTTATATATTCACATTTTTAGGTCATTTCAAAAAATTAATAATAAATTTTTCTAAAAAAACTTATGAAAAAAAAGAATATTTAATAAGAGCCATATTTTTTTCTTGGAGATTTATTAAAATGACGCTAATAGGATTTGCCATAATCTCCTTATTTACTATTATTGTCATTCTTGTTGTGGTTTTTCTGACATGGCAGTTAAACAGATATTCCGACTATCAAAGAAGTCTGCGTGAGAATTTGACTATAATGTCTGTTGTCCCGGCTATGACAACGCTGGCCCAAAAAGTTAGACTAGAAGGGTATAATTTTGGCTGGAAAGTGAACAAAGGAGACAAATTGATGAGTAATTATGGCAAAGTTGTTGTGGATGAATGGAAGGGAGAAGAGCTTATTTTTATCGTGCCCCTGCATTGGAAAGAAGGAATTGTCAGACTGTGGATTGAGAGAAATAAAGATGATCTGCCGGAAGGTGAATTGATAAAAAGCAATGTAGTTAGACTTAAAATACTTTCCAGATGGGATTTCTTTCCTGCGGAAGAGGAGCTTCGGAATAAGGACCCTCTATCATATTTTAAACGTGCTGTTAAGAAGATCCGAAGAGCGCTTTTCTTGAAAGCACCATATTTTCCCTAACTAGGATCCACACACCCTCAGGGTGTGAAACTTATCCACGCACACCCTGAGGGTGTGGCGTAACTTTTTTGAATGTTGTTATAAGATATGCCGCTAGATAAACTAAGAACACAGCGGCAGAAAAGAAGATATTGAGTGTGGTAATGGCAGAGAGTTTTTTCGGGATCAGATAAAACAAAACAATATAGATGGGTAGTAATACGGGTAAAATGAGTGCCAAAGGAGAGTTTTTTGCCAAATAGAAACTATTAAGGAATGTTAGAGCTGCATAAAAAGATCCAAAAATACTGGCTCTGGCCAAAAAGGGAGCCACAGCTTGAAACTTGCTACCAAAAAAAAATGTAATAATAAAAATTGCAAAATTTTTGTAGAATACAAAACTAACCAACCCCACAAAGAGAAGAACTACAAGAGAATATATTAAGGTCTTGTTTTGAGAACTTTCACTTTTAGTACCTGCAATAAATACAAAGCTAAGTGATATTAATGGGCCAAGTAAATATAAAATTATTTTTGCAAAGAGAGACCAAGAGCTGTAAATTCCTGCATCTTCCGCCAGGAAAAATTTTTTCACAAGAACTATATCAATATTATTTAAGAGAGTAAGAGACAGAGTTGAAATGAAAATAATAACAAATTGTCGGCTTTTAAAAATATGCAAAATGCGTCTTTCTATTTTTTTCGGTGCAGATTCAATTTTTTTTCTTAAGTTGTTAGTAACTACTGTTTTACTCAAATAAAACAAGAAAAAGCTAGAAAGGATTAGAAAAAAAAGTACGGTCGCTAATCCGTCAATCCCTGCGGTCACAAGCAACGCTCCCAAAAGTTTAAGGAAGGTTGCGAAAACGCCAATCAAAGAAAAGGCTAAAAAAAGTTTCAATCCCTGTAAAGCGCTTCCATAGAATGTCGATAAGAGGGCAAGAATAATTAGTGGAAAGAGTGACCAGGCGGCAAGAGGAGTTAAATTTGTAAGAATTGGCAGAAGTGGAGTAAATAAAATAGGTAGAATTGCTATAAACCACCACCTCCTGATTTTTTCACAAAAAAGAGTTTCTAAAGTGTAAGTGTAGGCAACTCGGTTTTGGGATGTAGCACTGATTTTTTGCACAAGAAGCGTAGAAAAGACAACCGTTGGAACTAACGCTATGATTAAGTAAGAAAATAAGGCTGAAATCTCCGCATAACCCTTTGGTCCAAGGCTTCGGCCAGCCAGAAAGTTAAACAAATAATTCATGATATGGATAACAAAGGAAGAGGCGGTATAAAATATTCCTCCCTTGAAGAATTCGTTACTCCAGATTTTTTTTGCGGTTTTAAGCATGGTTTTTAGTTTATTTTATTATGATTTATTTATTCAGATTCCGTCAGTCGCTTCCTTCCCACAAGTGCTCAGATTTGATTTGTTTAAAAAGTATAGTCAGTCTCAGAATAGAATAATTCTTTACTTTTTATAAGGTTTTTCTAATATCTTTCTTGCGCGCTTGTGGGAACCCTTCCTCGACTGCCACCTGCCTAATTAGTTGGTTAGATTTGGAGAGTAAATTCTACTCTATTATTTCTTCTCCTTCAAAAAAGACTTCTTCTTCACCGGCGCCAGAAGATTGGGAGGATGCGTCAGTTGATTCTGGAGGCGCAAAAGCAAAAGTAGTGAGAATTGTTTCGTTAAGGTCGAGCATTGTTTCTCTTGTGGCTTTTAGTTCAGTCGTTATCGTAAAAAGAACACCCGTGTCGTAGGCAACGGTTATAACCTTATCATTTTTCTCGTATTGTTTTGCTTCTAAGTCTGCAAGTTTGATCTTTTTCAAAGTTTCTTTTTTTATTTTTGCTGGGTTTTGAGTAAGCCAATCGTCGAGGGATTTTGCACTGGTTGTTTCAACCTGAATTGTAGTTTTGTTTTCCATCCCGTCGGATGCAATGGTAAGAGACGAGTAGACATTTTCATTTATTTGATTTGCTGTTGATACAGCAAAATTGTCAGGATATTTAAATTTAAAACCAGAGGAATCTATATATTCTTTCAGATTTTCTGACAATACTTGCTGTTTTTCTTCGATAAGCTTTTGGTTTTTTTCTCCAATTGGAGATGTGATGGTGTCTTTTTTGGTCAGGTTAATGAGCAAAACTACGGAAATACCAATTACCAAAATAATTCCAATTAAAAAAACAACCAGATTTTTTGACATACATTAAGTATAATAATATATATGAAAAAAGCAATTCTAGTAGCTAGCTTTTTTTATTTTGCAATTTTTATTTTAGCTAGTAACGTGGAAGCTCGCCTTCTACCTCGTTTCCAGAGTAAGGGCGGATCCAGAGGAGTAGTTTACTCTGGATTAATTGTTTCACCTCGCTTAAGATCAGACAGGAAAGCGCTGATTGTAGTATTTAACAATCTGCAAAAAGTAAAAAATGTCACCTATACTCTTATTTATCAGACGAACGGTAAAGATGAAGGAGTGAGCGGGTCAGTTGACTCGTCCTCCGGTAACAATCTAAGTAGAGAACTTTTGTTTGGAACTTGTTCTTCCGGAGTCTGTCGGTATCATGCCAATATTGCCAATATGAAGTTGGAAATTTTGTCCGAATTACCCTCAGGAAAGAAGTCAATTAAAAGATTTCGCATCAGAAGAATTTAACTGCTAAGTAGGTTATAGATATCCTCACTTTTCTTACCTGATATAATTAAGCAGTGGAAAAAAATTTGACCAAAATTGTTGCCACGATTGGTCCGGCCTGTCAGTCAGAAGAACTGATAAAACAGTTAATTCTTAGTGGAGTAAATATATTCCGTTTTAATTTTAAGCACAACGTAATAAAGTGGCACGATCGGATGATTCAGAGGGTTAACAAAATCGCGTCCAATCTTGGCGTAAGAGTCGGCACTTTGATTGATCTGCAGGGGCCAGAAATTCGCATAAAACTTCCCAAAGATAGCCTTATCATCAGCAGGGGTCAAATTTTACCTTTTTTTTCCATAACCCATCCCCAAATTTTTCCCCATCTTCGATCGGGGCAAAATATATATGTGGATGATGGCAAATTCAAATTCGTCTTCAGCAAAAAATCCGGCAAGAGCTTTCTTGCTTCAGAGTCGGAAGGAGTGCTTTTAGATAAAAAAACCTTAAATATTCCTGGAGTTGATTTCCCCTTTCCGGTACTGATCGATCGCGATTTTCAGGGACTACATCTGGCGGCTCGAAATCAGGTTGATTATGTTGCTTTGTCATTTGTTCGAACCGAGAACGACATTGACGTTTTGCGAAAAGAAATGAAAAAATTTGAACTGAGCGCTTCTGTCGTTGCTAAAATTGAAACAAATAAGGCTCTGGATCATCTTGATAAGATTTTAACTGTGAGCGACGGGATCATGGTGGCGCGTGGAGATTTGGGTGTTGAGATACCTCTTGAGGAAGTGCCATACCAGCAAAAAATTATTATTAAAAAATGCATACTTAAGGGAATTCCGGTTATTACTGCAACACAGATGCTTGAGTCAATGGTCACGTCTCCTCTTCCGACGAGAGCCGAGATTTCCGACGTAGCCAATGCCACCTATGACTTGACCGACGCAGTAATGTTATCCGGGGAAACAGCAACCGGCAGCTATCCCGTACAAGCGGTGGAGATAATGCAAAAAACGCTTTCCTTTAATGAAAAAAAGAATCTGGTTGATAGCAGACTTAGATTTAATTTTAAAGTTGAGAAAGAAAGCGAACTTTTAGCTGAAGCGGCATACGGACTCTGTCGATCTTTAAGTCATAAAAAAAAGAATTTTGCAGGTTTTATTGTTTTTACTGCAACCGGGCAGTCTGTTCGAGCTTTATCCAGGTACAGAGCTCTTTACCCAATCTTTGCCTTTACCCGCGACGTTAGGATTGCCGATCAGTTAACTGTGAGTTTTGGAGTAATTTCATTTACGCTGAATGAACAAAAACTAGAAAAGGCTCTCTCAGTATTAAAAAAATCCAAATACATAAAAAAAGGAGATGTTCTTATAATCCTTTACCCCACACCAAACAAAGGTACTCGAGTAATGGGGTTAAGCAACGTGAATTGATAAAAATATGAATTTTATCCGTAATTTCGCCATCATAGCTCACGTGGATCACGGAAAATCTACCCTTGCGGATAGGTTTTTGGAACTGACGGGAGTTGTCGAACGAGGGAAACATGAAGAACAACTTTTAGATAGAAATCCGATTTCAAGAGAAAGGGGAATTACCATAAAATTGGCTCCTGTTAGAATGTTATATGAGTTAACGAGTTCACGAGTTAACGAGTTAAAAAAAGAACCCGTTAACCCGTTAACACGAAAACTGGATAACAGTTTTTATGTGTTAAATTTAATAGATACTCCAGGTCATGTTGACTTTTCTTATGAAGTTGATCGGACTTTGGCATGTGTTGAGGGCGTCATTCTTCTAGTTGACGCAACCCAGGGGATGCAAGCCCAAACGATCTCTAATGCCTATAAAGCTATAGAAAAAAATCTTACGATCATTCCAGCCGTCAATAAAATCGATCTGCCGAATGCAGATGTCGAGGGCACTAAAAAACAGGTGACTGATTTTCTTGGGGTCAAAGAAGGCGAAATATTTGAAATTTCTGCAAAAACCGGTAAGAACGTAGAAATTTTGCTAAAGGCGGTTGTCGAAAAAATTCCATCTCCTTCAACACACCCTCAGGGTGTGGAAAAATTGCAGGCGCTGATTTTTGATTCCTATTATGATTCTCATCGTGGCGTTATTGCTTTTGTAAGGGTATTTGCCGGGAATATCAGAAAGGGATTTAAAGTTCGACTGGCTTCGAACAAAGAAGAGTTTGAAGTTTTGGAGACTGGTTATTTTTTGCCGGAATTAAAACCGGCAATGCAATTAGAAGACGGAGAGATTGGTTATATTGTCACAAATCTCAAAAATATTCACAAAGTTCGCGTGGGTGACACGGTGGAGAACGTAAAGGCAAGTGAAGACTTATTTCTACCAGGTTACAAACAAGTAAAGCCGCTGGTTTTTGCTTCAATATTTCCAACAGATACCAACGACTATCTTAATTTAAAAAAGGCATTAGAAAAACTATATTTAAACGATTCGTCTTTAGAATTTTCAGTTATACATAGTAAAGCCTTGGGAACAGGATTCCGAGTAGGATTTTTGGGCCTTCTGCATGCAGATGTCGTGCGCGAAAGATTGGAGAGAGAATTCAACTTGAATTTAATTTTATCACCTCCACAAGTTAATTACCAATACGGCAGTAATCGATTTTCAGAACCTTGGGTAAAAGTTAACGTTGTGACACCACAAAAATATTTAGGCCAGGTTATGCAGCTTTGTCAAAACTATCGAGGTCAATTTATTACTATGGATAATAAGACTCAAGTTACATTGATCTACGAGATGCCAATGTCAGAGATGATATCCGATTTTTATGATAAATTAAAAAATCTAAGTTCTGGCTACGCTTCTCTGGACTGGGAATTTTCAGAATATAGGGAAGTTGAGGCTGATAAGCTAGCATTGCTTTTAAATGGGGATCCGGTAGATGAATTTTCAGAAATCGTGGTTAAAAAAAGAGCAAATGAAAAAGGTCAGATACTTGTAAAAAAATTGAGAGAATTAATTCCCAGACAGCAATATGAGATAAAAATCCAAGCACAATATAAAGGAAAAATAATTGCTTCCGAGCGAATTGCACCTTACCGAAAAGATGTAACTAAAAAATTATATGGAGGCGACAGAACGCGTAAGGATAAACTTCTTGATAAACAAAAAGAAGGAAAAAAGAAATTGAAAATGGTCGGGCGAGTGGAGATACCGAAGGAAGCTTTTCTTAAGTTATTTAAAACTCGTTAACGAGTTAACGTGTTAAACATCACGCCAACTGATATTTTTATCTCGTTTCATAAACGCATATTGTCTTTTGGCATACTGGATTTCTTTAGAGATCCACTGACTAATTGCTTCATCTCTAGAAAGTTCACCTCTGAGGTGACTTATGAGTTGTTTGTATCCGATGGTTTTGAGACCAGGGTCATTTTCGGTATATCCCATTTTGAGAATATTTTTGATTTCTTCAATCGCACCAAGCTTTAGTCTCTCCTCTACTCTTTTTTCTATTGTTTTGCGAAGAGAGTCCTTGTTTTTAAATTTGAGGGCGATAAATTCAATCTTTAAATTTTTAATATGAAGTTTTTTATTTAAAAAATAGGTCATTCCGAATTTATTTCGGAATCTGGATTCCTGCTTTCGCAGGAATGACAAATCAGATCCTGAAACGAGTTCAGGATGACGATCATAATACATTACAATCTCTATTTTTCTTATCAACCTTTGGGGGTTGTTTTTTTCACTATTGTTCAATCGATTAAACGATTGTGCATCTTGTTCTTTTAATATTTTTTGCAACTCTTTCACCGACTTCTTTGAAAGGATTTTTCTTAAGTTCCAGTTAGGAGGAATGTTTTCAGTATCAAAACCATACAGAAGATGTTTTAGATATAGGTAAGTACCGCCGACGATGATTGGAGTTTTGTCTTCCTCAAGGAGTTTTTTGATGATGAAAAGCGCACAGCGTTGGTAGTCGAAGGAGGAAAAGTATTGATCGGGATTGATAATGTCATATAGCCAGATTTTCTTTGCCAAACTCTTTTTAACCCCCGCGGTTTCCTGCCTGCCGGCAGGCAGGTCCCGTCGCTCTTCAACCGAGGAGGTTCTGTCGCTTAGCAGATAATAACCTATGGAAGAATTTTTATTCTTGTTTACTACATAATACTTATTTGTTGTTATATCTTTACCCGTTATAATATCAAGATATCTGTAGATTTGGCGAGAGTCGCAGTTGATGAGTTCACCGTTATATTTTTGAGCGTAGTCGAGAGCTAGTTTAGTTTTGCCGGTTGCTGTTTGGCCCGTAATTACAATCAGTTTGTTCATTTAACACAATAACACGTTAACGCGTTAACGTGTTTTTAACTACCTCTGGAGTTTGGCTGCATCTATCAAGTTTTTGTAAAGGTAGAGAACGTCAATCGGGCCGATCCCTCCTGGAGTTGATGAGTAAAAACCGGAAATATTTTTAATCTCATTTTCGTCATAGTCGCCTTTTATCTTTTTGCCTTCTCGACGAAATCCAACGTTGATTAAGGTTACGCCTGGTTTGAGCATATCGGCGGTTATTATTTTTTTTCCGACTGCAGTGATAATGACATCGGCTTCTTTATAGTATGTTTGGGGTTCAGGTGTTTGAGAGTTAACGTTTATGAAGTTGATCCTAGCCTCCGTCAGGGTTTTACCTATTGGTTGGCCTCCGGTAATACCTCTTCCGACCAGGACGACGCGTTTGTTTCTGAAAAGTTTTTTAAAAAGACTTCTTTCTTTGTTGATGTCGACCATTAGATCGGGGCCAATCCTGGGTTTTAAGTAGATATATTTTAGGACAGTCAAAACCGCAAGTCCAATGGGTGGCAAAAAGGCTGATTTACGTTTATGCCCCTCGATCTCCTTTTCGCGGGGAATATACTCATAAAGGCTGACGGTCGAAAGTTGCGCAGGAAGCGGATGTTGAATTATGATTGCGGTTGTTTCAGGATTTTGGGACTTTTCTTTAATTTTATGCATGAATACTTCAAAAGAAGGAGAGGTCTTTAAATGAATTAATTCAAAACCAATACCTAGTTTTTTGGCAATTTTAGCTTTAATTTTGATAAAAGATAACTGATCAGTAGGTTGTCCAACCAAAAAAGCACTTAATTTAAGGGAGTTTTTTTTGCGAAGTTTTTTTGCTTCTTTTTTAAGCACTTTTTCAATTGCGAGGGATATTTTTTTTCCAGGAATTTCCATAAAATGTCGTTGTCATTCCCGCGAAAGCGGGAATCCCATTAAAGTCGAAATCTTGGTCGTATTGTATGGGGATCCCGAAATAAATTCGGGATGACGGGGAATTAATGTAGATCCCCGTCAATTATATCACACAATGGTTGCGCTTACAACCTTGTCTTCTTTTTGGGAAAAGCGCATCAGGATAACCCCTTTAGCAGTTCTTGATCGAGAAGGAATCGATTGTAGCGGAATTTTAACCACCTGCCCACTTGTGCTTGTAATGATGGCGGTTGTTTTTTCCGGATTAATGATTTGCACGAAGCAGATTTGGCCTATTTTTTGATCGACAGATGCAATTTTTACACCCTTTCCTCCTCTATGTTGACCTTTAAAAAATGAAAGTTTGGTTTTTTTTCCGACACCTTTTTCGCCAAGGACTAAAATATTTTTTTTGAATTCTTCATTTAAGAAAACGTCAGCCGCCGTGACATAATCTGTTTTTTCGAGCTCCATTCCTTTGACTCCGATTGACGATCTGCCTGTAGGCCTGATCTCCGATTCTTTAAAGACAATAGCTTTACCGTTTCTTGAGGTTAAGATGACATTGGCTTTGCCGTCTGTTAAATTCACCCATAACAGGTTGTCTTGCGGTTCAAGCTTGATAGCAATGATTCCATTTGAGCGAATATTGGCAAAGTCTGCAAAAACAGTCTTTTTTACCGTTCCAAGTTTGGTTGACATGAGAACGAATAATTTTTCGGAATTCTCTAGAGTTTTTTGGTCATAGGCAAGGATGGAGGTAACTTTTTCATTAGGTCTTAAAGTTAAAAGGTTTACAATGGCTTTACCTTTTGAGATCCGTGAGCCTTGAGGAATATCCCAGATCCTGGTTTGGAAGATTCTACCTTGATCTGTAAAATAAAGGATAAAATCGTGCGTCATGGCTGTTGTGATATGATAGACGTTATCAGTTTCTTTTGTTTCCATACCAGATACTCCTTTTCCTCCTCTATTTTGGACTCTAAACGTCTCGCGCGGCACCTGTTTGATATAGCCTTCTTTGGTTAGCACTATAATAACTTCTTTATTTTCGAAAAGCTGTTCGTCGGTAATTTCACCCGGCCTACTTTTTATAATCTGCGTTTTTCTTTCGTCGCCGTATTTTTTCTTCAGATAAAGAAGCTCGTCTTTTATAACCTTCAGAATCTTAAAAATATCTTTAAGAAGCTTTTCAAGATAGTCTATAGTTTCTTTAAGCATCGCAAGTTCGTCTTGGATTTTTTCTCGTTCTAAGCCAGTCAATCGCTTAAGCTGCATGTCGAGGATAGCCTGAGCCTGAATTTCGGAAAAGCCGAATTTTTCAATCAATTTCACTTTTGCCTCCGGCTCGTTAGCGGCTTTTTTGATAGTTTCGATAACTTCATCGATATGATCAAGTGCAATAAGGTAACCGTCTAAAATGTGTGCGCGAGCTTTGGCTTGGTTAAGTTCGAATTCAGAGCGCCTTGTAACGATCTTTACTCTGTGTTTAACGTAATATTCCAAGATAGATTTTATTGAAAGTGTTTGGGGTACGCCATCGACTAGAGTAACCATATTGATAGGAAAGGATGTTTGTAGTTCGGTAAACTTAAAAAGATTGTTTAGAACTTTTTTATAAGATGCGTCTCTTTTAAGTTCGATGGCTACGCGAATACCTTCTCTGTCAGATTCATCGCGCAGATCTGATATTCCTTGAATTTTCTTATCATTAACAAGTCTGGCGATTTTCTCAACCAGGGACGACTTATTAACTTGATATGGTAGTTGTTTTACAACGATAGCAGTTCTGCCTTGGCGGGTTTCTTCGTCATCAACTTTTGCGCGGATTAGTATGGATCCTCTACCTGTTGCATAGGCTTGTTTAATTTCGGAAGCTCCGTAGATTATGCCGGCTGTCGGAAAATCAGGACCTTTTATAAATTGCATCAAATCTTCGAGAGAAACATCAAATGTTATTTGGTTAGACAGTTGGCGTGTTAACGGGTTAACGTGTTCTTTTTTGTTTTCCTTTAGCTCGTTAACTCGCGAACTCGTTAACTCTTTAACATCGTTTTCAATTAATTTTGTCTTATCAATCATCAGGCACAACGCATCAACGATTTCAGTTAAATTATGGGGTGGTATTTTTGTAGCCATACCAACGGCAATTCCTTCGGCTCCCATGAGAAGGAGATTTGGCAATTTGGCCGGCAAGTAAAGAGGTTCTTTAAGAGTTCCATCAAAATTGTCCGTGTAAGGAACAGTTTCTTTTTCGATATCAAAAAGTAATTCTTCTGCAATTTTGGCAAGTTTAACTTCGGTGTAACGCATTGCGGCTGGCGGATCACCGTCTACAGAACCAAAGTTGCCTTGGCCGCGAATCAGAGGATAGCGCATCGAGAAATCTTGCGCCATTCGAACCAAAGATTCGTATACCGGTGCATCTCCATGCGGGTGATATTTTCCAAGCACTTCACCGACTACTTTTGCAGATTTTGAAAATCGGGCCGTTGAAAAGAGACCAACTTTATACATTGCATAAAGAATCCTTCTGTGTACGGGTTTAAGGCCATCCTTGACATCAGGAAGCGCACGAGAAACGATGACAGACATAGAATAGTCGAGATAGGCTCGTTTCATCTCGGAGGTGATTTCAGTGTTTTGGATATTAGTCATAAAACAAAAATCTCAAAACTCAAATGTTAAATGTCAAACCCAAATCTTAAATGCTAAAACTAAAAAGATTTAAGGATTTGAGTTTTGGTTTTGAGCTTTGAGATTTGACATTTGAAATTTTATCTATAAATATTTCCTTACTTTAAAGCTTCATTAATAACCTTAAGAGCCGCTTCCTTTCCGAGGAAATTTTTTGTTTTAACCCACTTTCCCGGTTCAAGCTCTTTGTAGTGATTGAAATAATGTTGGATCTTTTTTTTTAACGTTTCGTCAAGATCGTTTATTTCATCAACGTGGTTTAAGAAAGGATCGACTTTCTTTGTAGGAACTGCGATGATTTTAGTATCAATTCCCGCCTCGTCTTCCATCTCGAGCATTCCTATGACTCGAGCTGGTACAACACTCCCTGATTGCACGGAATAAGTTGCAACAAGAAGTACATCTAAAGGATCGCCGTCTTCCCCATGCGTTTGTGGAATAAATCCGTAGTTGCCGGGAAAAGCCATAGAGGTATAGGAAAATCTATCGACATGGATATAACCATCTTCTTTATTCATCTCATATTTGATAAACGAACCAGCGGGTATTTCTACTAAAACATTTATTTCTTCCGGTGGGTTTTTACCGGCGGAAAGTTTGTCTAGGTTCATAGGTTAAAAAATCTGTAAAATTTGTAATTAAAGATCCAAGTTAGCTAGCTTGGCGTGCGTTACAATAAATTTCTTGCGTGGTGGAACTTCGTCTCCCATCAACATTGAAAAAACATAATCGGCTTCTTGGGCGTCTGTGACAGTTACCAACTTTAAGATTCTATTTTCAGGGTTCATGGTTGTTTCCCAGAGCTGATCAGGATTCATCTCTCCTAAACCCTTATACCTTTGAATTGTGAGGTTATTATGTTCACCAGTTAACGAGTTAACGAGTTTATCCTTTTCTTCATCTGTATAGACATAACTGATTTTTTTACCTGACTGGATTTTATAGAGAGGCGGTTGAGCGATGTACATGTGACCTTTATTGATAATATCGGGTAGATGTCGAAAGAAAAATGTAAGGATAAGAGTTCGAATATGCTCTCCATCGACATCGGCATCGGTCATAATGACAACCTTATGGTAGCGGAGCTTCGCATAATCAATATTTTCTCCAATACCCATCCCCAAGGCGATCACCAATTCTTTGAGTTCTTTAAAACTCAGAACGCGATCCAGATAGGCCCTTTCCGTATTTAAGATTTTGCCACGTAGCGGTAGAATTGCTTGAAATTTCCTATCTCTCCCATTTTTAGCGGTTCCTCCGGCTGAGTTGCCCTCTACCAGGAAAAGCTCCGATTTGGCCGGATCTCTCTCTTGACAGTCGGCTAATTTCCCGGGAAGAGTTGCTCCCTCCAGCGCACCTTTTCGTAAAACCGCGTCTTTTGCAGCTTTGGCGGCAAGTCTGGCTTTTTGAGCCAAAAATATCTTTGCTAAGATTTCGCGGCCTACTTTCGGATTTTCCTCAAAATATACATCGAGATATTCAGATACCGCTTGCTGAACTATAGTTTGCACCTCCGAATTGCCTAATTTGGTTTTCGTTTGTCCCTCAAACTGAAGATTGGTTGCAGGCATTTTTACATATACGATAGCGGCAAGGCCTTCTTTTACATCGTCACCTGTCAAGGGATCGCCGGCATCCTTCTCGCTTAATACTTTTTTGGCGTAGTTATTTACCGATTTTGTGAGGGCGCTTCTAAAACCCGTAAGATGAGTTCCACCTTCTTGAGTATTAATAACATTCACAAATGAATAGACGTGTTCATTGATGGAGTCGTTATATTGGATTGCCACCTCAACTTCCTTATCGTCGATCTGTTTTTGAATATAGATGGCACTATGAAGCGTCTTTTTACCTCGATTGATATCTCTGATGAGCGAGATAATCCCCCCATCAAAATAATAAGCTGTTTTTTCTTTAGTCCTGTTGTCAAAAATTCTAAAAAAGATATTTTTGATAAGATAGGCCCTTTCTTTTACCTGTTTTTTAAGAGTAGAATTTTGGATTTCAATGGT
>MFZO01000031.1:44986-53168 GCA_001788015.1 Candidatus Roizmanbacteria bacterium RIFCSPHIGHO2_02_FULL_38_11 | reverse complement strand
AAATGGAAAGTTCAGCATAGAATGACTGACTTTTTTTACCGGATAAAGCGGTGCGCCTTTTTTGTATTCTTGCCTATATAGTTGGCCGTCGCGCTTTACTTCGACGATAAAGTGTGAAGACAGGGCATTTACCACAGAGGCACCGACACCGTGCAGTCCTCCGGAAACTTTGTAGGCGCCAACTTGGAATTTTCCTCCCGCGTGAAGTTTGGTCATCACGATCTCTAAGGCAGATGTCTTATATTTTGGAATTTTTTCAACCGGAATACCTCGGCCATCATCAAAAACGGTGAGATAGTTATTTTCGTTGATGATAATATGGATATTTTTACAAAAATCAGCCAACGCTTCATCTATAGCATTATCAATAATTTCATTTAGACAATGGTTGACGCCGGCTTGTGAAGTTGTTCCTATATACATTGCTGGCCTTTTTCTCACCGGTTCAAGACCTTCAAGAACAATGATTGATTCTGCTCCGTATTTATCTTTAGCCATAGATTAATATTACTCGATTTTAAAGCTAAATTCTATCAGTAATAACTTTGTCATGCTGAACTTGTTTCACCGAGTCTGACTCGGTTTCAGCATCTGATTATTTTAATGGGATTCCGAAACGAGTTCGGGATGGATCTGAAATAATTATTTCAGATCCACCTTTCCACCTGCTGTTTCGATTTTCTTTTTCGCTTCTTCTGCCTGGTCTTTTTTAACGTCTTTTAAGAGTTCTTTAGGGGCTGTCTCCACCAATTTCTTTGCTTCCATCAGACCTAGATTCGGTAGAATTTCTCTCACGGCTTTAATGACTCCGAGTTTGTTGTCTCCTGAAGCTGACAGAATGACGGTAAATGTGGTTTTTTCTTCCTTGGCCTCTGCAGCGTCTGCGGAGGTTGTTGGTTGTGCACTTGCTGTAGCAATAGGCATAGCTGAAACTCCAAATTTATCTTCTAGATATTTTGATAGATCAGCCATCTCGATAACTGTTAAAGACTCGATTTCTTTTGCTATTTTTTGTACTTTTTCAGAAAGTTTTGTTTCTGGCATATATATCACCTGCCTTTCATAATTTGTCATGCTGAACTAGTTTCAGCATCTGATTTTTAGATAGCAGATCCTGAAATAAATTCAGGATGACAATGGTATTAATTTGTCCTCTTCGATTTTTCTTTCAATATATATACTAATTTTGTTAAGTTAAATTTTAGAGAATAAACTAGGCGCGAAGATGGTGATTTAAAAGAACCGATGAGATTGGCAATGAGTTGATTCTTTGCAGGTAGTTGGGCAATTCCTGAGAGTTCTTCATCCCTATACGACTTACCATCTAAAAGACCAAACTTAAATGAGAGAGAAGTCTCTTTTTTGCTAAATTGATAAAAAGTCCTGAGACCATTACTCCATTCTTTTTCAAAAAGAAGCAATGCGTTGGTTTCTTTTAAGGGTAAGAAAATTTTTCTTAAATCGACAAAATTTTGATTATCAGTTGCCATTTTATTGACAGCTTTTTCAAAAAGCGTGTTTTTAATGACTTTAAACACCGATTGGGTTTTTTTTAATTCTTTACGAAGAGCCTCAAGCGCTTGATGGTTAGTCTTGCCAATCTTAACGAGGGCAAAGTTTTGCTTTTTTAACAGAAGATCGTGTATTTTTTTAACAAGGGCAAATTTTTCTTGAGCGACCATAATTATTCACTTATCTGCTTTATTAACAGAATTATTCCAGGAATTGATAATTCTTACTCCCGATGATTAATCGGGAAAGCCTGGAGTATTGGTGAATACTTTTATTCTAACAAAATTTTATTATAAAGCAATCAAACTTCACTCAAAAGTTCTTTTAATGTCTTTGGTTGAATTTCTTCCCTACGAGTTTTTTTGTGCTTTTTAGTTGAAGCTGTTGCTTGGTATTTTTTGGCTATTTCTTGTTTTTTCTGGAATGTATCGACTCTTCCCCTAACATCTAAAAATCGGTGTTCGCCAGTATAAAAAGGATGACATTTATAGCAAACTTCGACTGTGATTGACTGCTTTGTCGAGCCCGTAGTGAAAGTATTTCCACACGAGGAACAGACCACTTTTGCCTCGGTGTAGTATTGTGGATGAATAGTTGTTTTCATAGAATGTATATTATAACACGTTAACCAGTTAACGCGTTAACGAGTTAACGGGTTGGAAAACTTTGTCCCACTTACCTTCTTCTATTATCTGTTCTAGGTTATAAAAGCTCTTACCTATTCTATGATCTGTAAGTCTATTTTGAGGAAAGTTATAGGTGCGGATTTTTTCAGCTCTCTCACCAGTTCCAATATCTTTTACATATGAATTCATAATCCCTTTTCTTTTTTCTTCTTCAAGCTGATAGAGTTTACCCAAAAGTAAATCCATCGCAATTTTTCTGTTAGCTTCTTGATACCTTTCGCGGCTGGCTGTAACGACAATGCCGGTTGGTTTATGGGTAAGCCTGACTGCTGTTGAAACTTTATTAACATTTTGACCGCCGTGTCCCCCACTTCTGTAAAATTGCCAGTCAAGGTCCGTAGGATTGACTCTTGTATCTGTTTTAATAATTTGAGGTAAAACAACCATTACGGCAGTCGAGGTATGGACTCTGCCTCTTCGCTCTGTGGCAGGAATTCTTTGGACTCGGTGAACGCCGGTTTCGTTTTTAAAGAGATTAAATACACCGATGCCTGTAATTTTTAGAATGTTTTCTTCAAGATAGACAAATTTGAAAGCATTTTTTTGGGCAAAACGGATGTAGGATAGCAAAAGTTCCTTCATCCAAAGCTTTGCCTCATCCCCGCCGACACCAGGAACTGCCTCGATAATTGCAACATTCGGATTAATTTGCATGGTTTTAGATTGTTTTGCCAACCCGAAATGAACCTGACAGGTTCATATTGGAGTTTGGCAAACGGATAAATTAGCTAGAATTTTTCAATTTATTAATTAGTTCAGTTTGGTTAAGTTCTGATTGTTCGGAAGTTTTCATGTTTTTGAGTTTTAGAACATTTTTTTTGACTTCGTCCGGTCCGATTATTACTACATAAGGAATGCCTTTTTTATCTGCATACCTGAGCTGTTTGTCAAACTTAATTTCTGGATTAGAAATGATTTCGGCAAAAATTCCTTTATTACGAAGAAACTGAGCTGTATTAATGGATTTTTCAAATAAAACTACAGAAAAGACTGTTACAAGAACCTGACTAGCTGTAGATTTAACAGGAATAAGTCCAAATTGTTCTGCTGCTTCAAGTGTTCGGTCGAATCCTAAACCAAATCCTGTACCTGACATTTCGATACCAAAAAGTGATTTAAAAAGGCCGTCATATCTTTCCCCACCGAGAACCGACCCTGCTGAATATTCAGGGATAACTACTTCCCAAATTGGACCTTGAGAATAGGAAAATGATCTTGCAATTGTTGGATCAAACTCAAACCACGATTCGTCAAATCCTGATTTTTTAAGATAGTCTAAAATTATATCTATTGTCTTGTTAGGCTTAAGGGATTTTACTATTTTCAAATATTTACTGGCTAGATCTTTGCCGATTCCCCGTTTTCCCATTTCCAAAATAACTCCATCTTCACCTATTTTTTTTATCTTATCTATAGAAATAAGAGCCTGGTAGGGAATCTCTTTTAGTAATGTTCGATCGTTAATCAAGACCCTTGCCTTTTTAAAGCCAAGTCTACGGTAGATATCGAGAGATAGAGCAATAGTTTCAGCGTCAGCGTAGGGAGTTGGATCACCAAAAATATCAGCGTCACATTGAATAAATTCTCGATAACGGCCTTTTTGCGGCTTTTCCGAACGAAAAGCGGTTTGGATTTGGTAACGCTTAAAAGGTTTGGTTAATAGATTTTGATATTGAGTAACAAATCTGACAGATGGAACTGTCTGGTCGTAACGAAGAGCCACGTCACGGCCTCCTTGATCTTTAAATTTAAAGAACATTTTTTCATCTTCACCAATTTGCCCAGCAAAAAGTTCGAGATATTCTAGAGTTGGAGTTTCAATAGGGTCATAGCCCCATGATTCACAAATTTCTGCCAGTTTATTTCTCAACCATTGACGCTTACGTGCTTCTGCCGGTAAAAAATCACGAAATCCTTTAAGCGTTTGTGGTCTAATCATAATTTTAAATTATACTAAACTTATAAAGATATATTTTGATTAGTCATTAAGAGTTTTACTTTACCTTCAATTGACACTCTCAGGAATGAATTTTTACTCTTTTTAGCTTTTACTATTATGTAATTATTCGATGGTTGCTTAATTTTTAAATTTATTTGATTTTTTTGACTTCTTTTTAATTTAGACAATCCAACTGCAACTGAACCACTGCCACATGATGTTTCGTAAGTTAAAGTCTTAACATTCTTTATCCAGACAACTGGATTAATTTTTAAAACATCGCTTCTTTCAATTTCGACGAAAATACAACCGGAACATTTATATTTAATCAAATCAAATTGATTGAGTAATCTTTCAGCAGCGCTGATTATTCTATTTTTACTTATTTTTTTGTAAACAACTAAATGATTTATTCCTTTAAGTATGACTAGGAAAGTATTAGTGTTTAATTGTTTAACAGATGCAAAACTTTTGAATATTGGTATTTCACTAAACACAACATTATCTCTAATTCCAGTTTTAAGAATTTTATTCGAACCTGATGATTTAATATTAAGCCCTCCGTTTTTACCTTTTAAAACGGCATAAGTGATTGCGAGAATAGCATTTCCAGAAAATTCTCCACCCATCATACTGAATTTAACTAGATCTTTCTTAGCTTTAAATTCGCAGAATCCACACTGTTCAACATTAGGAAATTGTTTGATTATTCTATCGTTTAAAACTTTCCTCAACGATTTAGGAACAAAACCATCAACTATGGCGGTGTCATTACCACCCGCCGTTTGAAGTATTGAAATAATAAATTTTTTTAACATAAGTTACTTTTAATTTTTAACCCACAAAAAAAACCCTCCGAATTTGGAGGGTTATCTTCAAAACTAATTACAAATATTACAACCCTCCGTTAAGAGGGTGATGATGACTTTCTAAATTCTTATTCAACTTTAATTTCATGATTTTTTATTCTACCAAACTGGAATAAATTATTCAAGCGGATTTATTACCATCTTGGTCCGATCGACCCAAGATGATATGTAGTTTTGAGATTGAAGAGAGGCATTTTAAAGCAATATGAGGAATATAAGGGAATATAGAGGAGTATAGAGTAAATTTAAGGAGAAAAATAAATGAATTATTCGTTGAAGGCTTCGAGGGTGAGCTGTTTTTCAAGGACTTCTCCGTTTCGCCAGATCCTGAGTCCTACCGTTTCGCCAATCTTCTTTTGTAGAATCTTTTTGGCCAATCCTTGATCGTCATCGCCCTTGACCTTTTGTCCGTCGAATTCGATGATGATATCTTCATCTTGGATATCGGCTTTTTGAGCAGGTGAATCTTCCAGGATTTCTATCACATAGGCACCCTCAACAAGTTCATTCAACACGGCAGTTTCCCTATCGATGATTTTGTAGCGCACGCCTATATAAGGGCGGTCAAAACTTCCTCCCTGTTTGTTGAAATTTTCGATAAGTGTTTTGACTATGTTGACAGGAAGAGCAAATCCGATGTTTTGGCCTTCTTGAGCAAGAGCAACATTTATTCCAATGGCTTGACCTTTGGAATTTAAAAGAGGGCCACCAGAGTTTCCTGGATTGATTGCCGCATCGGTTTGAATCACATTGTCGAGTTTTTCGACGTATCCCTCAAAAGGTGAACCTGCAGTAATGCCTCTTCCCAGACCAGAGATTACTCCAACTGTAACCGTGTTGGTAAATTCACCCAGAGGAGTGCCGATTGCAATAGCCATTTGACCCAGTTTCAGACTATTGGAGTTTCCTAATTTCAGTGTTTTTAGTCCTGAAGCGTTAATCTTTAAGATAGCCAGATCATTTAAGGGATCGCGGTAAATTTTTGCGATATCAAATTTTTTATTGTCGTTGGTTAGAACCTTGTAGGAAGCTTCCGTATCCGAAACGACGTGTTTATTGGTAATGATAAGTCCGTCGGAAGAGATGATAAAACCCGAACCTATATTTTGTTCTATTTTTTTTTGATCGCCGGGGATTCGTCTAAATGGGCTGAATGGGTTAAAAGGATCAATTTCAAAAAAATCGTTGCTGGATGTTGTTTTACTGATGCCTACGGTGACTACGGAAGGCAACGACTCTTCAACGACTTTGGTGATTACTGATTCTTCGTAGACTACCGTTTGTATTTCTGACTTCTGTCCAGGGATAGTAGATTGTTGGAGGCCAAAAGGCAGACGAGATTTTTGGCTGACGGCGAGGACTATAATGAGAATTGCGAGTAAAAAGAGCAGTTTCTTCATAAGCTCTAAATATTATAGCATGGTTTTATTGGTAATGGGATCCTTCACTTCTCCCGATTTAATCGGGATTCGTTCAGGATGACCTTGAAATTAATGAATTATCAAGGTCATTTTATAAGTTGTTCAATTGCTTTTTCGAGCTGTTGATCGTTTTCTCTAGTTAAAGAGTTACCGTCTTTTGGTTTGTTTTCGACTTTTATGTCCGGTTCGATACCCTTGGCATTGATCCAATCGCCTTTTGGAAGTATCCATTTGGCGACCGTTATGTGGATTCCGGCTCCGCCTTTTAAATTCGTAGCTTCTTGAACTGAGCCTTTGCCGAAACTTTTTTCGCCTACAAGTCTTGCTCTCTTATAGTCTCTTAGTGCGCCAGCCAAGATCTCTGACGCCGATGCAGAACCCTTGTTTATGATAGCAATCAAAGGGATGTCTAAAAGTTTTCCTTCCCTATCAACATTATAGGTTTTAATATCTTGGGTTGTGGAGGTTTGTTTTACGACCATTTTACCGCGGGGCAAAAATTCTGAAGCAAGATATACAGAGCTATCTAGATATCCTCCAGGGTTGTCTCGAAGGTCTAAGATAAGCCCTTTGATTTCACCTTTTTGCCATTTTGAAGAAATTTCATCGACCGCGATATCCCATTCATCGTTAGTATTGTCTCCAAACTGATTAAGCTTGAGATGCGCGATAGTCTGATTCTTCTTTTTCTCATAATTAAGTTCGACAGACTCAACTTTTATTTGTTCACGTACAATCATAAGTTCGAATTCTTTTGCATCTCGTTCCAGGGTGAGCTTTACCTTTGTGCCTTCTGCACCACGAATTTTGGAAACTGCCTGGGGTAATGTCCAACCTTTTGTCGATTTATCATCAACTTTATTGATAAGATCGCCGGCTTTGATTCCAGCCCTTTTTGCCGGTGAGTTTTTGAGCGGGGCAACGATTACGATGCGGTTGCCTTGGAGTCCAAGTTGAGCTCCTATACCTTCAAATTTCCCCGCAAGATCGTCTTTTGATTCTTTATTTTCTTCTGGAGTGAGAAAAAAAGTATAAGGGTCATCAAGCGACGAAACCATCCCCTTGATTGCTCCATAGTACATCTTTTGGACATCGATTTTGTCTTTCTCGATAAACTTTTTCTCAAGTTCGCCCCATGCTTCCCAGAAAAGGCTAAAGTTTAGATTTTTTTCAGCAGTTGAAGCGCTATTGGATATATTAAAAACGCTTTTGTTTAACTGCTGAATGCTATCTTCCCTTGTCTTATATTGACCAAGTTTAAAACCAGAACCGAAGATAAAGACCGTAATCGAAAGTAAAAGTATAATGTTGGTTATCTTTTTTCTGAACATATGCAATAAAACTCAAATCTCAAAACTCAAAGTTCAAATCCAAAATTTAAAACTGTAAATCTGTAAAATTGGAATAGCAAGAAGAAGTTTTGATATTTGACATTTGACTTTTGAGTTTATTTATAGAAGTATATCTTACTAAATTGTTTATCGATTAAACAGTAGGGTAAATTAAGATGAATAATTTTTTTGTAATCCTCGATGGATTTGATCTGAGCCTTGGGCAAGCTGGAATCTTGCGGAGGATTTTTTAGTGTAACAAATCCGCTTATGCCTAATGCCTCTGCCTTAGCTTTTAAATAAGCGTTGATCGACTCAATGACCATGATTCTGCTTGCTGTTTGAGTAGCAAAGATAGGTTTGGATGAGTCCTTCAAATAGATTGTTTGTCCGCCAAAATTCTTGCTTGCCTGTTTCAAATTAA
>MFZO01000031.1:10802-44980 GCA_001788015.1 Candidatus Roizmanbacteria bacterium RIFCSPHIGHO2_02_FULL_38_11 | reverse complement strand
GGGTTTCCTCTACCTTGATTTTTAATTGATTTTTTATTATCTCGACGACTTCACCTTTGAAAAAAGCTTTGACTTGATTACCTTGGGATTTTGACGTGGAAATGATCACGTTTCCTTCATAGTGATTTATCTCCTTGATAAGGCCTGTATATTCGCTTATTATAGTGTGCGTTTTGATGAGACCCTTTTTCTCTGCCAATAATTCACCTTTGTTGACTGGATCGCCGACAAATTTTTTTAGGTATTTAAATATTTTATCTGAGTGAATTCGTAGTTTCTTTGAGACTTCGACCGTTATTTCATATCTTATGTGATCTTCAAGGAAAGGATCTCCAAAATGAACCTTTTGACCAGATTTCAAAAGGCTTTTTGCGTCATCGGGAATAGATATCGTTAGGATCATAATTTAATTATAACAAGTAGTGGGAGATTAGAAGTAAGAAGATTATAAAAATTTTTAGATCTCTCCCCCCCAAGGGCGGGATTCGGGATGAGAGTGAATTAAGGAGTTGCTCTCATCTTAAGCCTTGGTAGGAAACGTATGGTAAAAGAGCCAGATGTCTAGCGTATTTGATCGCTTTGGTGAGCATACGCTGATGTTTGGCACATACGCTTGTTTTCTCGCGTCCCAAGATCTTTTTTCTTAGCGATAAAAATTTTTCTAGATTTTCCGGGCTTTTGTAACTTGGATTTACTTTATATTGGCAAAAAAAACAGTTAGTCATAGAATATGTAACATATAACATGTAACACAAGAAAAATTGTATTTATTAATAAATACCTTAGTTCAAATGTTACAGGTTACGTGTTTCGTGTTACATGGTTAAAATGGTATATCATCAGGGTTTACGTCCTCATTTTTTTCCTTACCCTTTTTTCCTGTTTCCTCTTTTTGTTTATTGACTATTTGGTTTTCCTCGGGATTAGGCATCTCTTCTGCCGGTCCTACAACTTGAGTTTTTGTTTCCTCGGTTTGAATTTGTTCCTCAACTGTTGTTTTTCTACCATCGCCGAAGACGATAAAGTCGTCGAGTACGATCTCTGAGACAGTTCGTTGCTGGCCGTCGCGTCCGGTAAATGTACGATAAACAAGCCTACCTTCAAGATATATTTTCCTGCCCTTGGTCAGTAGTTTTCCGCAAAGCTCGGCCAATTTTTGCCAAGCAACGATACGATGGTATTGAGTTTCTTCTTTTGTCTCTCCATCCGCCGTTTTCCAAGATCTGTTGGTTGCAACGCCGAAGCTGCATACGGCAGTTCCGGATGGTGTATATTTTAATTCCGGATCGCGTGTAAGGTTTCCAATCAAAATAACACGATTTAAAGATCTACTTGACATATTCCTTTAATACAAATTTTAACTTTAGATCCTGAATCAAGTTCAGGATGACACTAACGTGTCACTTTTAATAACAAATACCTGATTAGTTTCTCGTTAAAGTTTAGTTTCTTTTTTAGTTCATTTATGTTTTTTTGTTCCATGCTAAAGAGCAAGTGAAAGTAATAGGCGCTTATATTTTTTTTAATAGAGTAGACAAGATCTTTTTTTCCCCATTTTTCCTCTTCTTCTATCTTGCCATTGAGCGATTTAACTAATTCTTTGATGTTTTTTGCCTCTGCTTCTTCAGGAAGAAGAAATGTAAATTCGTACCTGGACATAATCTTAAAATTCAAATATCAATTGAGATTTGCGATTTGAGATTGTTATATATAATATTATTTGTTATGCCTAAAATCAAGTGGATATTGTTTTTTTTGCTTTTTGTTATTCTTGTATATACGCGATTTATCAATCTTTCCTGGGGACTTCCCCACCCGATGCATCCTGATGAAAGGAATATGGCAAATGCAATTCAGAATCTGAATTGCAAAATTCAAAGTGTCAACCCCGCTCAGCGGGGAGAAAAATTCAAAATTCAAAATTGCTTCAATCCCAACTTTTTCGCTTACGGGCAGTTTCCTCTTTATTTAGGTTATGTAATAGTTTTTATAATGGAATTTTTTGATGGCGATTTGGGAATACCGATCAGTTTTGAGGAAGCAGCGTTTTCATTGAGAATAATATCGGCAGTTGCTTCGATTTTAAATGTTTTTTTATTGTTAAAAGTAATTAGGTTATTAAGTAATCAGGTAATTAAGGAAAAAACAAGCAAAAGTTTCTCAATTACTCAATTACTAATTACTTTATTACTTTTAATTTTTTCTCCTTTCTTTATTCAGTTTGCTCATTTTGGCACAACAGAGTCTTTAATCATGCTATTTTATTCATCATTAGTCTATCTTTCTATAAAAATCAGCATAAACGAATTATATTCAAAGAAAAACTTATTTTTAATGTCTTTAATAAGCGGTTTAGCCGTCGCAACTAAAATTTCATCGGTTTTAATGCTAATACTTCCTTTGGCTTTAATAATTGATCTTAGAAAAACGAATATTCTGGCTCGGATAATATCAATATGCTATTTTTTGGCTTTAACTCTTGTAGTCAGTATTATATTTTCACCCCATAATTTTATTTCCTTTGCGCAATTTTTAGGATCGATGAAGTACGAGTCGGATGTGGCGCTAGGAAGTTATAGAGCTTTTTATTCGAGACAATTTGAGGGTATAAATCCAATTTTCTTTCAATTGGTGAAAATATTTCCCTATTCTCTTGGCTGGCCCGCTTTTATTTTTTTTATCTTTGGGTTTATATTTCTTCCTTTCAAATTAGAATTTAATGTTCTTCGATTAGCAATTCTGGCAGGATTTATCCCAAATGCCTTTTTATACGCAAAATGGACTAGATTTATGACACCGATATTACCATTGATGTTAACTATGTCCGTGTTATTTGTATTTAGAGTCATTCCCATGAAAATGGCAATCTATAAAATAAGACAACTAATCTGGATTTCCGCTTTCGCGGGAATGACAATGCTAATGGTGATTCCCGGCTTGGCGTATCTTTCCATTTATCAAAATCCAGATGTTCGTTTTACTGCTTCCGAGTGGATATATAAAAACATTCCGGGAAATAGCTACATCCTCTTTGAAACGGCAAATGTTGTGGATATACCAATAGAAAGTCCTGCCTCGCCGGCAGGCAGGCAAAAGTCAAAAGTAAAAAGTCAAAACTATCAAATGATTTCGTTTAATTTTTATGATTTGGATGAAAATCCAAGCCTGCAAACTGAGCTTCGACAACATCTTGCCAAAGCAGACTACATGTTTATACCTTCAAGAAGAATATTTGCAAACCACTACTGTAGAAATATTAAATATCAAAGATCAAATATCAAAACTACATATCAAAATTCAAATATTAGTGTCATTCTGAACTTGTTTCAGAATCTGAATCAAAAAGAAAGCTGTCAATATTTAAGAAAAAAATACCCATTGCTTAATGATTATTATGACAAGCTTTTTTCTGGAGAACTAGGATTTGTAAAAGTTGCAGAATTCAACGCATTCCCAAAAATTCAATTATTGGGTAAAACAATTTTGGAATTTCCTGATGAAGAAGCCGAAGAAACCTGGACCGTTTTCGACCATCCGGTGATAAGGATTTATAAAAAGATTTAATTTCAACACAATTTGCAGTTATATTTAGTAAGGAGCTTGACAAAGATGAAATCTCGTATTATTATATCTTAAATTTTATGCCAGTTGATGTTGAACAAGCGCTTACAGGGTTGGAAAGAAGGACTCCGGTCGAAATTGTTGAAGACCATCTACCCTCACTAGAATTACTTGAAGAATTTCGCCATCCAAGTTCAGTAGATGTTGAAATGAGGGCAATAGCGAATGCAAAAAGACCAGGATCTGTTTTTATTTCGACTTTCTACAACGGAAAACACATAATAGTACCCGAGGGTCATCCTCTTACTCGCCTATCTTCTGTCGTTTCTCCGGTTAATAAAGACTATCCAACTGGATGTTTTGAAGGACTGAGCCTTTATGGAGACGCTTTAACGTTATTTAACGCAAGAATGCAGCGACTAGACAGATCGCTACGAACTAGACGTTATAGAGATGTGGTGGATTTAGAGAGTTTCGCTCAAATGATTGTTTTGATAGCCGAGATAAATGCTGATTCTGCTACTAGGGATGCAGAAGGAAATATTGTTCGTGCATATGGAAGACCAACTATCGGTTTTTCAGAAGGAGGAATTGGGATTGGCATACATCTTGATAATCCTATGTATCAAGCGGTAGGATTTAACAGAATGAGGCGTTATTTAGAGACAAGTGAGCCTTTAAGAGTGGTGGCTTCAGATGCGTGGAAGAGGCGGGAACAGCTAAATGGAAAGCACAGTGATAGTTACGGAAGAGCTTCGATTCATCATGCTATTGCACATGACGATCTAGGTGCGGATGAGGCAATTTATCTTGGAGGAGTGACCGAAAATAGAACTTCACGATTTAGAGAAGGGGAAATTGTAGACGGTGTTGGTGAAGAAGTGGTTTTTCGTGTGGGAAAAACTTTTATTGTTCCTCCACCGGATAACGGAAGACTAGGAGGAACATCTCTCGCCCATTTTCATACTTATACTGCAGAAGAATTGGGTTATGATGTTCAATTTACCGTGGTCACGATTGATGATGTAGCTCGTGGTGAAGTTGAAGCAATGTATCTATGCGGAAATGCTATTGAACTTACAGGCGTACAAGAAATTTGGTCTTACGAGGGGACTCCAAGCAAAGATAAAAGTCCAAAAGTAATTACACTACCTAATGTTAGAACAGTTGGCGGCGTTAGGCAGGTTTCAGAAGAAGATAAGGAGATTATGGGCTATTATCAAGATCAGCTTTGGGGAAGAAAAGCTTCGACAAATCCACTGCTTCTTACTCGAATAGATCGTGATAGAGGTCGCAAAATGGAACATGAACTCAAGACGAAATGGTATCCAGGTTGGTTTACTAATTAGTATTATACTTTGAATTCCCAGAAAGCAAATATGATTCTTTATAACGCCTGGGAGAAGCATATTTTAGACAATTTTTAGATAGCATATGCTGTTCCGCATCCTCCTCCTTGAGCAACATTAATTGGATGAGTATCCTTAAAACGCGCTACCATCAATCCAGTATTAACGGAGCCATTTGGATTAGCATATAAATACATATTTAAGTCTCCAAAAGCAGGTTCTATCTTTAATCCGTCCCGACTTAAATGCGCCGATTCAATCTTAGGTGAATTAGGCGGAACCATAATCTGAGCTATATAAGGGACTCGTTTATCTCTGACAGATGAGAAAGCTTTTTCCGCATCTGATGTTACTCCGTTGCCATGAGAAGAATATGCCGGTTTGTAAATAAATTCTGCTCTCGGCAAAGTATCAAAATCTTGACTTGAGGTTAATAGATAAGTTCTTGGAATTAAATCATCGACCACCTTGATTAACTCTGGAGGCAACTGTTTTTTAAATTCCTGATTGGTGGAAATTATTGCAAACATAACTTTAAGTCCTCCCAGAAAGCTGTGAGGTGGATTTAATATTGGAGTTCGTGTTTTATATAAATTTAAAGTTTTTTTGGGATCTCCTTGTATTTGGACGCCCCAATTTCTCCAGATTGCAGATATTTTAACTCCATTTAAAAAGACATCACTGCCCATAATGTCTAATTCATCCGTATTTCCATAAATACATTGGAAGCCTCTATTCCTTCGATTAATTTCTTCAGCTATTCGAGGAAGTTCGATGACCGAAATAATTGAATCTGGAGGCGCAACTAAACCTAGCACCGGTTGAGCTTTATTTGTCTGTAAGGCCAATAGTCTTAACATTTCCTCGACGAAATTTAATGAATCAACTGGAGGTTCAAATCCATATAGTTGGTTGTATAAAAGTTGAACCACATGGTTGTACCATAAGCCTTCTGGTCCGTTCCTATTCATTTCTATTGGCGCGAGGCCAGCATTTGTATCGTTTTCGGCGTAGGAATATGAACTATCATAGTTCGCATTTTCTGGCGCCATAATAAGCTGATCCAGTCTGCCATAATAAGGACTAGACTTGATAAGATCTGCAATCTCATTTGGATGAAAATCAGGTCCAAAAAAAGCTTCTATCAGGCCTCTTTCAAAATCAGGTAGAGTTTCTAGTAGCATTTTACGTTTAGACCCATCAGACAATAAAAATACTATAGCTAAGTTTATTAAGCGATCAATCAAAATAGTATTGTCTAATGATTTCTTGAAACGTTCTTCTTTAATTATTCTTGGCACGGCCAAAAACTCGATAGGTTTTTCCCAACCTTTAACAGTAAATCCTTCCCTCAGCCGGCGCTCTTTAGAGAAAGCAGGATGATCTATTTCAACCTGTTTGGCTAATGACATAGTAGCGGCATTCATTTCTTCCGCTAGAGTTATGTCTGGTTGTTGATACAGTCTTTCTAAATCCAGAAAAGCTCTTAAATTTTCAATAGAGTCTGCTCTCATAATTTTAAGCAATAAAAAAACCCCGCTTGCGCGGGGCTGTAATTAAAACTATTTAATAACTAAAAAGCTGCCCCGCAAAAAGTAGGGTTAAAAAAGAAAAATCCAAATAATATTTTCTGTTTTCTCATTTCGGCAATTATAACATCGACCAAATAATTTTACAATCCTTATTAGAATTTAGTAGTTTTTTATGCTAATTTTCAACATATGCTCTTAATGTACCTCTATATAATGCTCTTTCCAGAGGGTTAACAGATTTTGGATTTAGTAATAAATATGCGTTTTGGATGTTGTCTGAGACTTCCATGAAAGACCTGATTAGAGGTATGAGTTGGTTTTCATAGTGGACCATTGATTCAGATGGTTTTATGGCGGGCCACGAACCGTGAGAAATGGTGAGTCTTCTAACTTTGGCTGGAATATCGCGAGGAATAGATGAAGCATATTTTGGGTCTTCTCGCGAAAAAATAAATTTATTAGCATCACCCGTCGGTATTCCTTCAATGGCTTTAACCATGGATCTTTGCATACAGTTTTTAACTTCAAAAGGGTCATATGAATCTGCTGTCAAGTCTAAAATTATTGCGTTTTCTTTCAAATACGATAGGTCCGAATTCATTAACAAAGGTACAGAAGGATCGTTTCTGTTTGTAGCATCAACAAGAATATCTGTCTCTTTGAGAAGTTTATGCAAAAAAATTCTGTCACCTACTACGTTTCGTCCGATGATGAGAACAAGAGATTTAATCGGATGGATTTTCTTTCTTTCACGATTTCCAAGGTGAATAAGAGAATCTGTTGCCTGTTGGCCAACGGCTCCAGATCCTAGAATTAAAGCCTTAAAGAATTTTCTCCGGAAAAAGAGCGGGTTGGTTTTTTCCAAATAGTCAAATAGGACATCAGCTGAGTTCCAAGCTACGGCGTTTAAGTTTTCTACGAGTCTCTTTCCCCGATCATCAACAATACCATCAAGAGAAATAGTACTGATTCCTCTTTGATTTAAATATTTGACACGATTTGGTCTGGTATGAAAATGGGCCATTGTCACAAGCAAACTTCCAGTTCTTATATTATCTAATATGTTCTGAGCAGGATATTTTAGACTGAAGATAGCGTTGCTTTCTCTAGCTACCTGCATGTCGTCATTTGTTATCTTCAGGTTAACAGTTTGATAAGAAGAAAAATTTATTCCCATTGTTTTTCCATAATCTCTAGAGATAACAGCGGTAGCATTTAAGTTTTGTGCGAAAGCATTTGCGCCTTCTGGCGTGAATACTCTGATTTCACCAGGGAAGGTACGAGTATCAGGAGAAATGAAACCCACAAAATTTCGAGGTCTTTTCATATTTTATCAATCTAAACTAATTCGACACATATTTGACCACCGCCAGAACTTAAATTTAAAGGTGCTAATTTACTGCTTTCCTGATATTTCTTAAATCTAGACCAACCAGAACCTAAAAAGGCACCATTGATGTGTTGTGGATTAAAATCGGCAACGAGGTTTTCAATCGCTATTCTACCCTCTTTGTCTATATCAATTATTGGAAGTTGATTTTTTTTATAATCAAGATATTCCTGAACGATAAAATTATTGTCTTTCTTAAAAGTATCAACTAATTTTTTCCACTCTGCAGATGAATAATTTTTTCCGAAATAGATTCCATTACCATAAGAGCCTAATGCGTCCTTAACTATCAGTTGGTCTTTATATTGCAAAAGAAAGTTCCTATTGCAGTTTGATATGTCAAATGTTTGAGGTATGTGTTTTTTTATAGCTAGCTTTTCTTCACCAGAAAGTTTTATGGTAGCCTGCAATAACGGGTTTGAGAGATATGCAAATATTTTTTTGAAACTAAAAAACCTTGATCTCTCTGAATTGATGACAGTAAATCTATCTGAGTTTGAGATAATAGTTAGAAAATCTTTTACGTCAAGTTTACTTTTACTTTTCTTACAACCATAAGAACTGAAGTCATAATCTAATGAAGTGATAGCATTTTTCCAGAGCACATCAATAGGCTTACCCTTAAGATACATCTTATTTTTTTTATTATTTAATGAAACTTGTTGAGGACTTCCTAGGTAAACATTAAGATTCAAACCATATACTTCTAAAGCCTTTTTTTTAAGTAAGCGAGAAAAAATAGGAAACTGAAAGCCCGGTTCTTCTTTCGTTTCAAAAATAATTCCAATATTTTTTACTACTTCACTGGGATTTCTAAACTTATGTTCATTAAGAAACCAATTCAATAGTTCCTTAATGATATCTACTTTTATAGGTCCCTCAATTCCTAGTTTGTTATAAAGCATTTGGCGCCTTTCCTCAAGAATGTAAAAAGGGAGTATTCCCTGCGGGCAGATTGAATTTAGCTCTAAAACAATTAAATTACCATCACGGATAAAACAATCAAACCTCTTGTTTCTCATTTTTTTTGACTGCAGAGGCTCACGCTGAGCTATTCTCATAAGAGTGATCCACTCTTCTGGTGCTGAAGAAGAGATTGACTTGAGTAATCCTTTGCCGGAATGAGAGAATGCATAATTCTCAAATTTGCCTAACGCATGTAATATAAATTCGAGATCTTTGAGCTGTTTGACGATTTGAGACCGATCTAATATCAATGGTATAAGAGGAATATGAATGTCATGTTTATAGTGATGAAAACCCAGTTTATTAGTATATTGATCTAGTTCATTTTTTAGATCAAGTCGCTGATAAAAAGACATTTTTTGTAAAAGAGAAAGTATAAATCTATGTCTGTAGACAAAGCTGGCGTCGATGTTAGTTAGAGCGCCTTTTGACTCGACTTGTTGAAGTTGTAATTGCGTATCCATGTCTTCAGATAAATTTAGATAAAATATTAACCATCAGTCGGATTTTTTGAAAAATACTATCCACATAGACATACTCCTTGCTGCTGTGAGAGAAATTACCCTTCGGACCAAATCCATCCAAACATAAAGCTCCATACTGAGATATTTGGTTAGCGTCAGATCCACCACCCCGTTTTTCAAATCGTAAATTTAGATTTTCTTTTCTAAAGGAATTTTTTAAAAGGGAAAGGATTTTTTTTAATTTTTTATCATCGACTGACATGGCGGGGATACCTATAATAGTTTCAACATTAACTTTTTCAGATCCGGATATTAGCTTTATTTCATTTAATAAATTCCTCATGTTGTTGTCCCCGAAACAACGCACGTCGACTATCGCTTCTGCATATTCAGGAATAACATTGGCTTGAGTGCCACCCTTGATGACTCCAATATTGATGGAACTATTTGAAATAGCATTGTTTAATTTGTCCAATTTTAATAAGACAGACATCATAGTCGTTATTGCGCTTTTGTTTTTGTTTACGTAATACCCCGCGTGACCACCATCTCCTTTAGTGTTAAGTCTTAATTGATAGATTGATTTTCTTTCTTGTACCAATTCATCTTTATCTCCGCAACTTTCAAAAATAAAAGCATAATCAACAGACTGATAAATCTTTTTCCTAATTTCTCTATAGGCGGTAGATCCGATTTCTTCGTCTGGAGATATTAATAATTGGATATTTTCCTGATTATTGAACAACTCTTTAAGCCCAAGTAGCGAATAAATTGCAACAATTAATCCACCTTTCATATCACAGGTACCGGGTCCGAATAGTTTATCCTTAGTTTGCTTTATTTTTTGTCTATTTATTTCATAAACCGTATCTATATGGCAGGATAAAAGAATTATTGGCTTTTTTTTTAATGCATTTTTGGGGATGAGATATAGTAGATCTCCTAAATTATTTTGTTTATACTTTTTTATTGAATAATCTGGAATTTTTTTAAAAAGGTCTTTCTCCAAATATCCATAAGCTTTGTTAATCCCATGTTTATTTTTTGTCCAGGTGTTAATATCAACCAAATTGATTAAATTTTTTATGACTGAATTTTTATTTTTTTCGACCCAATTCCTTATTTTTATTTGTTCTGAATTTTTATTTTTTATCATTGTAAATTAGTTTAGATTTTTAAATAGGATATCCAGATCCCAATCCTCCACCTTTTGCTACATTAATTGGATGGGTTGCTTTAAAACGAGTAACTACTAATTGAGCTACTTTAGTTTGTCCAGGAATATGACCAACGTAGTTATTAAAATCCGCCAACATAGGTAAATTAGTTAATTGTGCACCTTCATCAAGGATTAAGGTACCAATAGAAGGATCTTCGGGAGGGATTTTTGCTTGAGCTACAAACGGCGTGCCCTGATCTCTTACTGCACTAAATGCAGCCTCCGGATCACTAGTAACACCATCACCATGGGAAGCGAAGGCAGGTTTATAAATATAATTACCTCTTGGAATTTGGTCAAAATCCTCTGCTTTGGTTAATAAGCGTGTAGTTGGTATCAACTTATCTATATAATTTAATGTTTCTTTGGGTAATTTAGCTCGGAATTCTGGATCGGTTGATATTACCGCAAAGAGCGCTTTTAATCCCCCGACGAAACTATAAGGAGGATTTAAAACAGCAATTCCAGTACGATAGATAGCTAAGGATTTATCAGGTTCTCCTTGAATTTGCACACCCCAATTTCGCCAAATACCTGACAATCTTTCACGCCTAAGAAACACATCAGTACCAGAAACTTCCAACTCGTCGGTTTCACCGTAAAGGCTACGAAAGCCCAGTCCCATACTATTTAGAGCGTCAGCTATATATTGTAGTTCTACAATTGAGACTACAGAATCAGTTGGAGCGACCAATCCTATTAGCGGATTTGCGTTTCCAGATCTCTTAGCTGTTTTCCTAAGTAGCCGGATTATAAAATTTAAAGCTGTGATTGGTGGTTCAATTCCATATAATTTTTCATATATATCTTGAGCTACATGCGTAAACCAAATTCCTTCGGGACCATTTCTATTCATTTCTATGGGAGCTAAGCCAACATTAATATTATTTTCTTCGTAATCAAACTGCGATTGAGATTTTGGTACTTCAGGAGTGGTAATAAGCTGATCAAGTCTGCCGTAGTATGGTTGTGATTCCAACACTCCTAAAGTTCTTTGAGGGTTATAATCTGGGCCAAAATAAACTTCCACAATTTTTCTTTCAAATGGAGGAAGAGTAGCTAACATTTCCTGTCTTTTTATCGGATCTGAGAAAATAAAGGCAGCGGCTAAGTTTAGTAATCCATCTATAAAAACCGTATTTTCTACAGCTTGAGCAAATCTTTGTTCATTTATAACCCTAGGGCCAACCATTAATTCAATCGGGCCTCCCCATCCTTTCAGTGTGAATCCTTGTTTTAACCAATAATCTCTGTCTAGTAGGGGACTGGATTGTTCTGCAGCTTTAAATAATATATCTGTGGTTGCCCTAAGTTGAGAGGATATAGTATCAACGGAACGTCCTGCGCCCTTTTTTAACTCTTTTCTTAACTCTTCTATATTGTTTCCCATAATAAAAAAACCCGCCTATTGGCGGGAAAATATTGAATCGTTTAATCAATTCATCCTCCCGCCGGATTTACGGGTTAATGAGGAGGACGAAAATGTTTGAATAAACCTTAGTTTTCATGATTAATTGAATAATATAACAGATGTTTTTTATTTTTGCAACAGTAATTTCAATTCCTCTTCAGGTATTGGCAAAAATTTGAGATAGCTTTTTATTGCTTTGATGGCTATTTTATCCTTTATTTCGGATGGAAAGAAATTAATTTTTTCTATTCCGATTGGTTTGTTGTTGTTATCATAGACAATTACATCGTCGGAAAAGTCGGAAAAATCAGAATAAGCTTCTTTATTTTTGTCGTCCCACCAAATGCTAAATGTATTGCCGATAGGATCTAAAAAAAAATTAAACCTTACTTTTTTTTGCTTTTTTGCCATATTATTTTTCCTTTCCTCAATCTAGTTGCAATATGAGCCGTAATAACAAAACCATGCTCGTTTAGATGCTTTGCTACTACGCAAATATATTTTTTATTAATCTTCTTATAATAAAGATAAACAGTTTTGTCTAATTTACTTATCTCAACTAATTCAGCTTGATTTAATCCTTTTTTAACTTCCTGTTCCAGATTAGTTAAATCTTTATGCTTAATAATTATAACATCATTCCAATAAACTTTCGTGGCTCTTATTTTTTTATTTAATACAGAAACAACTTCGAATAAAATTTCATGGTAAGTAATTTTCATTTTTTTATGTGTTTTCAGGACTTCTTTATTTTAAATCCTTTCTCCAAGTCTTCGATTGTATATCCCTGATCAGCTATTTGTTTTCGGAGATTGTCGGATAAGGTAAAATCTCCTTTTCTTCTAGCTTCTTCTCTTTTTTCTGCGATTTCAAGGATGTCTTTTGGGATTTTATCCTCTTGAACTTTGTCTAAGTTGAGGCCAAATACCTTGTCGAATTCGAGGAGAAGGTCGAGTTTGTCAGTCGAAGGAATATTAGATTTTAGCATTTCCCACATACCTGCTAGCGCTTGAGGTATCTGAAAGTCAGTGGAGATATTAATAATAAAATTTTGACGGTACTGATCCAATTGAGATAATTTTTCCTGTGAAAGTTGACTGCGTAAAATCTGTTTTTTCAAGACAACGGCATATTCTTTGAGTTTTTTATATGCAATTTGCGAGGCCGACAACGCTTCCCAGGTAAAGTTTTGTTTCGCTCTATAATGAGCTGATAAATAAAAATAGCGCAAATCTAAAGGATCAAATCCTTTATTGATTACATCGGATAGAGTTAAGCCGGTTCCCTGGGATTTTGCCATCTTTCCTCCGTCAATATTGAGATGTTCGTTGTGTAACCAATAGTTCACAAACTTTACGCCATTGGCTGCCTCGCTTTGGGCAATTTCATTGGTATGATGGACAGGTATATGCTCCACACCACCCATATGAATATCGATAGTGTTTCCTAGAAGGCTTTTCGCCATGACGCTACACTCAATATGCCAACCCGGAAAGCCTTCTCCCCAAGGTGACTGCCAGGTCTGAAGTGCATTTTTATGAGCGCCTTTCTTAAAAAACCAAAGCGCAAAGTCCGAAAAGTGCCTTTTTTGTTTATCTTCTATCTTGCCTTTTCCGCCACCGGCAATATTTAAGTCGATTTTTTGCTTATTGAGCTGATTATAGTTTCTAAATGTGCTTACATCAAAATAGATAGCCTGTTCTGCAACATAGGCATGGTTTTTAGCCAGAAGGATTTTAACCATTTCAATCATTTTTTGGATATATACGGTAGCTCTAGGTCTGTGGCTGGGAGGAATAATGTTTAGTTTTTGAGTGTCAGCGTCAAAAATATTGATATACTTTTCGGCTATTTGATCTGGCGTCAAACCTTCTCTTTTTGCACCCTTTTCCATCTTATCTTCACCCTCATCCTGGTCGCTCGTCAGATGTCCAACGTCGGTGTAATTTCTAACGAAAATTACTTGAAAGCCTAAAAAAGTGAGACTGCGTCTTATGAGGTCCGCCCAGGTCATAGCGCGCAAGTTTCCGATATGCTGCACCCAATAGACAGTAGGACCGCAGTGGTAGAATTTGACTTTATTTGGTTCTATCGGTTTGAATTCCTCGATTTGTCTTGTGAGGGTGTTGTAAAGTTTCATGAAGTTAAGTATACACCTTAGCCTGTTAATTGCAAAAGGTCAATAAAATTGATCTAGTTAAATATTTAGTTTGATGTAAATTTATTAACGTTAAATAAAATTGACCAATCAAAGTTGAACAAAATATTTGATAAAACTGAATTTAGAATATCGAAATTCTTAGTAATCAATATTTAAAATGTGAATTACGAAACTCGTAACGGTGTCATTGCGAGGACCCCGCCTTTGGCGGGGGACGTAGCAATCTTTATAATTATTTTGAGTTTTCTTCGCTTCACTTTGTTTCGCTCGCAATGACGGTTTAAAGTATAAGGTTCTGCAACAGGTTCTAGCTCTTTCTCATTTTCACCCCGGAGGAATATCGATTAAATCGGGACACGATCCGATGCGCTTGCGTTTTTGCAATTCCACTAATATTGATATAGGTCGGTAATTAATTATGTGTTGAATTGTAAAAATTGGCAACCCAATTATTTTATTTTAAGCGAAAGTTGAAAAAAATACCGCTTTGTTTTTTAACATTTATTTTTTGCCATAATTCTGGTGTTGAGTATTTTTGTAACTATTCACGCTTCTTGACACAATGTCATCCCGAGCGAAGTCGAGGGATCTAGCACAACAGAACCTATATACGCTGTTGAATGAGATTTCTCGACTCCAAAACTCATCGCTCGAAATGACATAGAATGATATAGTTATGTCAAAGACCGTGAACTCTTACGTATTTTTTTTAGAGTAACGGAGTCATTGCTTAATATACGGTCAATTTGTCATTCGGGATTGACGGGTTACAGTCCTGTACCCGTCTTGTCCAGACTTTACAAATTGTTTAACAACGATTCTGGATGCTCCCACCTTTGCCGGGATCACCAGAATGACGTATGCACCAAACTCAAAGTACTATCTTATAGTAATATCAAATTCATAGTCAAAAGTGACCCAAAAATTTAAGAGAAACATTTAGTTTAGAAATTTAGAAAAAAATAACGATTAAGAATCGCATTTTAGACCGTTAAATTAATACGAGTTAAACCTGACTTCTGGAAATCATAAGTGGTTTAGAGCAGAATAGTAATTTTAGTCTACTGTTAATAAACTCAATGAGTTTAGGAAGAAATGAGAGGTTAAATTAAAGAATTAATTAAATTTGGATTGATTTGACAGCCTAGAAAAAAATAAGATAAGGTTTAGCACTTTTTTTAGCCGACTGCTAGAATTTGGATTAAACTGTCATTTTGCTCTGAACTTTGTTTTTTTCGCTAGAAAAAAAGTTAAAAATCCAGAATTTATCGCAACTAATCTGATTTATCTCAAAAATCCTTCTCAAAATCCGAATAAATAGCTTACTAAACGTAAAATCAAAAAATTACTTGTTTTTGCCTTTGGTTTAAGCCAGCAATTGGATAAACCTATAGTTTTAAAGTATTTATCATCCAAATCTTAGCTCGAAAACGGATTCTAATGTCCGGACGGCGGGAGTTGAACCCACTACTTCTCGGTCCCGCCCGCCTAAATCGCTTGGTCGGGGATGTGAGATTTGAACTCACGGCCTCACGGTCCCGAACCGTGCGCGCTACCGCTGCGCCAATCCCCGAATTTTGAATGAACACCTTATTTTAGCACATACTCGCAGGTTCGGAAGGTTATTCTATTTTTAGAGGATTTTAAAGGACGCTAAAGGAAATTAAATAAAAAATAATAGGAATGAGTTGTTTATTGTTTGCCGGTAGAGGGTTTGGTTTCGGCGTGCTGGCGTTGGGCGACTTTCTTGGGAGAAAAGATGCTTCTTCTCACCTTTCCTTTCGGTATTTCTGTTGCTTGATCTTTTTTTTTCTTTTCTTCCTCTCTTCGTTTTTTCTCTTGAGCTTCATAGGTCTCTTTTTGTTTTTTTTCCTCTTCTTCTTGTTTTCTCTCCAGTAAAACCTTCTCCTCTCCGTGTTTTACCAGCTGAAATAATCTTTGACGTAAGGCTTCGGTTTTTTGTTTTTCCTTATCTTGATAAGATTTTCCGAGTTTCTCTAAGTTGAGAGGAGTATTGTTGCCGGTTTTTTTAACCTCGGCGGTTCTCCCGCTTCGCTCCTCAACCGCCGAGGTTGCGTTGCCATTCTCGGAGGTTATGTCGCTATCTGAGTCTAAACCGAGGATTTGCTCCCACATCTTGGTGGGGCTGATAGTAGATGCAACCTGTTTAACGGTAGATTTGACAACTTTTTTTGTCTGGGTTACTCCTTGCTCGGCAAGTTTTTCGAATGAATCTTCTAATACTCCTTTTATCATAATTGTTTAACTCGTTAGCTCGTTAACGCGCTAACGGGTTAACATGTTATTGGAATAATCTTTAAATACCGAGCATTGCTTTGGCTCTTTCTGACATTTTGTCCATAGACCAAGGCGGATCGAATGTCAACTCAAACTCGATTTTTTCATTTGGTAGCCCAATCGTTTTGAGTTTGCTTTTTATCTCTTGCTCGATCAGCGAAAATAATGGACAGCCAATGGTGGTAAGCGTCATAGTTATCTTAGTTCTATTAGCTTTTAGCAATTCAATTTTATAAACCAGTCCAAGATCGACGATGGAGATGTTGAGTTCAGGATCGAGAACCTCAGATAGTTTTGACTTTATGAGTTTTTCAGTGATTTTCATAGTAGATCCCTCGCTTATAGCTTCGGGATGAAAGTAAATTATTGTTTGTTACTTTCAATTATAATTGTTATAATCGTTATATTCAAAATATGAATTCCTACAAGCTTCACTTCATTCCTCTGGGTGGTGTGGTTGGGGTTACAAAAAACATGTACGTGTATGAGTTATATGAAAATGAAAAGTTGAAAGACATTTTGATTGTTGACTGTGGGATAGGATTTCCTCAGGAAAAAGAGCTCGGAGTAGACTTTGTGATTCCGGATGTTTCTTATTTAGCCGACAAAAAAGAAAAGATCAGGGCAGTTATTTTAAGTCATGGACACGAAGATCATACTTCTGCCCTACCTTTTCACTATGATACCTTAGGCAGGCCGCCGGTCTTTGCCAGCCGACTCACAACTGCATTTGTGCAAAATAAATTTAAGGAATTTAATCAAAGAGTCGACCTGAACGAATTAAAGTATGAAAAAGAGTATCAGTTCGGACTATTCAAGATAAATTTTATACGCGTAACGCATTCGATCCCTGATACCTTTCATGTTTTAATCAAGACACCGGTCGGAAATATCTATCACGGAACAGATTTTAAATTGGATCTAACGCCTCCATATGGGAAACATCCTGATTTTTACGCTATTACCAAGGCCGGTAATGACGGACTGTTATGCTTATTGTCTGACTGTCTTGGCTCTGATCGCGAGGGGTTAACCCTGTCCGAGAGTATTGTTGGTCAAACTTTTGAAGATGAAATGCGAAAAACCAAAGGTAAATTTATAATGACGACATTTTCATCCAACATTTCTCGCATCAGGCAATGCGTTGAGGCTGCAATAAAATTTAACCGAAAAATAGTTTTTCTGGGTAGATCCATGAAGGAAAATACAAGAATAGCTTCGGATATAGGCTATTTGCCTATACCGGAAAGTTTGACTGCCAAAGAGGAAGAAGTAATGCGTCTTCCTCCAAATAAGGTTTGCATTATAGCAGCCGGATCACAAGGACAATATGGTTCTGCACTATCCAAGCTAGCCAACAACAGAAATTCTCATATAAAGATAAAGCCAGGGGATAAAGTTGTTTTTTCTTCAGATCCGATACCGGGAAGTGAAAATGAGGTGTACGCTTTAATCGAAGAACTTTCGCTATTAGGCGCCGATGTCATTTATTCTGATATTCAAGACCAATTACACGCATCTGGTCACGGAAATCAAGAAGATTTGAAATTTTTAGTCAGATTCACCGATCCTAAATATTTTATTCCAATAGGAGGCACAGTTAGGCATCAGCATCAATATCAAAAGTTAGTAATGGGTTTGGGATATAAGAAAGAACAGCTTTTTTTATTAGATGAAGGTGAAACAGTCTGGTTTACTAAGGGTAAGGGCTATCGTGGAGATTCAATCGAGACTAAAAATATCTATGTTGACGCTTATGGCGTAGGAGACGTGGGAAATGTAGTTTTACGTGATCGAAAAACTTTAGCAACGGAGGGAATTGTGGCAGCGGTTCTAATATTGGATGGTCAAGGAAAACTAACGACAAGGCCAAAGTTTCTTTCGAGGGGATTTGTCTATGAATCAGGTGAGGAAATGCTTTTTTCCGAAGCTGTTCGTCGACTTGAAAAAGTATTGAAGCCTAGAGGTGAGAGAATAATTGATATTAATAATGTTAGAAAAGAAGCTGGCGAAATATTAGAGGACTTCTTTTTTAAAGAAAGAGGGAGAAAACCACTGGTGATTGTGGATGTGATACAGATTTAGTTTATGAATACTTTGCCCAATAATCTTAAACAAATCTCTTTATTTCTCGAGCGTTTGCCTGGGATTGGTGAAAAAACAGCTAACCGTCTGGCATTTTATTTATTGAGGCTTCCAGAAAGAGATCTAAAAGAATTTGCAGAAACTATAGGGTCTCTCAAGTCCAAAACTAAGTTATGCAGAGTCTGCATGAATTTGACGGAAGATGAAATCTGCAGCATTGATAAAGACACATCCAGAGATCACGAGATAATCACAGTAGTTGAAGAGGTATTAGATTTATTATCTTTTGAGACCGGAAACATATATAAAGGCGTTTATTATGTTCTTCATGGGAAAATAGATCCGCTTAATCATATCGGACCGGAGGACATTTATATTCAACAATTATTAGATAGAGTTAGTGAGTTAACGAGTTCACGGGTTAACGGGTTAAAAAAAACCAGAATAAAAGAAATTATTCTCGCGATGAATCCGGATATGGAGGGGGAGGCAACGGCGATGTACATAAGAGACAGATTAAAAGAAGTTAAGAAACACAATGGAGTTTACTTCAAAATAACCCGCTTGGCCTATGGTTTGCCTATTGGTGCAAGTTTAGAATACGCCGATTATATGACTCTCCAAAAGTCAATTGAAGGTAGGAATGAATATTAGGAAAATTTATATCAAATCTGGTTAATCACCTTGTCATTCCGCACTTGATGAGGAATCTATTAAATAGATTCCTGCTTTCGCAGGAATGACATAATGTGTATTATTTAAGAGGATCTGATATTACACATAATTCTTTAGTTCATCTGCAATTATAGAAGCAATAGAAATTTCTTCCAGCTTTGGAAATTTTTGGTCATTATTAAGGTGAATACTATTAGTTGTGAAAAATCTTTCTAACTTAGACTTTTGCAATAATTTGGGAGCGTCTTTGGTAAAATCGTGATGGACTGCAGCGACGTAAACTTTCTTGGCACCTCTCTCAAGACAGAGATCAACCGCAGGCAAAATTGTGCTGCCCGAGACGACCATATCGTCGACTATAAGGCATATTTTATCTCTGACGTCTCCGTACAAATCCAGCGGTTTAGCCTTGTGGGCAATATTTAAGTTGCGTTTCTTTTCTATAACCGCTTCTGAGAAATTAGATGTTCCATAGAATGTTTCGCCGAAATTTCTTACTTTTTCTACTGCCCCTTGGTCAGGCGAAACCAATGCGACTTTTTTTAAATCGATTTTTTTTGAGGTAAAGTATTCAGCTATATGTTTGGCCAATAAAGGTAAAGCTGAAAGGTTTTTAAAAGGTATTGAGAAAACGCCTCCGGTAGCTTCGTCATGTAGATCGACAGTGTATATCTTAAAAAAACCGATAGATTCGAGCATTCGAATAATGACATTAACCGAGACACACTCTCCGGGCCTGTGTTGGATATCTTGTTTGGCGTAACCAAACCAGGGAATATAGCCGATTACTTTTTTGGCTTCTTGACGCCGAAGGGCATCGCAAAAGAAAAGAAGTTCCACCACGTTGCTATCTGTAGGATTAGAAGTAGGTTGAATAACGACACAAGTTTGGTTTTTTACTTTTTCTCGAATTGTGACTTTGACTTCAGAATTACCAAAGCGGGTTACTTCAGCATCAGAAATGGATATCTTTAGAAGTTTGGAAACCTCTTGAGAGAGTTTACGATTAGCAGAGCCTGAGAATAACTTAAGCATAGATTTTAGACGTTAGATCATAGACTTTAGAAAAACAAATTCTTACTTCTAAAGTCTAAATATCTAAGGTCTATCGTTGTTGTTGGGTTGATATTTCTATCAATTTTTTTGCCGCAAGTTCTTGGGTTTTTTTGATGGCTTCGTTTAACGCTTCCGCTACACGATTTTCAATCACGCCGTCAACTTCGATCACTTCTATGATTTGATCGCCTCTCACTGTTACTTTAACACCATTTTTTTCAACAGTTACCTGTTCCTGTTGAAGAGCTTGTTGCATCTGTTGAGCTTGTTGTTGAAGCTTTTGTAAATCGCCCAGTCCTCCAAGTGGATTGATCATAAATTTACACCCCCTTACGTTATGGGACAAAACCTAGCGGTTTATTCCCAACGATTTTCCCTAAGTTGTGTCATGAGCTATTCACTCTCAAGACGAACGCTCATGACGATTTATTAACTTTAATTTTTAACTTTTGACTTATGTTGATTATAGAACTCCACGAGTGCAATCTCAAGCGGTAATGATTCGATCGGTGAAATTTTAAGGTTATTATACGCTTCGGTTAGGAGTTTCATAAGACTTACGATGTCTTTAACGTTAAGGGTAATGTCAATTCCTTCGTCTGTTTTAACGCCGCTTTGGGCTAAAAGTGCTATTCTCAATTCATCGAGGAGTTGCTCGATGAGATATTTGACATTTCCACCTGACTGACTGAATTCATCAATCCACGACAGAATTACTTTAAGATCTTTTTTTTGCAAAGCTTCAAAGAAATTTTCCTTAAGAAGGCCTAAGAATTGTTTTCCCTCCTCGTAAGAGAGTTTTTGCTGGGTGGCTAGTTCTTCTAAAATTTTAACTGCATCTCTGAATGAGTGGTCTGCGTGTTGGGCAATAAGACTAAGAAGTTGTTCTTCAATTATTATTTTTTCTTTTTTGGCGACCTTCTTAAGCATAGAAACAATGTCAGCTTTTTGAGCCTTTCCGAAATTGATTATAGAGCAACGTGAGAGTATAGTTTTAGGAATTTTTTCTTGATTTGTTGTTGCCAAAATGAAAATGACAGAGGAGGGAGGCTCTTCCAGAGTTTTAAGTAGCGCGTTAAAGGCGTCGTTAGTGATCATATGTGCCTCATCAACGATATATACTCTATAGCGATTGACCATCGGAAAAAAACTGGCTTCTTTAATTAAGTTTCTAATATCTTCAATGCCTCGATTGGAAGCAGCATCAAGTTCGATGACATCGGGAGACGAAGAGGAATCGACGGATAGACAATTTCTACAGGTGTTGCATGGTTCTATATTTTTTACAGTTCGAGCCTGCCACGTCGAACGTGGTTGTCGCGTTTGACGCGATCGAGAGCTTCTCGACTCGCTACGCTCGCTCGAAGCATAATCATTTGATAGGCAGTTTACCGCTTTGGCTATAATTCGTGCCGTTGAGGTTTTTCCTGTTCCTTTTTGACCAAAGAATAAAAAAGCATGAGGGAGAGATTGCAACTGAAGTAATTTCTTTATAATTTCTTTAACTTTGGTGTTGTCAAGCTCTTCTACGGTCTTGGGACGGTATTTTAGATAAAACATTATTGCATAATATTTTCAATTCCGTGTTTAATTAGGAATATAATGATGTCGTCAACCTTTTTATCTTTTTCAGCCGCTAGAATTATAGCCTGAGGATAACAAATAAAAATTTCGCCCATTAGCTTTTCAACCCCCGGGGTTTTCCCGCTACGCTCCTCAACCCCGGGGGTTAGATTGAGGTCATGATAGGAAAAACTCAGGACAGGCAAAGCTTCCTTTTCGTGTGCGTATTTTGCAGCTATTGCTTTCATTTTATTTCTTCCAACGAAGACAATATTAATTACGGCACTATCTGGAATTCCGTAGCTAGTCAACATTTCAGCGAAAGTTTTTTTTATCAATTTCCTATTAATTTTATATCGGGAGGAAGAAGTGATGTTGAGCATAAATATTATCTTCGGTAACTCCTTTTCAACGATCTAGGTTGACGCCTTAATTTTAAAAGTTCTTTCTCTCTCTCTTTTCTTAGAAGCGAGGGTTTTTTGTAAAATAATTTACTTCTCACGTCATCAACGATATTTTCTTCAATAAAGGTTCTGGTAAATTTTCTAAATAATCTGTCTTTTGACTCGCCTTTTTTTTTACTAACAAAAACCATAATTAAAACCCCCTCTCTAAAAGTTAGAAGTTAGAAGATGGAAGTTCGAAGTTAAAATAATTCATAACATCCAACGTCTAATCTCTAACATTCTATTATACACTTTTCACTATTTCAATTATTTGTCGGATCGATAATGGAGATGGAATTTGATCGGGCCGCTTTGGTGAGCCATTCAAAAGCATGTGTTTCGATGAATGAAGAAACCAGGATCCTATCGAATCGATTTTGAGAATTTTATTATAAATTGGAGTTAAATCCAGTTTAGGTTCAGGCGGACATTTAATCCTGATATTTCCGAATTTTGGATCTTTGCGAATGACCAGTTGATAACCAATTTTTTGAGCAAATCTCAAGACTTCGTCATTAGGAGATTCAACGGCAAAGGATTTGCCAAGATAGGATTGAAAAATTAGCCCTTTTTTTGTTTCCTCTTCTGCAGCAATTTTCTTTTTGAACTTTTCCAGCGTTCCGTCAAGAATGACAAAGACAAACTCAGCGAGTTTTTGATCTTCGGCTAAAACAATTTTTACTCCGTCTATTGTATTATTAAGAAGGAATTCATAGCGATCCGCCTCGGGTTCTGGATAGTAAACTTCGAGAAAATGATCGTCTTCAATAACAAAACTCACCAGTCTAGTGAGAGGTTCGAGCAGTTTCATTTTAATTAACCCATTTTTTTTTAGATAGTCTAAGATTTTTTCCGCAGAACAAGTTTTAATATTTGTTTGATGGTGGTCAAATTTACCAAGACCCGTATCCACATGGATAATTTCCGGGTTATCGTCCGGTGGTAAGTTGTTTAAAGTAGAACCTGCGGGAACAAATTTTATAAGAGCATTTTGCCAGCCGGGGAGAAATTTTTTGATGAGCCAACATGAGCTTATCGCATCCAGGTCGGGGGAGAAATGGGTGACTATGGTTTTCATTGCTACCTATTGTCATTCCGCACCCCCATTTTCATGAGGGCAAGCTTGATGCGGAATCTATATAATTACTAATTTCTGGATTCCCGCTTTTGCGGGAATGACAATCCAGATCCTGAAACAAGTTCAGGATGACGTTTTTATAATATGTTCTAATGTTAGTAAGTCAATTTTCTTCTCATTTCTTTTTTTAACTTCAATTTTATCACCAGTCCTTTTCGAAACAACCAATCTATAAGGAATTCCGATCAAGTCCGCGTCGGCAAATTTCTCTCCCGCGGAAGTCTCTTCCCTATCGTCGAATAAAACCTCAAGGTTGTGGGTTTTAGTTAATAGGTTATAGATTTCATAAGCAACTTTTTTAACTTTTTCATCTTTTAAATCGAATCCTAATAAGTGAAATTTGTAAGGAGCGACATTTTCTGGCCAGATTATTCCCCGGTCATCATGAAATTTCTCGACGATTGCGGCCAGAGTTCTGCCGATACCTATTCCGTAACAACCCATATAAAAAGGTTCTAGTTTTCCGTTTTGATCAACGAACACGGCGTCTTTCATCCTTTTTGAATAGTGATAGCCTAGTTGGAAGATGTTGCCAACTTCAATGCCTCGTTTTTCGATAAGTTTTTGTTTTTTATCTAATGATAAAAATCCCGCTTGCGCCATAGCTATATCTCCTTCTAGGTCAGGTTGATAGTCTCTATCAATATTCATATTGAATAGATCTTTAAATTTTTTATTAGCGCCACCATATGCATTTCGTATAGTACGAAGAGAGTCATCAGCAACAAGAATTAACTTTATATTTTTATCAATAATATTTCTTATTCCCACAGGAGAAATAAAGCCAGGTTCGGAATGAATTTTATTTTTTATCTCTTCATCTGTAGCATGGCGCAAACTGATGGCGTTTGTTAGGTGTTTGAGTTTGACTTCGTTGATATCATAGTCACCTCGAATAATCGATAAAATAAATCTTCCTTTTTCATCCACGAACAATACGTCTTTAATCTGCTGCCAAAGAGGTTTTTTATGCAGCTTTACTCCATCTTCCATGGTGGTGCCTCTTTTTGCTTCCACCTCTTTTAAGGGAGCAAGCTTTTCTGTTAAGTTTTTTTCATCTCGGCTGAATTTTGCAACTTCTTCATGAGCTGCATACTCTTGTTTGGCTGTCGTTAGATAGCGACTCTCCCCTATCTCCGACTCAACTACAAATTCATGACAGTACTCACCTCCTATATATCCGTTATCGGACTCAATAACTGTTGTTTTTAATCCCATGCTTTCAAAAATTCTTTTATAGGTTTGCCACATGTTTTGATACTCTTTTTTAAATTGCTCTTCGTTTCGATCGAATGAATAAGCGTCTTTCATAATGAACTCTCTTACACGAAGAAGCCCCCCTCTTGCTCGAAGTTCATCGCGAAATTTTAGGGAAAATTGATAGATATTAAAAGGCAAATCTTTATAGCTTGGCCTAAATTTGCGAACAACATCGACAAACATTTCCTCGGCTGTGCCAGCCAAAGCAAACCACATTTCTCTTCTGTCTTTGATTTTCATGAGTTCAAAACCTGTTGTTTTCGTCCGATTGGTTTCTTCCCAAAGGGTAAGCGGATGAAGAACAGGTGATAGCATTTCTTGCGCACCTGCTTCATCCATCTCTTCTCGGATTATCTGCATAATTTTAAGCTGAACCTGTTGACCTAAGGGAAGCATAAAGTATCTTCCTGCGGTTGATTCGCGGATAAATCCGGCTTGATAGAGAAGCTTATGGGAAATTAAAGTAGCGTCCGAAGGAGCTTTTTTTACCGTTTTGCCAAAAAGTTTTGAGTAAAGCATAGAAGGAATTATAAAGGAATTTAAAGGAAATTAAAGGACTTTAGTTTCTTTGACATACTTGAGGTGAGTAAGGAACATTGAATGAAGAGGTTTAGGGAGTTTATTTGGTTTAAAACAGCCGATTTTTTCCATCTTTTCCGGATCGCCGATTTTTACTTTTTCGGGATTAACTTGAGCGGCAAATAGTACAGCAATCCAATGTGTTAATTTCCCTTGCTGTTTTCTTAAAACGTTGCTGACACCAGCAAGTTGAAGCTTTTTCACAACAGTGCAATACTCTTCTTTTACCTCACGCCTCACAGTTTGTTCAAATGTCTCGCCAACTTTCATCGCTCCTCCACCGCAGTCCCAACGTCCTTTTTCGTCTCGGCATTTATTTGATCTTTTGTGAAGGAGGAGATTTCCTTTCCCGTCATGACAGTAAAAAACGCAGGTAACTCCTATGTAATCAAGTCCTTGTTTCATATCAGTTAAACAAGTTAATTTTACAGCAAATTTAGAAGTTTGGTAACATATAGTAGGATGCTTGGCTTATATAATTTTCAAGTATTTTTATTCTTATAGCCGAGTTTGTCTAGGACTTTTCCGGTAGTTTCTAAGGGTCCAGAAGAGTATGTGTCTATTACTAAATTATAGTGTTTTGGATCGAAGAAGTTATGTTTTCCGTAAAGTCTGTGCCATTTCTTAAAATTGACTTCTTCTCTGTCTTTGATAAATTTTTTAGCTTCATCGATTGTGACGTTATCTCTATTCACTACTCTATCAACCCTAATTGCTTCATTTGAACAAACGAGTAATATTCTTAATGTGTTTTTCAGTCCTCTTGCCATAAATCCTGAAAGCCAAGATTCTAACACTAGCAGTTTTTCTTTTTGTAGTCGCTCTTTCATACCGTAGTCTATTTTTTTATCAAAATCGTCCGAGTAAACTGCAGCCGTATGATGAGTTTTGAGATTCTTTGGAATAAATCCTTTTTTAATAGCATAGTCTCGCATAAACTCACCGCCGGAAAAAAATTTCCAGCCGTAAGGTTTAAGGTAATGTTTAAGATTGTAAAGAAGTGTAGACGTTCCTACCGCGACACCGCCTGAGATGGTGATATTATCGTATTTTAGTTTCATCGGTAAATTTTTATTATATCACTTATTGTTACTAAAGCTGCAAGCGATAGGAGAATGGCAAAGCCGATAAGGTTGAGATTTCTTTCCAGATTCTGGTTTACTCTCTTTTTTGCCACCCATTCGTAGAGGACAAGGGCAAATCTTCCCCCGTCTAGCGCCGGAAACGGCAAAATATTGATAAATCCAAGCGATAAACTCAAAAGAGCTAAAAGGTTGAGAAGATTGAGCACGAGTTTTTTACCTGACGATTGTACAGTTTCATCGATGATTCGAAATATTCCAATGGGACCAGCTGAACCTTCTGCAACTGGTTCGAGAGATTTCTGCTTGGCCGACTGACTGAAAAGGAAGCCAATTCCTTCAATATTGTAAGCTGTGACATTATAAGACTGTAGAAAACCCATAAGTAGTCGTTCAGGTATTGTGTCATAACTTATGATTGCAGCTTCGACAAGGTTAATGCCTATTACCGCTCTTTTTAGTTTGGCATCATAGCGAGGTATAACTCTAACAATTTTTTTTTCATCGTTAATGATATTCTCTAAATCCAGGTAAATAGGTTTGTCCTTAGATTGTTTTACAAGGTCAATAAACTGCTCTGGTTTTTTGATGGGAAACCAGTTGATTTGGTTTGCTTGATCTTCTATTCCGACCCGTGTTGTTATATCACCCGTTTTAATTTCAGTTTTTGATGCCGGTGATCTTAGGACAACCGCTCCGATGACTACTCTATTTTCCTGATTGCCGAATCTAAAGTTGTAGTCTTTTATGAGAGGCAAAGCCTCCGATTTAAAGTTATTCGTAGAGAGTGTAAAGTAATAAATGAATATAGCTAATAGGAAGTTCATCATCACCCCTGCAACGATGATGAGGGTTTTAATATGTGGATCCTTATAGGCAAAAGCTCTATGTTGGAGGTTTGAAGTTGGAAGTTTGAGGTTTTCATTTTTTTTGAGATCGTGATATTCTTCCCCAAACAGTTTGACAAATCCTCCAAATGGAATAAGGTTGATGCTATATATTGTTTCACCGAATTTTTTGCCAAATATTCTGGGTGGAAAACCAAATCCGAATTCTTCTACTAGAACGCCTTTTTTTTTGGCAGCTATGAAATGACCAAATTCGTGTACTAGAACAAGAATTCCGAGGATGAGAATAAAAATAAGAATACTCATATCTTCGTCTTAAAATTATATTTCAAGCACTTCTTTCACTTTATGTTCTTTTATTAGCTGTAATTCTTCCATTAGTTTCTGAGTTTCGGTGTCCGCCTCTTTTTCAAGCCTAAATTTATCGTCCTCAGTGATTTTTTTTGCTTCGAATAGTTGCTTAATTTTTTTTCTTGCTTCGTCGCGGTTATTTCTTATAATGTTTTTCCTCTCCTCAGTTTTTTGATTCACCAACTTGACTAGTTTTTCTCGCTGTTCCTGAGACAGCGGTGGCATTTTGGCAAGCAGACGACTACCTTGAATCGAGGACGTTATGCCAAGCGAAGATTTTAGAATGGCTTTTTCAATATCTGAGAGAGTAGACGGATCAAATGGAGTAACCGATAAAGCTGTAGGACCCTCTGTCATAATTGTTGCCAGTTCCATAAGTTTTAATTTCGATTGTCCTCCGTAAGTTTCGATTATTAGATTCTCAAGAAGGGCTGGACTGGATTTACCGGTGCGGATGGACTTGAGGTCTTCTTTTAAATATAAGAGAGCTTTTTCGGCTGATTTTTTAAATTGTTCTAAAATCGAGTCCATATGGTTATTCTCCCAGTTCCCATCTCAAAAATCTTCCAATTTTAATGTTTTCTCCAAACTTAACAATTGCTTCTCGGATAAGATTAGTTATTTTTTTTGAGGGATCGCGAATATAGTCCTGATTCATAAGTTCCTCCACATTTTTTGTAGGTATTGAAGCTATTTGCATACTTAACTCTTGGCCTAACTTTTGCAACTCTAAATTTTTTGCTACAAAATCAGTCTCACACAGAATTTCAATCAATGATGCAATTTTTTTATTGTGATGTACATAACTAAAAATAGAGCCTTCCGAGGTTATCCGACTCATCTTGTCTTTTACCTTTTCAATCCCCCAACCAGCCAAAAGTTTTTTAGCTCTTTTTATATCGTTATTACTTTCCTCAAGCGCTTTTTTACATAAAGCAATTGAAATTCCGGTTTCATTTCGTAGTAGTTTTAGTTTACTAATATCAAGCATAGGATTTTATTATCGGGGTCCCTCGTCGTTTAGCGCCTCGGGATGACGAACAGATTAATGTATTATGTTCGTCATTTTTTTGCTTTAACATATGTGTCAATAATTTGATTAACAATATATTCTATCGATGAGAGGGAATCATCGTTGGCGGGAATAGGATAATCGGCTAGTTCAGGGTCGACATTTGTGTCAGTTATGGCGACGACAGGAATGAGTTTTTTATGCGCTTCGCTCACGGCATTTTTTTCTTTTTTAACATCAACAATAAAAAATGCATCCGGAAGCTTCTCGAGCCGGATAAGCCCGCCATATGCTTTCTCCAATTTCGTAAGTTCTTTTTCCAATTTAACTCTATCGTATTTGACAAATTTATTCCAGGTGCCTTCTTCTTTATCTTTTTTCATTTGGATAAGTTTTTTAATATTTTTGGTTATTGTTTCAAAATTGGTGAGTAAACCAGCTGGCCACTTTGTAGTAACAAACGGAATGGAGGCTTTTTGACATAAGGCTTGAATTTGAGAAGAGGCAATCTTTTTAGTTGCGACCATTAATAAAACCTTATTTTGTTTTGCTAACTCTTGAACGAAGAGTTTAGCTTCATCAAGTAGCACGGTAGTTTTTGAAAGATCAATAATCGATACACTATTTTGAATTGTATAGATATATTTTTTTGCCTTGGGATGGACTCGGTTTGTCTTATGACCCAGATGGGCTTTGGCAGCAAAAAGTTCATCAATTTGTTTTGGAATTACTACCATTTGTTCATTCTATCATATATAAAATAGATTTTCACGGATTTATAGCAGATTAGCACGGATATTTAAAGGGATAGATCTTTGAGGAATTTTCGAAACTCGCCATTGATATCTTTGTGTTCTAGAGCACGCTCTACCACTGTTTTCATGTATTCAAATTTATTACCTGTATCGTAATACTTACCATTTTTGATTTCAATTGCGTATACTGGATGCTTTTTTGCTAAAAGATCAATAGCTTCTGGTAGGTAATACTCACCTCCTCTACCCGGTTTTTGAGAATCTAAAATCGGGAAAATATCAGGGGTCAAAATATAACCTGATACAATAGCTAAATTCGACGGAACTTTATCTGGTCCTGGTTTTTCTATGAGTTCTTGAACTTTCCATACACCGTCATTTAGTTGGGTCCCTTTCACATACGCGTATCTTACTGTATCTTCCTTTCTTTCTGTCTTAATACCACAGAGAATAGTTGCTTCATATCTGTAAAAAGCATCAATCATCTGCTTTGCTCTTGGGGGGTTAGCCCAGACAAAATCATCTCCCCAAAGAACTAAGAAGGGTTCATCGTTCAGTAAATGTTTAGAGGATTTAATTGGTGTTGCGTTTCCATAGGGACCTTTTTGTCTAATATAAATAAAGTTAGCAAGTTCTGATATAGCCCTTACTTCCTCCAGCATTTTATCTTTTTTACCTTGCTCCAAATTTTTAACTAGTTCTGCATTTGGTGTATCAAAGTGGTCCTCAATAGCCCTTTTGCTATAACCAGTTACTATAATTACATCTTCAATTCCGGAAGAAACGGCTTCCTCAACTACATATTGGATGACTGGTTTATCGACAACGGGAAGCATCTCTTTGGGCATCGCCTTGGTTTGAGGCAGAAATCTGGTTCCAAAACCTGCCGCAGGAATGACTACCTTGGTAATTTTCTTCATAAATTTAACTACGAATTTACGAATGATTACGAATGTACAAATAAAAGTAGAATTAGTAAATTAGTACGTATTCGTAATTTCGTAGAATCATTCGAATTTGATAGATATTTTTTTGCTTAGTTTGATATTTGGTTCTACAATCGCTTCGATTTCGGCGATACCTCGAATAGTTGAAGTAATGCTAAATGTGGCTTTACCATTATTATCAGTTGTTTTAGCTGTCTCTTTTAGAGTACCTATAGTGTTAGTAAGAGTTACGACTTTATCGGCAAGCGGCCTATCAGATTGACTGACGATGAAGACGCTTATTACCGATTCTGATCCCCCATCCGCATTGAGATAAGATAACGGCCAAGCGAGCATTTTTGAACGAACAGGTGAAGGTGTAAAATCTTCTTTAGCTCGAGTAAGCTGAATGAGCGGTGCTTTAAAAATTAAGATAGCTGTAAAAAAGCCAAAAGAGATAAAAAAGAGCGTTATGAGAGCAACAAGCTTCTTGTCCATACCTAATTTGAATTATAAAACAACCACTTACCATTTGTCAAATGACGACCATAATTCAATAATTCGGTCGTCATCCTGAATGATAATGAAGGATCCCATTAAAATCTGGATTCCCGCTTCCGCGAGAATGACATTTAGAAAAGTAATACGATTAGGAGATAATTTTTCTCTCTTGCAAAACAGCAATTAATTTTTTATGAATTTCTTGAGGAGACAGAAGTTTTCCCCTTACGACGCAATCAATTTTCACCCAGTGTCTGTATCTCTTAGCTAAACTAAGATACATTTTATCTACCTCAATACGGTGATTGAGATCTTTCTCGTGAATGTCCTTTGTTTGACCTTGAAGATATTTTCTTTTTTTCCTATTTTCAGTAAGTTTTGACCCAATTTGCCAAGGAACGTAAAGATAGATAACAATATCTTCCTTCGGGATTCGATGAATCTTGTACTCAAGCTCATATACCCATTTTAGATAATGCTCTCTTTCTTTTATGCTAAAAAACTTGGCTCCTTGGTGGGCTATATTTGACGTTGCGTATCTATTGGCGATTATGTAACCGCCTTTTTTTAATAAAAACTCCATCTCATTTTTTGCAGAAGCTCTATCAAGTGCATAGGCGAGTGACGCGAGATATGGTGATACTTGATTGATGTTCCCGAATTCACCCCGTAAAAATTTAGCAACAGTTTTTCCGTGAAAAGAACTATAGTATTGAGGAAAATCAAAATACTTTGTTGGTACCTTATAACTTTTTAGATAACGAAACAACAATTTGGCCTGTGTTGTTTTACCAGATCCGTCTCCGCCGTCGATGACTATAAGTTTGCCCTTTTTTTGTCTTAATGTTTCAGTGTGAGCAAGAAAGTCTTTGATGATAAATGATAACTTGTCAAAATTGTAATACTCGATAAAAAGATTTTCTGAAGGGTTTCCAGAAATAATCGGAGAGATTCTATCTTCATATCCTTCAAAGACGAGAGCTAAGACGGGCTTTTCTTTTGTCAGGGCATAGGTAATCTCCGAACCAACTCCAAGCGACGGTTTTGTCACTTCGGCAATAATGCAATCAGCCAATTCTATAAATTTTCTTTCGCGTTCATAAATCTGTCTTTGAGTAAGTTTTTTATCTTTTAGAAGTATTTTTTTATTGACGATTTGCTCTCCCGATAAAATATTAATATATTGGTTCTTAATTAGTGATACGATTTGTGAGTAATTATTAAAAAGGTCGCCGTCGTAGGACGTTGCTGCGGTGAAATAGACCTTAATCATACAAATTTCTAATTTCTAATCAATATCCAAGCTCCAAATCACAAGATGCAAACAAATCTCAAATTCCAAATCTCAAAAAAACAAATAGTTTGAATATTTTATTTGCTTGAATATTGGAATTTGTTTGGATTACTTGTTGATTGGTTATTGGGATTTGATTAGGTCAATAAGAATTTAGGTTAATTCAATAGTTTCTCCCTCCTTTACTTTTCCTTCCAGTATCAACTTTGCAATTTTATCTTCTATCTCATCTCTTATCAAGCGTTCGAGGTTTCGGGCACCGAACTTCTCATCATAGCCTTTATTGACGAGATCGCTTAAAAACATATTGGTTACATTAAGTTTTACCTTATGGATGTTGAAAACGTCTTCGGATATCTTTTTAACCATTTTTTGGGCGATTTGTTTGGCCGAATCTGGATCAAGCGGATTGTAAGATATAACTGCATCAAAACGGTTGAGGAATTCGGGACTGAAGATTTTTTGTTCGATGAGATAATCTACCAAGCCTTTATTAACCTCCGAGGTTTTCCCGTCGCTTCGCTCCTCCTCAACCTCGGAGGTTCTATCTTGCTGTCGTGTATAAATGAAGTCCGATCCGGCGTTGCTAGTTGCTATAATAACTAGGTTTTTGCAGTCGACTCGCTTGCCAAACCCATCAGTAAAATATCCCTCGTCAAGTACAGTAAGAAAAATATTGAGTAGATCTTTGTTGGCTTTTTCAATTTCGTCCAAAAGTAAGACGCCAAAAGGGCTTTCTCTAATAGCTTTGGCTAAAAGTCCGGGATTCCCAGTATCTAAGGATCCGATAAGTTTTGGAATATCAGAGGTTGATTGATAATTTGACATATCGAATCGTAGCAAGTATGCATCGCCTCCAAAGAAAATCTTGGTGATAGCTCTTGCGGTCTCGGTTTTCCCTACTCCGGTTGGTCCCAAAAAGAGTAAACCGGCCAGCGGTTTTTTGCGCTTTCCCATTAAAATAAATGATCTGCGAAGTGCGGAGGATAGTTTTGTGACGGCTTCTGGTTGATTAACAATCGAAGCCTTGAGTAAAAAGTCGAGGTGAATGAGTTTTTGTTTAATATTTTCGGTTAGCGTAGTCGGCACATGGGTTTTTTCCGATAGAACTTTATCGATAATTTCAGGTGTAACTATTTTTTTATCTACAGCGCCCTCAGGGTGTGAAAATTGAGCCTGTCCCGCCAGAGGCAGGATTACGGTTGAAACATAAACACAAGCAGAATCTAAAAGGTCAATAGCTTTTTCCGGGAAGGGAATTGCGGTGATATAAAAATCGCTTTTTTGAATGGCTGTCTTGATAGTTTCATAAGGTAAGGTGAGTCTATAGCGTTCTTCAAACGAATAGACTAGTCTGAGGAGGATTTTTTCTGCTTCGTTAGGTGTCACTTCTTTAACGTCAATTTTAGTAAACAGTCGATTCAACCTTTCATTTGTCAAGAAAAATTTTTCGTAATAAAAAGGCGTGGTTATACCTAAGAATTGCAGTTGATTTGTTTTGGCAAGCTTTTCAAAAGATGTTGTCAAATCAATTTTTGACCTGTCGCTTGAGATGTATTGATCAATGTTGTCGATAAATACGATGACGTTTTTAGCCTCGCTGGCTTCTAGTAAAAGCTCCTCAAAAAAGTTTTCTCTTTTTTGTTGGTCGGTCTCCTGATTTAAAATTTTTTCCATGTTGAGCCAGACGATCCTTTTATACATCAGAAGACTTTTTGCTCTACCTTCAAACATCTTTTTTGCCAAAGCGACCACGACTGTATGTTTTCCGACGCCTTCTTCTCCAACTACGACAACGCTAGAGTCTTGACTCTTTGATAAGGAGCGCTCAATCTCGTCTATCTCTTTTTCTCGGTCGACTATGGTAAGTGTTTTACTCTGATAAAAAGATGAGGTCAAATCCTGGCCATACTGATCCAGTGTCGGGGTGAATCCCACGGCCCAGTCGCGCGCCAAGGCAGGTATGGAGAATAGACTTGATCTTTTCCACCAGCGATTTTTATGGATAAATTTTAGGTAGTAATCCTCAAACCAAGCTGCTACTGCTTTATAATTTTCTTGATTTAACAAATGTGAGCCAATAAATTTGAGTCTGGCTAGTTCTTTTTGTTCTACCTCTGTTTTTTGGAGTAAAGATTCAACAAATAAAATTGGGATAATTATGATGAAGATGATGAAAATAAAAGGAAGTAAAAGAATAAGGATTGACTGAAAAATAAAGTAAAACAAAATAATTGAGCTGCGCATTAAAAATCC